>CALDCK010000260.1 GCA_937937315.1 uncultured bacterium
ACTCCTCGCTGATCGAGGCGAGCTCGACGCCGAGCGCCCGGCTGTAGCCGGACTTCCCGATCCAGGCCCTCACGAATTCCATGGTTCAGCCCTTCCCCGGCAGCAGGCAGGAGTGGATCGACTCGTCGTCCGGAATCTCCCGCGCGAGGGTGCGGATCGCCAGCTCGGCCTCTCGCAACCGGAAGTCGTGGGTGTGCATCTTCTCGACGGGATGGCGCCGGGACTCGAGCAGCCGGATCGCGCTCCGGTAGCCGCTGGAGGTCACGCCGATGGCGCCCCGCACCTGGATCTCCTTCATCACGATCTTGTCGGAGATGAAGTCGGGAATGGGCTTGAAGCCCTTCACGCCCGCGAGAACCACGGTGCCGCCGGGCGCGACGAGGTCGAGGGCATCGGTGACGGGCGCGGTCGAGTAGGAAGACACGTCGACGACGACGTCGGCCCCGACCCCGTCGGTGATCTCGCGGATCCGCTCCTTCAGGTCTTCGTTCTCGACGTCGATCGCGTGGTCTGCGCCGAACTCGCGGGCGAGGGAGAGCTTCCGGGCGTCCGCAGCGAGCCCCGTGACGACGATGCGATCGGCGCCGGCCTCGCGACAGGCGAGCACGCTCGCCAGGCCCCGCTGCCCGGGACCGAGGATGACGACCGTGTCGCCGGGGCCGGTCCTGGGGATCTCGACCGCCCAGCGAAAACCTGCCCCGAGAGGATTGAACATCACCGCGATGCTCGGATCGAGGCTGGGATCCACCTTGTGCACCACCGAGTTGGGGTGCAGGTACATGAGCTCCGCGTAGGAGCCCCACAGCCCCGGCGGCTCCGAGAGCGGGATGTAGGAGTAGATCCGCCGCGTCCGACACAGGTGGTAGCTGCCCGACAGACAGGGGGGGCAGAATCGGCAGGAGAGCATGGTCTCGACCGCGACCCGATCTCCCACGTCGACGCCCCAGCGCCGTGCCGCGGCGTCGCCGATGGCCTCGATCCGACCCAGCGGCTCGTGTCCGGGAATGACGGGCATCGGGGTCCGCAGCACCCCCTCGTACTGCTCGTAGTCGCTGCCGCAGATCCCGCAGGCCTCGATGCGTAGGAGTGCGGAGTCGTCGTCGATCTCCGGAATCGGCAGGTCCCGGGGCTCGAGCTTGCGGAGCCCGGTCTGGACCATGGCGAGAGTCTTCGGAATCGGCACAGCACCTCCGATCGCCCGGGCAAGGGCCGAACGACCTGCCTCGCGCTGATGATATTCGTTCGCCGCGACCCGTGCGAGGAGGAAGCGAGTCCGCCGACCGCAGACATACCCGCTAGCCTTCCCCCGTGTCCCCCCTGGAGATCGGTCTCACCCCCTGGCGCTACGACGCCGCGGCGCCCGCCGAGGTGCTGGTGGACCAGGCGACGCGCGCCGAGTCCCTGGGCTTCCACTCCTTCTGGCTGCCCGAGAGCCACTTCACCGGCTCCGGCGCCAATCCGGCGCCGCTCCTGCTGCTGGCGGCGATCGCCGCGCGCACCCGTTCGATCCGGCTGGCGACCACGTCCTTCCTGCTGCCGATCCGCAATGCGCTCCAGATCGCCGAGGAGGTGGCCGTCCTCGACTGCCTGTCCGGGGGGCGGGTCGTCCTCGGCGTCGGTCGCGGCTTCCGCGCGGCGCTCTTCGCGGCCTACGACGTGCCCGTCCACGAGAAGCGCGATCGCTTCGAGGCGGCCCTCGAGATCATGCGGGACGCCTGGGCTGGCAAGCCGGTGGCGCCGGAGCGCGACGGGGAGGCCATCGTCCTCTCGCCCCGCCCGGTGCAGCGGCCCCATCCACCCATCTGGGTCGCCGCCTTCGGTCCGAAGGCGCTCGCCCAGGCCGGTCGTCTCGGGCTTCCGTACCTGGCCTCGCCGATCGAGCCCTTCGAGCGCCTGCGTCACAACTACGGCGCGCATCGCGACGCCGTCGGCAACGACGCGGAGCTCGAGGTACCGGTGATGCGCACCGTCTTCGCCCACCCGGACTCGGAGGCGCGCGCGCGAGTTTCCGCCGGCCTCGAGCGACAGGCGGCGGTCCTGGCCAAGGCGTCCCAGGCCGCGATTCGGAAGGCGGCTCCGGCCGCCCTCGAGGACTGGGCCCTCGTGGGCGAGCCCGCCGCCGTCGCCGATCACATCGCGCGCTATCGGGAGACGCTGGGTCTCACCCATCTGATCGCCCGCACCCAGCTGCCGGGTGTCGACGAGCTCGACGTGCTCGAGTCCCTCGACCATCTCGCGGATCTCGCCGGCTGACCCGGCCGGCGGGCCGGCGCCTCAATCGAGGTAGCGGCCGGCGAAGCCATCGCGACTCACGCCGACCCGGCCGGGCAGGATCTCCCGGGCGATCGCCACGACCTGGTCGCGGTAGGCGAGCGCGCTGGAGCCGGGAAGGACCCGCTCCATTGCAGCGGGCAGCGCGGTGCGCGCCGTCCGGGATCCGTCCGCACTGCCGTCCCCCTCGATGAAGTGGTCGATCACCACGGCATCGGCCACGCGGGAGATCCGACGGAAGAAGGCCTCCGGGTCGCGAATCGGCAGGAGCGGCGAGACCGTGATCACGGTGCGCAGACCCGCCGCGCGCAGCTGCGCGGCCGCCTCGAGGCGGCGCTCCACCGTCGCCGCCGGGGGCGGCAGCCCCGGCAGGGAGTCGGCGTCGCTCTCGATGCTGAGATGGACGCGCACGTCGCAGCGGGCCGCGAGCCGGGCGAGCTGGGCTCGCACCCGCACCACGTCGGGAGAGTGACTCTGCACGATCAGGACGTCGGGCGGGGCGTCGATCATCACCTCGAGCAGACCCCGGGTGAGCCCGTGCACGCGCTCCTGGGGGACGAAGGGATCCGTCGAGCTCGAGAGAAAGACCCCGAAGGCCCCCCGCGCACGCCGCGCCCAGCGACGCTCGCGGGCATGCTCCGCCTCGTAGGCCCGGGGCGCGTTCATCCGCGCCTCGAGGAAGCTCCCCCACGCGGCACCCCGGGTGACCAAGCCGTTGTGCTGGACGTAGCATGCCACGCCACAGAGGGCGTTACCGAAGGTGCATCCCCGGTAGGGCTGGAGCGAGTGGGAGCAGACGTCCTTCAGGTATCCGCCAGCGCGGGTGAGGATGCGCTGCACCTGCACCTCGCGAAACCGCACCCCCATGGCGTCTCCTCCGTCGCCGGTCGTTCAGCATATCCCAGGCCCCGCCACCCCGGCGCTGTGCAACAATCGACCCGCGCTCCATCACGGCGATCCGAGGTTCCTTTGCTCTCGGTTCTCACCCTGAACCTCTGGCACGACGCCGGGCCCTGGAAGACCCGCGCTGCGCGCATCCGCGACTGGATCGATCGGCTGGACCCGGACCTGATCGGGTTCCAGGAGGCGCTCCGCGGGGAGACCACCGATCAGGTGAGGGAGCTGCTCGGCGATCGCGCCTACCACTGCGATTACGTGTGCGCCTCGCCCTTCTGGCGGGACCCGGCCAACGGAGCGGCGGACTCCGGGCCTCGGGAGTTCGGCAACGCCATCGCATCGCGCTGGCCCATCGCGAGCCGCGAGACGCTCGCGCTGCCCGACGCGGGAGACGGCGAGACCCGCGCCGCCCTCTCGGTCACCATCGACTCGCCCCACGGTGCGCTCTCCATCACCTGCACCCACCTCCACTGGAAGTACCGCCACGGCGCCGTCCGCGAGCGACAGGTCGAGGCGCTCTGCGACCTGGCGCTGCGTCGCCGCCCGCGCGAGGGGTTCCCGCCGATCCTCGTTGGTGACTTCAACGCCGAGCCCGAGTCCGCCGAGATCCGCTACGTCTGCGGCCTCCAGTCCCTGGGTGGACGCAGCGTCGCCTTCCTCGACGCCTGGCGCGTAGCCGGCGAGAGCGGGCCGGGCCACACCTGGTGCAACCGCAACGCCTACGCGGCGGAGGCCCTCGAGCCGGACCGGCGCATCGACTACGTCTTCACGGGCTTCCCCCAACGCGGAACCGGTATCGGACGCATCGAAGGCTGCCGCGTGGTCTGCGATGCCGCCGAGGACGGCATCTGGCCGTCGGACCACTTCGGCGTCTACGCCGAGCTGCGCACCCAGCCGCTCACCGGGACCCCGAGCTGACCCGAGCCTCCGCTCCGCATCGTCTACCGGGCCTCGGCTATCGTCTACGCGAACTCGTGGAGAGCGCGTCCACCGTGAAGACTTCCCCATGACGGACGACCGCGTTCCCGCGCTCGTCGTCTCCGGCTTCCTCGGCTCCGGGAAGACCTCCCTCGTCCGACACCTGCTGGCGGACGCCCAGCGCGAGGGCGTGCGCGTGGCAATCGTCTCGAACGAGTTCGGCGACCTCGGCATCGACGCCGAACTCCTCGCGCGGCGGCCGGAAGATTACGTGGAGCTCTCGGGGGGCTGTGTCTGCTGCCGACTGTCAGACGCGCTGGTCGACACGCTCCAGTCGCTGCGCGAACGGGTCCAGCCCGATCGGGTGATCATAGAGACCTCCGGCGTCGCCCTGCCCTTCGAGACCCAGCTGCACCTCTGGCGCGACCCGATCGGCGCCTGGATCGAGGACGACGTCGCCGTCGTCGTCGTGAATGCCGAGCAGCTCGCCGCCGGGCGGGACCTCGACGACACCTTCGTTCAGCAGGTGTCCTCGGCGGATCTGCTCCTGCTGAACCAGGTGGATCGAGTCGCCGGTTCTTCCCTCGACAACCTCGAGGCCCGGCTGCGGGAGTTCGAGCCCGAGGCACCGATCGTTCGCTGCGTCCACGGCGAGGTCGAGCCCGACCTGCTCTTCCCTCCGGACGCCGACGGTGCTCGGGCGCGACGGCGCGGATCCGACGCGACGGCACCGGCTCATTCCCACGAGCACTTCGAGACCCGGATCGTGACGATCGAGGCCGGCATGCCGCTCGAGGAGGTGAGCCGGCGGGTGCGCGCCCTGGGCGCACTGCGGGCGAAGGGCTTCGTGGAGACGGCCCGTGGGCTGCGTCTGGTGCAGGGCGTGGGACCGCGCGTCGAGCTGCAAGAGGTCGCGTCTCCGCCGCTCACCGCACCGGTCGGGCGCGTGGTCGCGATCCATCGCGTCGAGGGCGGGTCGTGAAGCGCGTCCTGATCGTCCTCGGTCTCTGGAGCGCCCTCGCGGGCACCGCCTTTGCCGAGCCCGAGCCGATCGCGGGGACCCGCGTCCGCCTCGAGGTTCCCGTGGGCTTCGTCGTCTCGGAGGACTTCCCCGGCATCGGCCGCGACGGGGATCTCACCTCGGTGCTCGTGACGGAGCTCTCGATGCCGATCGAGAGCGCTCGCACCTCCTTCACCCGCGACGCCCTCGAAGAGCGCGGTGTGATCCTGCACCGCTCGGTGGAGGTCGAGGTCGACTCGCGCCGCGGCACACTCCTCCACGCGACCCAACGCGCCGCGGGGACGACCTTCCGGAAGTGGCTGCTGCTCCTGGGCGACGGCAGCGCCAGCGTGCTCATCACCGCGACCACGCCCCTCGATCTGGAGTCCGTGCACCAGGAGGCCCTCGTCGGGGTGCTGAAGACCGCGCACTGGGAGCCGGCGACGAGAGTCTCGCCCCTCGACGGTCTGCGCTTCCGCGTCGACGAGGCTGCGCCCTTCGAGATCGTCACGACGGCGCCAAATGCCGTTGCCCTCGCGATCCCCGAGGCCGTTGCGGCGCCGGACGAGGTCCCGGCGGTAATCGTCGTGGGCTCCTCCCTCGGCCGCGCTCACATCGCGAACCTGCCGGTGTTCTCCCGGGACCGGCTCCAGGAAACCGCATCGATCGAGGAGATCGCCCTGCGATCGGAGCAGCCGGCGACGCTGGGGGGACTTCCGGCCCACGAGATGTCGGCCGACGCGCGGGACATCGAGAGCGGGCGGGAGGTGCGGGTCACCCAGATCCTCGCCACCGACGGGGAGCGCTACTTCCTGCTCCAGGGGATCTTCGACGCAGCGCGGCACGAGGCCCTCACCCCGGCCTTCCGCCGGGTCGCAGGGAGCTTCCGCGTCCTCGAGGCCCCCTGATCCAGGGGCACGAATCCTCTCGCCGGCGCCGGTGAAGGTCTGTAGGATGTCGCCCCCCCGTGCCGATCCCCTCCCAAAGGACCGCGCGAGGTCGCGGTGCCTGGCTCGCCGCCCTCGTGGTGCTGGCGCTGCCCGCCGCGTGCGCTGCGGCGCCGGAGCGCTCCCTCGACGTGCTCGCGTCGGCGTACAACTCGAGCGTGAAGCAGGCCGACGACCGCCCCTCCGAGGGGGCCTGGGGCGACTCCCTCGAGCCCGGGATGCAGGCCATCGCGGTCTCCCGGGACCTGCTCGATCTCGGGCTGACCCGCGGTACCCGGGTGCGTATCGATGGACTGGCCGGCGAGTTCATCGTGCTCGACAAGATGGGAAGGCGCTGGACCCGCAAGATCGACATCTACATGGGTGACGACGTCGGCGCCGCGAAGCGCTGGGGCGTGAGGCCCGTGCGTATCCACTGGCGCGCTCCCCTTCCCGCCGGTCAGTGAATCCGCCGGCCCGGTCGCTCGGAGCGTGGCTCCCGGCGGCCGCGACCGGAGGTCCGGACGCGATCCTCGGCGCCTTCCTCGAGTGGCTCTCGGAGACCGGGCTCACCCCCTACCCGGAGCAGGAGGAGGCGGTCCTCGAGCTGCTCGCGGGGCGTCACGTGGTGCTCTCCACCCCGACGGGATCCGGGAAGTCCCTCGTCGCCCTGGCTCTGCACTTCTCCGCCCTCTGCCAGGGGCATCGATCGTTCTACACGGCACCGGTGAAAGCCCTCGTGAGTGAGAAGTTCTTCGCCCTCTGCGAGGAGTTCGGAGCCGAGCGGGTGGGGATGATGACGGGGGACGCCAGCGTCAACCGGGACGCGCCGATCATCTGCTGCACCACAGAGATCCTCGCGAACATGGCCCTGCGAGGAGGACGAGCTGCCCCCATTCCCTGCGCGGTCCTCGACGAGTTCCACTACTACGCGGACCGGGACCGCGGCGCCGCGTGGCAGATCCCGCTCATCACCCTGCGGGACACCCAGCTCCTGCTGATGTCGGCGACCCTCGGGAACACGGCGCCCATCGAGGAACGCCTCAGCTCCTTCAGCGGACGCGAGGTCGCCCACGTCTTCTCCGACCGACGGCCGGTTCCCCTCGACTTCGAGTATCGGGAGACGCCCCTGCTCGAGACCCTCGAGGATCTCCACGGCCGGCAGCTCGCTCCCATCTACGTGGTGAGCTTCACCCAGCGCGAGTGCGGCGAGCTCGCCCAGGGACTCACGAGTGCGCGCCTTTCCAGCCGGGAGGAGCGCGCAGCGATCGCCCGGGAGATCCGCGACGCGCGCTTCGACACGGAGTACGGCCGCGAGCTGAAGCGCTTCCTCGGCCACGGCATCGGCGTCCACCACGCGGGCCTCCTTCCTCGCTACCGCCTGCTGGTCGAGCAGCTCGCGCAGCGCGGCCTGCTCCAGGTGATCCTGGGTACCGACACCCTGGGGGTCGGTGTGAACGTGCCGATCCGCACCGTCCTGTTCACGAAGCTGGCGAAGTTCGACGGGGAGAAGGTCGGAATCCTCAGCGTGCGGGACTTCAAGCAGATCGCGGGCCGCGCCGGTCGCAAGGGCTTCGACGATCGCGGTGCGGTCGTCTGCCAGGCCCCCGAGCACGTGATCTGGAACAAGCGGGCCGCGGCACGCTCCGAGAAGCAGGGAAGGCGACGCGCGGCGAAGAAGAAGGCGCCCTACGGCTTCGTACCCTGGAATCGGGACACCTTCGAGCGACTCACGAATCGCCCCGCCGAGCGCCTGGAGTCGCGCTTCGACGTGACCCACGGGCTGATGGTGGCCGTCCTCCAGCGCGACCCGGCCGGAGAGGAGGAGCCCGGATACCGGGGCGTCACCCAGCTCATCGAGCGCTGCCACGAATCCGATGCGACGAAGTCGCGCCTGCGGAGGCGCGCGGCCGCGCTCTTCCGCTCCCTGCGCCGGGCGGGCGTCGTGGAGGTCTTCGAGTCGGGCTTCGGTCCGCCCGAGGTCCGGGTGCGGACCGACCTCCAGTCGGACTTCTCCCTCCACCACACCCTGGCGCTCTACCTCGTCGAGGCCGCCGCTGTCCTCGACCCCGAGGCGAGCGACTTCGCGCTGGACCTCCTCTCCCTGGTCGAGGCGATCCAGGAGAACCCCCGCGCGATCCTGAACGAGCAGCGCTCGAAGCTGCGACGCGAGCTCGTCGCGAAGCTGAAGGCCGAAGGCGTCGACTACGAGGAGCGCCGACAGCGCGCCGAGGAGGTCGAGCACCCGAAGCCCGCCGAGGCCTTCATCACCCAGACCTTCCAGCTCTTTGCGAGCGAGCACCCCTGGGTGGGGGAAGCGGGTGTACGTCCGAAGTCGATCGCCCGGGAGATGTTCGAGGGGATGCGAAGCTTCCGCGACTACGTGAAGGAGTACTCGCTGGCGCGGAGCGAAGGCCTGCTCCTGCGCTACCTGAGCCAGGTGCACAACACCCTCGCAAAGTCGATCCCGGAGGAGACGAAGACCGAGACGGTCTACGACGCACTGGCCTACCTCCGCACGATGATCGCACGGGTGGACTCGAGCCTCGTCGAGGCCTGGGAGACCCTCGCCACACCCCGAGATCCGGAGGAGACGCCGCACGCGACCCAGGCCTTCGATCTCGCCACCAACGAGCGGGCGCTTCGAGCCCGGGTGCGACAGGAGATGCTCGCCCTCGTCGCCGCCCTTGCGCAAAGGGAGTTCGGCGAGGCCGCGACGCTCCTGCGACCCGCCGACGGCGCGCCCGACCCCGCCGAGCTCGAGGCCTCGATGACGCCCTTCTTCGAGGAGTACGGCGAGCTCCTGTTCACGCCGGAAGCGCGCAGGGCCCACCACTCGCGGCTGGTCCGCACCGAGCCGCGGCGCTTCGACGTGACCCAGGTGCTCCTCGACCCGGCCGGTGACCATCTCTGGGCGATCCACGGCGAGGTCGACCTGCGCCGCGAACGGGATCCGGAGGGTCCCCTCGTCGCCCTCGTCCGCATCGGCCCCTGAACGGTTTCCCAGCCTGGTGGCGTCTCATAGACTGAGACCATGAAGCGGTTCGCACTCGCGTCGCTCCTCGCCCTGCTCTTCGCATGCGGGTCGGAGGAGGCCTCGCCGCCGAACGTCCTGCTGGTGACGGTCGATACCCTGCGCCCGGATCGGCTCTCGGCCTACGGCTTTGCCGGCCACGAGACACCGCACATCGATGCCCTCGCCGCCGCGGGCGCCCTCTTCGAGAACGCCTTCACCGACGCACCCTGGACGACTCCAGCGATGGCGTCGGTGATGACGGGTGCCTATCCCACCTTCCACGGCTTCCGGTCGACGAACGCGAATCGACTCGGCCTCGAGCACGAGACCCTCGCGGAACGGTTGCGCGAACGCGGCTACGCAACCGCAGCGATCATCGGCTCCTTTCCCCTCGACTCGATCTACCAGCTCGATCAGGGCTTCGACGTCTATGACGACGAGTTCACCCTTCCGATCTGGAAGTACCCGGGCCTCGAGCCCGAGGCCCTCGAGAGCGAGTTCAAGGAGACGCCGGAAGACCAGGCGATCTTCGCCCTGGTCAAGGCGGTGAACAACAGCCGGCGCACCGACGCCCAGGTGACCGACGCGGCCATCGCCTGGCTCGACGGCGCCACGCCGGACGCGCCCTTCTTCCTCTGGGTCCACTTCTTCGGTCCGCACTCGAAGCCCGATTGGACGCTCCCCGAAGAGAAGCGGTTTCGCGCCCAGTTCGGCCAGTACGACCCGGACGTCGTCCTGGTGGACCGGGAGATCGGACGTCTCCTCGAGCGCTTCGACACAGCGGGTCTACGCGATCGCACCCTCGTCGTCTTCCACGCCGACCACGCCGAGAGCCTGGGCGAGCAGGGCTACGTCGGACACGGCATGAAGCTGAACGACGCCACCATGCGGATTCCCCTGATCCTGCGCTACCCGCCCCGGGTCGCCGCGGGCGTCCGGGTCGGCGCGACGGTCCGCAATATCGACATTCTTCCGACGATCCTCGACGTCGTCGGCGCGCCGATCCCCGACACGGCCCGGGGCGCGTCGCTGCTGCCCCTCGCGCGACGCGCCGTCGATCCCGGAGACGATCCGGAGGAGCCGGAGCGGGTCGCCTACATGGAGACCTATTACACGGCCCATCGCGCCTTCGCGCCGCCGGTGCGAACGCCTGACGGTGCGGAGTATCCCCTGGGGCGGGTCCATCGCGCCGTGCGAGCCGGACGCTTCCAGCTCGTGCGGACCGAGCCCCATCCGCTGCTCGACATGACCGACGCCCTGTGGGAGGACGCGCCACCCGAGGCCCTCGAGGCGGCACGAAGCGAGATCCTCGTGGACGTAGAGGACGACGCCGACGAGCCCCGCGACCTCCGGGCGGAGCATCCGGAGATCGCAGCGCGTCTCGGAGCGCTCCTCGACGCTCACCTGGCAGAGGACCGTGGCGCTGCGCCCCGGCTATCCCCCGACGACGAAACGCGCCTGCGCCTCGAGAGCCTCGGCTACGGCGGCGAGACCGCCCCGGACGAGCCCCCGCAGGAGGATCCGATCCCCGCCGATCGACCCTCCGCGAGCAAGCGCGGGTCGGACGCGCGCAACGAGCCCTTGGCGAGTGGAGCCTCGGAGCGGTCCGGGCCTCGCCCGGATCGGGTCCCCGCGAGCTAGCATGCGATCCGCATGACCGGCGACCTCCTCTGGCTATCGCTCGGGCTCCTGTTCCTCATGATCGGTGGGGAATCGGTCGTCCGTGGGGCGACCGGCCTCGCGCGCTCACTCGGCGTCTCGCCCCTCGTCATCGGCCTCACCGTCGTCGCCTTCGGCACCAGCGCACCCGAGCTCGCGGTCAACGTGATCGCCGCCTGGGAGAATCGCGTCGGCATCTCCTTCGGCAACATCCTCGGCTCGAACATGGCCAACATCGGCTTGATCGTCGGCTGCACCGCGATCATGCGCCCCCTCCTGATCACCGGAATCGTCATCGCACGCGAGATCCCGATGATGCTGCTGGCGACCGCGTGCGCGGTCGTGATGGCCTTCGACGCACTCCTGACGCCCGGCGCACCGGACGTCATCGGCCGCGGCGATGGATTGATTCTCCTCCTGCTCTTCATGGTGTTCCTCTACTACACCATCGGCGACTTCGTGCAGCAGCGGACCGGGAACGGAGGCACCTCGGACCTCACCGCCGACTACGGGCCGACGGACACCAGCGTGGGCCGCTATATCGTCATCTCCGCGATAGGCATGGTGGCACTCATCGGCGGGGCCGATCTCACCGTCGAAGCGGGCGCGAGCGCTGCGCGGGCCCTCGGCGTCCCCGAGGTGATCATCGGCCTGACCGTCCTGGCGATCGGCACGAGTCTCCCGGAGCTCGTGGCCTCGGTCGCGGCGACCATGCGCGGCCACGCGGAGCTGGCGATCGGAAACATCGTCGGCTCCAACATCTTCAACCTGCTGCTGGTCGCCGGGGTGACGTCGGTGATCCGTCCGATCCCGATTCCCCGGGGCGGACATCTCGACATCCTGGTCGTGGCCATCCTCTCCCTGATGCTCTTCTTCGTCTCGATGACCGCGAATCGTCGGATCATCCGAGGCGAGGCCGCGCTCCTGCTCGCGGGCTACCTCGGCTACATGGCCTGGCGAACCGGGATGTAGCTGGCGGCCACGAGGGCCTGGGCCTCGCGCGCTCGCGAGGGCGACGATCGGGCGGAGAGCGTGTCGGATCAGCGCGCCGCGCCGCTGCGACGCTCCCGGGCGATCCGGGCCTTCGAGGCGGCCCAGCCGCAGATGGGGCAGGTCGAGAGATCGTGACCCCGAGCCGGGCAATGCTCACGGCCGAAGTAGATCATCTGCAGGTGCCTGCGCCCCCACTGCTCCGGTGGGAAGAGGCGACGGAGATCCCGCTCGGTCTCGACCACGTTCCTCGCCCGGGAGAGGCCCCAGCGTCCGGCCAGCCGGTGAATGTGGGTGTCGACGGCGAAGGCCGGATGGCCGAAGGCCTGGTTCATCACGACGCTCGCCGTCTTGTGCCCGACCCCCGGCAGCGACTCCAGGGCCTCGAGATCCTCCGGGACGCGGCCCCCGTAGTCGGCTCCGAGGCGGCGCGAGAGCTCGGCAATCGCCCGGGCCTTCGAGGGCGCGAGGCCGCAGGAGCGGATCAGGGGCAGGATGCGCCGCGGCCCCAGGCGCGCCATGGCGTCGGGCGTGGCGGCCGCGGCAAAGAGCGCCGGCGTCACGCGGTTCACGCGCTCGTCGGTGCACTGGGCAGACAGAACGACGGCCACCAGGAGCGTGAACGGGTCTTCGTGGCGCAGCGGGACCGCCGCCTCGGGATGGAGCCGGTCGAGGATGTCTCCGATCCGACGCGCCTTCTCGGCACGCGTCACCCGCCGGTCTCCTCCTCGACCCTTCGCATGAAGGCCAGCAACGCCGGCCGCTGGGCGACGAGCTGCTCGGATCCAGGAATCGCGTCGTTGCGCATCGTGTTCAGCATGGCGTAGACGCCGAGATCACCCATCGACAGCCGCTCGGCGTAGAAGAAGGCGCGTGCCCCGAGGAACTTCGTCAGGTCGTCGAGACGCAACCCCAGCTCGCGCACGATCCCCGTCTCGGGACGCTCCCAGGTTCCGCCGGCACGGAGCCAGGCGCCGAACCGGCGCAGTGGACCCGACCTCGCCCCGTCCCCGGTGCGCCCTTCGGAGCCCGAGGCTTCTGCGACCACCTGCGCCTCGTGGGCGACGGTTCGCTGGTACTTCATGTAGTAGAAGAGGAAGGACTCGTCGGCCCACTCCTCGAGCTGGCGCTGCTGGGTCGCGACGGTCGGATCGCTCGAGAGCAGCGGCGGATCCGGTCGGTCCCGATCGATCCGGTAGAGGATCTCGGTCGAATCCGGCACGTGCTCGCCATCCAGGTCGAGGACCGGCAGCATCCCCGTCTTCGGACTCCAGCGCTTGTAGTCCTCGGGGCTCTCGGGCTCGCGGAGCTCGAAGACGTAGCCCTTGAAGAGCAGCGCCCGGCGCACCTTCTCGGTGAACGGAGCCTGGGCTGGGCCGTAGAGCGTGATCACGAGCGCCTCACGAGCCCTGTTGCCCGCGTCCGCGCCTCTGGATCTCCGCGCGCCGCGCCGCAACTGCGTCGGGCGTGACGCCCTCGAGGTGCTCCCGCGACTGCCGGGACTCGAGCCGCAGGCCCTCGCCGAAGGCCTCCTCGTAGCCGCGATCGATCATCTGCTTGTAGCGCCGCAGGGAGGGCGGATCGCAGGAGAGCATGTCCTCGGCCAGGCGTCGGCAGGTGGGCAGCAGGGCCTCGGGCTCGACGACGCGGTTCACCAGGCCCCAGCGCTCGGCCTGCTCGGCATCGATGAAGTTCCCGGTGAAGGAGAGCTCTTTCGCCCGCCCGATCCCGATCAGACGCGGAAGCTTCTGGGAGAGTCCCCAGCCGGGAACGATGCCCACCCGCGCGTGGGTGTCGCCGAAGATCGCCCTCGTCGAGGCGATCAGGACATCGCAGGCGAGGGCGAGCTCGAAGCCGCCGGTGATGGCGTGACCGTTGACCGCGGCGATGATCGGTCCCTCGAATGCGCCGATGGCGCGGACCACCGAGGTCTCGGCCGCCCCGGAGTCGCCCATCGCTTCGGCGGATCCGAGCTCCTTCAGGTCGATGCCGGCGCTGAAGGCGCGTCCGGCTCCGGTGAGGATCGCCACCCGGGTCTCGCCATCGGCCTGGATCCCGGCGAAGGCCTCGGAGATCTCGACGCGCAGGGCGCGGTTCAACGCGTTCAGGGCATCTGGACGATCGAGGGTGAGGACCGCGATCCCGTCGCTCTTCTCGACGCGCAGCAGTGTCACGAGGCCCTCCAGGAGGGAAGAGTACCCGACGAGCGGACGGCGGTCCCGCGGGTGACGTCGCGGCGAGCTCCTGCCACAATCCCCTCGTGGCCGAGAGCGCCCAGAGATCCTACGAGCGAATCTACGCCATCGTGCGCCGTATCCCGCGAGGGCGCGTGGCCACCTACGGACAGGTGGCGACCCTCGCCGGCCTGCCCGGCCACGCGCGTCAGGTCGGCTACGCGCTGCACGCCCTGTCCGAGGGGAGCGGCGTGCCCTGGCATCGGGTGATCAACGCCCAGGGCCGGGTCAGCCCCCGGGCCGCACCGGGCTGGGACGACGTCCAGCGCCAGCTGCTCGAACGCGAAGGCGTCTTCCTCGGGCATAGCGGGCGCGTCTCCCTCGAACGCTACCGCTGGAACCCTCGCACCCGCCGGATCTCCCCGGCTCTCGCGCCCTGACTCGCGCACTCAGGGGATGAGCAGGAGCTTGCCCGTCGTCTTGCGGCTCTCCAGGGCCCGGTGGGCTTCCGCGGCATCCGCCAGCGGGAACTCGCCCCCGATGCGGACCTCGAGCTCCCCGGCGCGAATCGCATCGTAGACGGCGGAGGCCCGCATCTCACGCTCCTCCGGGTCCGCGCTGTAGTGGGCCAGGGAGGGACGCGTCACGAACAGTGAGCCCGGGGTCAGGCGGGCGGGATCGAAGGGCGGGACGGGGCCGCTCGACTGACCGAAGAGGACCAGGATGCCGCGGGTCTTCAGGCTCGCGAGGCTGCCGTCGAAGGTGGAGCGCCCGACGGAGTCGTAGACGACGTCGACCCCGCGGCCGTCGGTGATGCGGCGAGCCTCCTCGGCGAAGTCGGTCTCGGTGTAGCGGACCACGTGCTCGGCCCCGGCAGCGCGAACCAGACGCTCCTTCTCCGCCGTCGAGCAGGTGCCAATGACGCGGGCACCGGCTCGCACCAGCATCTGCACGAGCAGCCTCCCCGTTCCCCCGGCGGCGGCGTGGACCAGCGCCGTGTCGCCGGGCAGGGTCTCGCGGGTGCCGTGAGCCAGATAGTGAGCGGTCATCCCCTGGAGGATCGCGGCCGCCGCGACCCGATCCTCTACCCCGTCGGGGATCCGCACCAGGAGTGCGGCGGGGGCGAGGATCGCGTCGGCGTAGGAGTCCGGAGCCGACGCCCAGGCCACCCGGTCCCCCTCGGCGAGGGTCGTCACCTCCGGGCCGACCGCCTCCACGGTGCCCGCGCCCTCGATCCCCGCCCCGAAGGGCAGGGGTCGCGGGTAGAGCCCGGTGCGGTGGTAGACGTCGATGAAGTTCACGCCGCAGGCGGACACCCGCACCCGCACCTGGCCAGGGCCCGGATCCGGGAGCGCGACCTCCTCGAGGCGCAGCACCTCCGGCCCTCCGGTCTCGTGAACGGCGATCCGGTGCAGACTCATGACTCCCCGCCGTCGGCGTAGCGCGCCGCCTCCCGGTCGTAGTCGTCGAAGCCGACGACCTCGCGCAGCTCCGCGAAGTCCAGCAGGCCGGCGGGGGTCTCGCCGCGGTCCAACGACTCGAGCGCCTCCTGCATGACCCGGATCGCGCTGGAAAGGAGCGTCAGGGGGTACGCGGCGATCCGGTAGCCCAGGGCCTCGAGGTCGGCGGGAGGGAGCACCGGCGTATCGCCCCCCTCGACCATGTTGGCCATCTGCGGCAGGGCCACGTCGGCACAGATGCGGGCCATCTCGTCGCGGCTCTGGGGGGCCTCCACGAAGAGGATGTCGGCTCCGGCGTCGGCGAAGGCCCGGGCCCGCCACAGGGCCTCGTCGAGACCATGGATCGCCCGGGCATCGGTGCGCGCCATGATCAAGATGCCCGCCCCCTCGTCCCGGGCATCCGCCGCAGCGCGCACCCGGGCCAGGGCCTCGGGCCGGTCCACGACCTGCTTGCCCCGCGTGTGTCCGCAGCGCTTCGGCCAGCGCTGATCTTCGATCATGGCGCAGGCGAAACCGGCGTCGGCGTAGCCCCGCACCGTGCGCTTGACGTTGAGCGCGTTGCCGTAGCCCGTATCCGCGTCGCCGATCACCGGAATGGAGACCGCCGCGCAGATGTTCCGACCCTGATCGATCATCTCGCCGTAGGAGGCGAGGCCCGTATCGGGCAGCCCGAGGCGCGCCGCCGACACGGCGAAGCCGCTCATGAAGGTGAGCGGAAAGCCCGCGCGCTCGATCAGTCGCGCGGAGAGGCCGTCGAAGCAGCAGGGCATGACCCGCAGCCGCGGCTCCTCGAGCAGCGCCCTCAGCGCCCGGGCACGTGTCCTTCCCTCGCTCAGGGTCGGCCCTCCGCGGCGAGGACGCCGTCCTCGGCGTCGATCGCCGGAATCGACGCGGCGGAGAGCTTCGTCCTCGGCAGCTCCTCATCCACGGCTCGCCCTTCCCGCTTCACGATCCGTGCGGGAATCCCGACGGCCGTGCAGTCGGCTGGAACGTCGCACATGTGGATGAAGGAGCCGGCTCCAACCTTCGCGCGCGAGCCGACAGTGATCGGACCGAGCAGCGTGGCGCCGGTCCCGATCAGCACGGCGTCGCCGACGGTCGGGTGCCGCTTGCCGTGGTGTTTGCCCGTGCCGCCGAGGGTGACGTTGTGGAAGAGCACGCAGTCGTCGCCGATCCGGGAGGTCTCGCCGATCACCACGCCGACGCCGTGATCGATGAAGAAGCGCCGGCCGATCCGAGCGGCCGGGTGGATCTCCACGCCGGTGACGATCCTCGCGAGGGTGGAGAGCAGCCGCGGCACCAGGTCGAGGCCGAGATCGGCGTGGATGCGGTGGGCCAGTCGGTGGATCAGGATCGCGTGGAGGGGCAGGTGGCAGAGCACCGCCTCCAGGGTGGACCTCACCGCGGGATCGTTCGCCCGAACGGCGCGGACGTCCTCGAGCACGGTGCGGATCCATCTCGGCATGGCGCAGAAGTGTATCGGCCGGACCCATCGGCGCTCCCGAGACGGGTATGCCTCCGGCGGTCGGGCCCGGTCCGGGCCTCGCTCGGGTCGAGACTCGGACTGCAACATGTTCTACTCTTCCGGCCCGCGGGCCGGCCTGCCCGCGCCCCCCCGAATCCGGCTCCCCCGCCCCCGTCCACCCGGGCGCGCGATCCGGTCGGTCGGGCGTGGTCGAGCCGCCGCCGGATCGAGAGGAGCAGGGAATGCCCAACGCCGCGCTCGAGGAAGCCTTCGCGCCCTTCGTGGGTCAGGACTTCGGCCCGCCGGAGATCGCCCGGGACCCGGTGAACGAGGCGATGATTCGCCAGTGGTGCGATGCCATGGGCGATGCCAACCCCATCCACTGGGACGCCGAGGCCGCCGCGAAGACGCACCACGGAGGAATCGTCGCGCCCCCGACCATGCTCCAGGCCTGGATCCTGCCGGGGGTCCGCCTGGCCGACCCGGACCGACCGCCCTCGGACAAGCAGGAGGAGCTCCACGCGCTCTTCAACCAGCACGGCTACACCGGCGTGGTCGCGACGGACTGCGAGTTCGAGTTCGAGCGCTATCTGCGGGTCGGAGACCGCGTCACGGCGAAGGCCACGATCGAGTCGATCTCCGAAGAGAAGGCCACCGCTCTCGGCATCGGCTACTTCGTCGTCACCCGCACGCGCTTCGAGAACCAGGACGGCGAGCTCGTGGGCTCGATGGTCTTCCGCGTGCTGAAGTTCAAGCCGTCCCAGCCGCCCCAGCAGGCTTCCTCCGGCGATGCCGCCCCCGCGAAGCCCCAGCGCATTCCCGCACCCCGCGGCCACGACAACGGCTGGTGGTGGGAGGCCCTCGACCGCGGCGAGCTGATGATCCAGAAGTGCAGCCAGTGCGGCACCCTGCGCCATCCCCCGCGCCCGATGTGCCACGCCTGCCGATCGGTGGACTGGGAGGAGCAGCCCTCCGCGGGAACGGGATCGGTGCACAGCTACGTGATCATGCACCACCCGCCGGTTCCGGGTTACGACTTCCCCGTCGCCGTGGCCCTCGTCGACCTCGACGAGGGGACTCGAATCGTCGCGAACGTGGTCGACTGCCCCTTCGAAGACATCCACATCGGGATGAAGGTCGAGTGCAGCATCGAAGAGCTCGGGGGCGTGAAGCTCCCGGTCTTCCGGGCGACGAGCTGAGCCGTGGGACCCTCGAGCGCCGGATCGGAGAACCCATGAGTCAGAGCCGAAGACTGGGAGACGTGAAGGTCGGAGACGCCCTGCCGGATCTCGACGTCGAGCTGACGGCCGCAATCATCGTCGGTGGCGCGATCGCATCGCGGGACTTCACCCCTGTCCATCACGACCGCAGTGCCGCCAACGCGGCCGGGATGTCGGACGTCTTCATGAACATCCTCACGACCAACGGCTACCTGAGCCGCTTCGTGACCGACTGGGCCGGGCCCGACGCCGCCCTCGCGAAGGTCGCGATCCGCCTCGGAACCCCGAACACCCCCGGAGACACCATGCAGCTCCGCGGTGAGGTGACGGCAGTCGACCCGGAGGGCGGGACCGTCGACATCGCGGTGGCGGCGAAGAACTCGTGGGGCGACCACGCCACGGGCACCGTGACCGTCGCCCTTCCGAAGTAGGAGAACCGATGTCCATCACCCTGAAGGACCAGGCCGCGATCGTCGGTATCGGCCAGACCGAGTTCTCGAAGAACTCGGGACGCTCGGATCTCCAGCTCGCCTGCGAGGCCGTGAGCGCAGCAATCGACGATGCGGGCATCGAACCCTCTGACGTCGACGGGATGACCACCTTCTCGATGGACCTGACCGACGACATCGAGGTCGCGCGGGCCGTCGGGATCGGCAGCCTCACGTTCCAGAGCCAGATCCCCCACGGCGGGGGTGCGGCCCTCGGCGTGCTCCATCAGGCCGCGATGGCGGTCGCCACCGGCGCCGCGAAGTACGTCGTCTGCTACCGCGACCTCAACGGGCGCTCGGGCCAGCGCTACAGCGAGGGGGTCTCCGGCGATCTCATCACCTCCGATTCGATCCACTGGAGCTGGTACATCCCGAGCGGCCTGATGACGCCGACGAGCTGGGTCGCCCTGGTCACCCAGCGCTACATGCACGACACCGGCACCACGAGTGCGGACCTCGCCCAGGTCGCGGTGTCGACCCGCAAGCACGCGGTGACCAATCCGAACGCCATCTTCTACGAGCGGCCGATCACCCTCGAGGACCATCAGGGCTCCAGGATGATCGTGGACCCTCTCCGGCTCTACGACTGCTGTCTGGAGACCGACGGCGCCTGCGCCTGCATCGTCACCACTCCCGAGCGGGCTCGCGATCTCGCCCAGAAGCCCGCCCTGATCCGCGGCGTCGCCCAGGGATCCGGAGCCGACCAGGAGTCGATGACGAGCTTCTACCGCGACGACATCACCGCTCTTCCCGAGCTCGGCATCGTGGCGAATCAGATCTACGCCCAGTCGGGGCTCACTCCCGACGACATCGACGCCGCCATCCTCTACGACGCGTTCACCTCGATCGTCCTCTTCCAGCTCGAAGCCTACGGCTTCTGCAAGCGCGGAGAGGCGAAGGATTTCGTGAAGAACGGGAACATCGAGGTCGGCGGGCGACTGCCCGTCAACACCCATGGCGGCCAGCTCAGCGAGGCCTACATCCACGGAATGAACGGCGTGAACGAGGGCGTGCGGCTCATCCGCGGCACGTCCGTGAACCAGCCCGAGAAATCCGATCACGTCCTCGTCACCGCCGGAGTCGGCGTCCCGTCGAGTGCCATGATCCTCGGAAAGATGGATTGACAAGAGGAGGAGCGAAATGCGCGAAGCCGTGATCGTCGACGCCGTGCGGACCCCCATCGCCCGCGGCAAACAGGGCCGGGGAGATCTCTGCACGTTCCATCCCGCCCACCTGCTCGGCCGTGTCCAGGACGCACTCGTCGAGCGCAACGGAATCGATCCGACGGAGATCGAGCAGGTCGTGGGCGGCTGCGTCACCCAGGCCGGCGAGCAGTCGAACAACATCACGCGCGTCGCCTGGCTCTCGCGGGGGAAGGGCTGGCACACCGGCGGCACCACCGTCGACACCCAGTGCGGATCGGGCCAGCAGGCGAATCACATCGTCTCCGCCTTCGTGCGGGCGAACTCCATCGATGCCGGCATCGCCTGTGGCGTCGAGGTCATGAGCCACGTCGGCCTGGGTGCCAACGTGATCAACGGCCCGGGCTACTTCCAGCCGCCGGACTGGCCCTGGGACAGCTCACCGGATCAGTTCACCTCGGCCGAGCGCATCGCCCAGAACCGGGGGATCACGCGGGAAGACGTGGACCAGCTCGCGCTCGCCTCCCAGGAGAAGGCACTGCGCGCCACCGAGGAGGGCCGTTTCAAGCGGGAGATCCTGCCCATCGAGGCGCCGATCCCGGGGGAGGACGGTCAGCCCAGCGGCGAGACGAAGCTCGTCGAGCGCGATCAGGGGATCCGACCCAGCACCCTCGAGGGCCTTGCACAGCTGAAGCCGGTCAGCGAGGGCGGGATCCACACTGCCGGGAACTCGTCCCAGATCTCCGACGGCGCGGCCGCCGTGCTCTGGATGTCGAAGGAGAAGGCTCTGGCCCTCGGCCTGCGACCCCGCGCCCGCATCATCGCCGACGTCGTGGTCGGAACCGATCCCTACTACCTCCTCGACGGACCCATCGACGCGACGAACGCGATCTTGAAGAAGACCGGAATGCAGGTCTCCGACTTCGACCTCGTCGAGATCAACGAGGCCTTCGCGGCGGTCGTACTCTCCTGGGCGCAGGTCTTCGACGCCGACATGGAGAAGGTGAACGTGAACGGTGGCGCCATCGCCCTCGGCCACCCGGTCGGCGCGACCGGGTCGCGCCTCATCACGACCGCACTCCATGAGCTGGAGCGCCGAGACGCCACGACCGCCTTCGTCACCATGTGCTGCGGATCCGCAGTCGGGACCGGCACGATCATCGAACGGATCTAGAGGCCCGCGGGCCGACTGGACGCAACGGACTGGACACGGCGCGCGAAGACCTCGCGCGAAGGGTTGGAGGGAGCAATGTCCGCACTGGACGGCAAGGTTGCGATCATCACCGGGGCCGCGAACGGGCTCGGAAAGTGTCACGCACTGCACTTCGCAAAGCTCGGGGCACGGGTCGTGGTGAACGACCTCGGCGTCGCCGCGGACGGCTCCGGTCGGGACGAGTCGGCGGCCCAGGCCGTCGTCGAGGAGATCCGGGCCATGGGCGGCGAGGCGGTCGCCCACTTCGGCGACGTCGCCGACTGGAGCTCCGCGCAGTCGCTCGTAAAGAAGGCCGTCGACGAGTTCGGCGACCTCAACATCGCGATCCTGAACGCCGGATTCACGCGCGACGGAATCATCTTCAACATGTCCGAGGAGGACTTCGACTCCGTCGTGCGCGTCCACCTCAAGGGCCACTTCGCGCCGATGAAGTTCGCGGCCAGCTACTGGCGCGAGAAGTCGAAGCGAGACGGCGCCCCGGTCTACGGCCGGCTGATCAGCACCGCGTCCGAGTCCTTCCTCTTCGGCACGCCGGGACAGCCCAACTACGCGGCGGCGAAGGCCGGCATCGTCTCTCTCACCATGGGCACCGCGAAGGTCCTGCTCAAGTACGGCGCCACGGCAAACGTGGTCATGCCCCGGGCGCGCACCCGCATGACCCTCCAGGGCCCGACCGGCGTCTTCTTCGAGAAGCCCGAAGATGGATTCGACAACATGGACCCGAGCAATGCGACGCCGCTCTTCGCCTACCTGTGCACACCGGAGGCCCAGAACATCACGGCCCACGTCTTCATCGTCTGGGGGAAGCAGGTCCAGCTCCTGGCACGGCCGACGAAGGCCGCCACCTTCGACAACGACACCGTGTGGGACCTCGAGTCGCTCCACGCACACCTCGGCCCCCACTTCGAGAAGCTCGAGCCGATCGTGGACGGGTATCCGCCGCCGGAGGCGTAGGCGCGAATTCCCACCCCATCGACTCCGCGGCCCGGGATAGAATGACCGGGCCTCTGGGGACCGAGCTGGGGAGAGCGCCACGCGCGAAGCTCGCAGACAGTCGAGGATCGCCGCGTGAGAGCGTCCGGTGGGCGCCGGCTCGCGCGAGTCGCGCGCGTCCACTGGGCCCTGTGGAGCGCGCTCGCGGCGCTCCTCGTCCCGGCAGATGGTTCGGGAGTCGAACTACTCGACGGCCGGGTCCAGATCCACGGCTACGCCGAGACCCAGATCCGCGCCATGGCGCGGGACTTCGATGCCAACGACCGCTTCGACGTGAGTCAGTGGTATCTGATCGGCAACGTCGAGGTCGAGCTCGACCTCCTGCCCGACGGCTGGGGGCCCTTCGACATGGTCAGCGGATACGTCCGCGCCGAGGGCCGCTACGACTGCGTCTGGAGCGGGGTCTGCGAGGTCTTCCCGAGCGCCGACACCTACGGAGACCGGGCGCAGCGGCTGCCCAAGCGGCTGTCCGACGGGCGGCGCAACGGACTGATCGGCGTGATCAGCCCCTCCGCAGTAGAGGCGGGAGACGGCACGACCCGCGACTTCCGGGACAAGCGCCCCTATATCCGCACTCCCCTCGGCCAGAACGGCCTGCGCTTCGCGGTGGGCCCCCTGGCCCGCCCCGTCCCGGCCCAGCGCCACTTCGGGCGACTCTGGAACGTCCCCGGCCTGGGAACCATCTTCTACTCCCTGCCGGGACTCGACCCGGACGGAGTGGACGGAAACCTCGATCCGATCGTGGATCCCGGACTGGGCGACGACGACGTCAGCGGCTGCTTCACCGACAGCGATTCGCCCCTGCCATGTCGCTACTCCGGCGCCTACGTCTCCGAGCGCTTCTTCGGCTATCGCTTCGGGGTGGCCGACACGCGGGGGCCCTTCTCCGGCAACGGGCAGCGGATCCTGGGGCCCTGGCGACCGAAGGACACGGTCTTCTCCTACGGCGCCCTGCGAGATCGGGTGAACCCCTACAACCCGGACGAGGAGAACCCGGTCATGGTGGACGAGAACGGCGATCCATCCGTCGGGCTCGGCGCCCTGCCCTTCCGGCCCCAGGCCGCCCTCGCCGTCGATGCGGACGGGGACGGTGTGGTGGACGACGAGACCGACCGCACCCGGTCGCGCGGGGTCCACTACCCGAGCGACCCCCTCGTGCGCGCGCGGTCTCGATCCGACTTCGGCGCTCCGCCGGTGAACTTCAGCGAGCGCGATCTGCGCTGGAACCGGGGCGACGCCCAGGAGCAGACGAAGGAGCTCAAGGAGGCCTACCTCGACATCGAGATGCTCGACCACCGGCTCTGGATCCGCGGGGGGCGCCAGGCCATCGTCTGGGGGAAGACCGAGCTCTTTCGCTCCCAGGACCAGTTCAATCCCCAGGACCTGGGCATCGCCTCGCTGCCCTCCCTCGAGGAGTCGCGGGTCCCCCTCTGGTCGCTGCGATCGGTCTACAGCTTC
>CALDCK010000261.1 GCA_937937315.1 uncultured bacterium
GCTCAACATGGCGCAGCGACAGCTCGAGCGCTTCGAGCGGGCGGGCGCACTGGCGAGCTCGCTCCGGGGCCGCACCCGCCTCTACACCTGGAACCCCCGCTACCCCTTCCGGCGAGAGCTACGCGCCCTCCTCCGCCAGTACTTCCCAAAGGGCACCGACCTGTCCGCTTGCTCGCAAGCGGACCTGAACCGGACCGCTCTCCAGCTGAACCAGCGGCCTCGAAAGACGCCGGGGTTCCGTTCCCCAGCAGAAGTCCTCAACGAGCGTGTTGCGTTGACCGGTTGAACTGAAGTCTGCTTATGTCAAGCGGGGGGTGAGGGGATCAGGCCCTATCCCGGGCGAGCGTCGCTGTGCCGGGATTCCGCCCGATTCGACGCCATGCCCTGCTGGGCTTGCAAGTCGCGGGCATCCGAAGGAAGCTCGCGCCATGGAACGCAAGCTCGCCGCGATCCTGAGCGCCGACATCGCAGGCTACAGCCGGCTGATGGCGTACGATCAGGAGGCGACGGTCCGCACGCTGACGGCGTACCGGGAGCAGATCGAGGCGCTGGTGCGCGAGCACCGGGGCCGCGTCGCCGACTTCTCGGGCGACAACTTCCTCGCGGAGTTCCCGACCGCGATCGGCGCGGTCGAGTGCGCGATCGAGATCCAGCGCGTGCTGCGCGCCCGCAACGCCGACATCCCCGAGGAGCGCAAGATGCAGTTTCGCATCGGTGCGCACATGGGCGACGTGGCCGTCGATGGCGATCGCCTCTACGGCGACGGCGTGAACATCGCCGCCCGCCTCGAGGCCCTGGCCGAGCCCGGGGGCATCTGCATCTCTGCGACCGTGCACGAGCAGGTGCGCAACAAGGCCTCGGTCGCCTACGACGACCTCGGCGATCAGACGGTCAAGAACATCCCCGACCAGGTGCACGTGTATCGGATCGACCTCGAGGGCAGGCCGGGCGAGACCCAGGCCGCGGCTGGCGCCTCGCCGCTGCTGCGACGCCTCGCTATGTCGGCTGCCGCGATCGTGCTGCTCGCGCTCGTGATCTGGGCGGCCTGGCCGCGCATCGTGGGCCTCGGTCTGGACGCCGCCGGCCTCGGCGGGCCGCCGACGAATCCGGACCTGCCGGCAGCGCCGTCGCTCGTCGTCCTGCCCTTCGCCAACATGAGCGACGACCGGGAGCAGGAGTACTTCAGCGACGGCATCACCGAGGATCTGACCAACGCGCTGGCCGGCAACCCGCATCTCTTCGTGATCTCGCGCAACTCGGCCTTCACCTACAAGGGCAGGGCCGCGAAGGTCGAGGACATCGCGCACGAGCTCGGAGTGCGATACGTGCTCGAGGGCAGCGTGCGCAAGGCGGGCGACCGCGTGCGCATCACGGCGCAGCTCATCGACGCGACGACGGGCTTCCACCAGTGGAGCCATCAGTACGATCGCCAGCTCGACGACATCTTTGCGGTGCAGTCCGAGATCTCGGAGCAGATCCTGGGGGCGGTCGGCGCCGAGATCAGCGGAGCGGAGCTCGCGCGCATCCGCGCCAAGCCGACCGAGGATCTGAGCGCCTACGATGCCTACACGCGCGGGCTGGCGCACTTCGCGCGATACACCCGCGCAGATTTCCACGAGGCGCGTCGACTCTTCGAGCGCGCCATCGAGATCGATCCGGGCTTTGCCTCTGCGCACGCGCTGCTCGGCGCGACCTACTCGGCGGAGTATGGACTGGGCTACAGCTTCGACGAGCGTCTGCGCGCGCGCGCGCTGGCGAAGGCCCGGGACGCCATCCGCCTCGATCCGCGCGACCCCCGTGCCTACACGCTCCAGGCCGCCCTTCACATGCAGTCTCCAGAAAGCATGGATCGCGCCATCACGGCCGCGGAGAAGGCGATCGAACTCGCGCCGAGCTTCCCGACGCCGTACATGTTTCGCGGCTTCGCGCTGGCGAGGAAGGGGCAGATCGCCGACGGGCTCGACTCGATCCGCAAGGCGTTCCGCCTCGATCCGCGCGCCGCCGACAATCCCGCCTCCAATGCGGCGCTCGCCGGCATCTACGCGAGATCCGGCCAGATGGACAGGGCCGTGGAGCTGTGGCAGGCGGCCCGTGCCGCGAACCCCGATCTGCTGGCCCCTCGGCTCCTCCTGATCGAGTACTACGCGAATGACGGCGACGCGGGGAAGGCGCGCGAGCTGGCGGCCGAGGTACTCAGGGGCGACCCCGACATCACCGCCGAGCTCGCGAGCCAGTTCATCACTCGCCTCGGACGCGCAGGGGATTCAGCAACGCTGGTTGCGACCCTGCGGAAGGCGGGCCTGCCCTGAAGAGGGAAAGAAGCCTCTGCGATGCTCCCGCGCTTCAGCAGCTCCGCTCAACGCTCCCACCAGATCGTGGGCTCAGGCGAGCCATTCGGCGATCTAGCGCCCAGTGCGGCAGCGCTGCTGAAGAGCTTGCACCGAGCGACGTCGGTGTGAATGTGTTCGAGCGCTTCAGCTCCGGGATCTCGGGGATGGACCTGTACCAGGCTTCGAACCTGAGGGTCGCGGCGAGGACACGCTCGCGCCGGGGGGTCGCGAAGTGGCCTTCGGCCACGAAGCCCTCGCCAGCGAAGCTGGCTCGCGAATCCCTCCCGGCGTGCCAGTCCTGTCCCTGTTTCCGCTCAAACCGCGTCGACACCGAGATCTTCACACAAGGCCCATACTCGAGCGTCGAGCGAGAACGCAGCTTGTATGTCCTCCCCGGATCGAGAAGCGGCTCGCCGGCGTGCAGGAGGTGCTGGAGAGGCGAACGGAGCGTCCTGCCC
>CALDCK010000262.1 GCA_937937315.1 uncultured bacterium
GCGGCCAGTGCCTTGTGGGCGGAGCCGAGCAGCGTCTCGGCCACCCGCGGGTGTACGGTCACCGCGATCTGCCGGCCGCAGAAGCGGGGCAGGTCGTTTCGGATCTCCCGCAGCACCTTGAAGGCGACGCTCTCCGCCGAGATCACGTAGCCCTTGCCCTCGCAGTAGCTGCACGGCTCGCAGACCTGCTGCACGAGGTTCTCGCGCGTCCGCTTCCGCGTCATCTCGACGAGGCCGAGCTCCGAGATCTTCAGGATGTTGGTCTTGGCCTTGTCGTGGCGCAGCGCATCCTGGAGAGCGCGGTAGACCTTCTCGCGATTCTCGGCCGTCTCCATGTCGATCAGGTCGATGATGATGAGGCCGCCGATGTTGCGGAACCGGAGCTGGTAGACGACCTCCTGGACGGCCTCGAGGTTGGTCTTGAGCACCGTGTCCTCGAGGTCGCGCTTGCCGACGAAGCGGCCCGTATTGACGTCGATTGCCGTCAGGGCCTCGCTCTGGTCGAAGATCAGGTAGCCCCCGGACTTGAGCCAGACCTTGCGGCCCAGATTGTCGTCGATCGCAGACTCGACCCCGAAGTGATCGAAGATCGGCAGCGGTCCCTGGAAGTGCTCGAGCTTTGGCTTCGGATCGGCGACGAAGCGCGAGAGGAAGCCCTGCATCTCTTCGTGGGTCTCGGGATCGTCGATGGCGATGCGCTTCGTCTTGTCGTTGGTGAAGTCGCGGATCGCCCGCAGCGGCAGGGACAGCTCCTCGTAGAGGGCCGCGGGTGCCGAGAGCTCCGCGTTACGGGTCTGGATCTGTTCCCACACCGACGACAGGTAACTCACGTCGGCCTCGAGATCGGCTTCGCTGGCGCCGTCGCCGGCGGTCCGGATGATGAAGCCGAGATCGTTGGGACGAACCCGCGTCACGATCTCGCGAAGGCGACGCCGCTCTCGATCCGACGCGATCTGCCGCGAAACCCCGACACGCTTCGACCAGGGGGTGAGCACGAGGTGGCGGCCGGCGATCGAAACGTGGGAGGTGATGCGCGCGCCCTTGGTGCCGATCGGCTCCTTGGCGACCTGGACCACGATCTCCTGGCCCTCTCGGAGCAGGGTTTCGATCTTCGGCGGTGGCCGGTGGTTGCCGTTGCGCCCGCGATTGCGCCGAGGCCGAGGGTTGTCCTCGTCCTCGAGATCCGGATCGAGCTGTCCGCGCTCGTCGAGGTAGTCCCCGACATAGAGGAACGCGGCCTTCTCGAGCCCGATGTCGACGAAGGCCGCCTGCATGCCCGGAAGGACCCGGGTGACCCGGCCCTTCGAGACCATGCCCGCGACACTCCGGTCGTGGTCGCGCTCGATGTGCAGCTCGGCGAAGCTCTGCTGCTCAACGATCGCGATCCGGGTCTCCCCGGCGCTCACATTGATGATGATTTCGTTGGGTACGGCCGCGCGGCCGCCCCCTGAGGAGCGTTGCCCCGATCTCGACGCCATCCGTGTGGCTTGCCTTCGGCGTTGGCGAGCCCTTCGGGAATTCAGTGAGTACGTGGTCCAACCCGAAACCGGGCCTGGACCTGTTGGCGGGGCTAGCCGCGATCAGGAGCGCGTTTTCGCCACTCCGCCGGGACGGATACTCTTGCTAATATCCCGATATCGCTATGAAAAACGTTGACTCGCACAGGAAGTCTCTTTACGGTGCGACCTGGCTGGTCCAGCATCGAGCCCGTGCAGCGCCCCGCCGCCCGTCCGACTCGACCCGACCCCCAACGAAACCGCCTCTCGTCCGAGGAGCTTCGGCGTCCGCCTGATGTCTTCTCTCTTCCTTCGGCGGTTCCGACGGGCCACACGAGCAGGAGCCCGGCGGCCTTTGCGCTCTGTCTGGGACGGCTCCGTCATGGCCGCATGAAAATCCACCGGAGACGATCGTGAATCCGGAGGGCAAGGTCAAGTCCGACCGCCGGCGGAGTCTTCCGTCGGTAGACAGACTCATCAATGAAATCAACGGACTACGTCCGGATCTGCCGGTCTGGGCACGCACTTCGGGCGCTCGTCAGGCCCTGTCCGAGGCCCGAAAGCGCATCGTTCGGGACGATGAGGACGGGGAAGCAGGGCGAGATGCCGCACTGGTCGAGCGGGGCGCGGCCCTGGCAGCCGAGCTCGCGCGCGCCCATCCCGGGAGGGTGATCAACGCCACCGGGATCGTGCTCCACACCAATCTCGGTCGCGCGCCGCTGGCACCGGGAGCCGCCCGCGCTGTCGAGGCAGCGGCGCGGGGCTACACGGATCTCGAGCTCGATCTGGCGAGCGGCGAGCGCGGCCAGCGCACCTCGGCGGTGGCCGAGAAGCTCCGGCTGCTGAGCGGCGCCGCCGACGCCCTGGCCGTCAACAACAACGCCGCGGCGGTCTGGCTCGTCCTCTCCACCTTCGCGGCGGGTCGTGAGGTCGTGGTCTCCCGCGGCGAGCTGGTGGAGATCGGCGGCTCCTTCCGGGTCCCGGAGATCATGCGCTCCGCCGGGGTCCGGCTGGTGGAGGTCGGCACGACGAATCGCACCCACCCCCGGGACTACGAGGCGGCCATCGGGCCCGAGACGGGCCTGCTGCTCAAGGTGCACCGCAGCAACTTCTCCCAGTCGGGCTTCGTCCGGGAGGTCTCCCTGTCCGAGCTGGCCGCGATCGGAGCCGCCCGGGGGCTCCCGGTGGTCGAGGACCTGGGCAGCGGAACCCTGGTGGACCTGACGGCTCGCGGCCTGCCCGCCGAGGCCTACGCGCCGGCGCGCCTGCGCCAGGGAGCCGACGTGGTCTGCTTCTCCGGCGACAAGCTGGTGGGGGGCCCCCAGGCGGGACTCATCCTGGTCGCCGACGCCGAACACGCCGCGGCCATGCGCTCGAACCCGCTGGCGCGGGCCCTGCGCCTCGACAAGCTGGCCCTGGCGGCGCTGGACTGGACCCTGGCCGCCCACCTCGACGGGCGCGCCGAGCGCGACGTTCCCGTGCTGCGTCAGCTCCTGGCCTCCCCCGAGGTGCTGGAGCAGCGAGCGCGCGCCCTCGCGGCTCGGATCGGCGCCGGCGCTTCGACGGCGGAGGTTTCGGTGGCGTCGGACCGCACCTTCGCCGGTGGCGGCTCCCTGCCGGGCTTCGAGCTCCCCAGCTGGGTCGTATGCGTGCGTCCGCCCGGTGGGGCCTCTCGCTGCGCTGCGGCGCTGCGGCGCGCAGATCCGCCGGTCCTCGCCCGGGTCCGGGACGATGCCGTCGTTCTGGATCCGCGGACCCTCGAGCCCGAGGACGAGGCCTTCGTCGAGGCCGCGCTGAAGGCCTGTCTGGATTGATCGCGCGATCGGCGTCGTTTAGGATGAATGGCCGAGAAGCATGCTCCATTCGAGTGTCCTCGTCCTCAATCGATCGTATCTGCCGGTCCACGTCACGAACGTACGGCGCGCCTTCTCCTTGATCTATCAGGGAAGTGCCCTCGCTGTGAACGTGCGCTACGAGACCTTCGACTTCGATTCCTGGCGCGCGCTCCCCCTCGAGGGAGGTGCGACCCAAGACCGGGTGGGGACGCCCTCCGGGCCGATCCGGCTGCCCCGCGTGATCACGCTGCTCGGCTTCGACCGCGTTCCGAAGCGACACGTGCGCTACAGTCGACTGAACATTTTTGCCCGTGACAGATTCACGTGTCAGTACTGCGGCGAGTCGCCGCATCGTTCCCAGCTCAATCTGGATCACGTGATTCCCCGCTCACTGGGGGGGCGCACGACGTGGGAGAACGTGGTGTGTAGCTGCGTCGAGTGCAATCGGCGCAAGGGGGGACGCACCCCGGCGCAGGCTCGGCTTCGGCTGCTACGCCAGCCGTCGCGGCCGCGTTGGACGCCCGTGATCCACCCGGTCTCCAGGGTGCGCTACGACGAGTGGCGCCCCTTCCTGCACGTCGTGGACGAACGAGGCGAGGGTCAGCGTAGGGCGGCGAGCGGCGACTGACGCTCGCGATCGACAGCCATGGATCACCGGGGGGTGAGAGAGATGACCGCGATCAGCGGGAAAGCGGGCGGTACGTCCGCATCGGCGTCGGCGCGTGTGTTCGCCCGGTCGACCGGTCGGACCCGCGGGCCGCTGCTGGTGCCCTTCGGAGGCGGCAAGGGCGGCGTGGGGAAGACCTTCGTCGCGGCGAACCTCGCCGCGACCCTGGCCCGTGCCGGCTACTCGGTGATCGCCGTCGACGGTGACCTCGAGGGTGCGAATCTGCACACCGCCCTCGGCGTGCCCCGCCCCCGGTCGAGCGTCGCGGAGTTCGTGGCGCAGCGCGAAGAAGACGTGCTGAAGCTCGTCGAGGACACTCCGATCGAGAAGCTGCGGCTGATCTCGGCCGTGCGGCCGAACCTGGGTGCCCCCCAGCCCAGTCATTCGCGGCGGGTCGCCTTCATCCGCGCGCTGCGGCAGCTCGACGCGGACTTCGTCTTCCTCGATCTTGGCGCCGGCACGGACCCCGCCGTCATGGACTACTTCATGGTCTGCGACGACGGCGTCGTCGTGCTCGTTCCCGAGCCGACCTCGGTCGAGAACGCCTACGCGTTCATGCGCGCCGCCTTCTATCGCAGGCTTCGCCTCACCCTCGTCGCTCCGGAGCTGCGCAAGCTCGTCTCGACAGCGATGGACGAGCGCAATGAGCGCGGCATCCGCACGCCCCTCGATCTGATGCGCGAGGTGGAGAGCATCGATCCGGCCGAGGGCGCCCGCTTCGTCGCCGTGATGCGCACGTTTCGCCCGAGGATCGTCGTCAACAGCGTGCGCAGCGCCGAAGACATCAAGCTCGGCTTCTCGGTCAGGAGCGTCTGTCGGCGCTACTTCGGGATCGAGGCCGACTACCTGGGCTACGTGAACCACACCGAGGCGGCGATTCGCTCGGTGCGGTCGGGTACTCCTCTCGTAGCGCAGGAGCCGCGCTCGGATGCGGCGGTCTACTTCGCACGAATCGCGCGCAAGCTCCTGGCGCCGCGGCCAGCTGGGCGGGAGGAGGGTGAACGTCCGTGAAGCCCCTCTCCGAGCAGGACTACTACGAAACCCTGGAGATTCCCCAGGACGCCTCGCCGGAGGACGTCGCTCGCGCCTATCACCTGGCCCTGTCGACCTACGCCGAGGGGTCTCTCGCCGGCCACTCGGTGTTCTCCGAGGGAGACGTGGAGGTGATCCGGGAGCGCATCGAGATGGCCTATCAGGCCCTCTCGGACCCGGAGCTCCGGGTGGCCTACGACGCGCAGCTGGCGCGCCAGCGGGAGGAAGAGCACGAGCGACCGGCACCGCCGGACCCCGCCGCCCTGGCGGTCGCGGTGAGCTCGGCGGTCGATTCGGTCGAGTCGCTCGAGTCGCTGGAGCTCGACGAGCTCGACGACGAGGATGGGGAGTTCGATGGCCCGCGACTGCGGCGCGTGCGTCTGCGCAATGGCGTGGATCTCGACCAGATCGCTGCCGTCACGAAGGTGAACCCCACCTACTTGCGATTCATCGAGGAGGAGCGCTTCGCTGACCTGCCGGCGGCGGTCTACGTGCGCGGCTTCGTGAAGGGCTACGCGAGCTGCATCGGTCTCGATCCGGAGCGCGTTGCGAAGAGCTACATGCAACGCTGCGAGCGCAATCGCGAGAGTCCGAAGCAGCGGAGCATCTTCTCCCGCCGCTGAGATCCGGCGCCGACTTGCCAGGACGCCGGCTTGGGCGAAGATCCTCCCCGTGACGTTTCTCGTCGGGGAGAACGAGGCCGGCGCTCGGCTCGATCTGGCGCTCGCGTCCCTGGCGGAGCTATCTCGCTCCCAGGCGCGTCGCTGGATCGACGAGGGCAGGGTCCGGGTCAACGATCGGATCGGCGCGGCCAGCCGCAAGGTGCAGGTCGGAGATCTCGTCGAGGCGACGCCGCCGGAGCTGCGAGAATCCTATCTCGATCCGGAGCCGATCGAGCTGGCGGTCCTGCACGAGGACGAGGACTTGATCGTGGTGGACAAGCCGGCAGGACTGGTGGTCCACCCCGCCCCCGGGCATCCCAGCGGGACCCTGGTGAACGCGCTGCTGCACCACTGCCAGGATCTGGCCGGCGTCGGAGGAACGCTCCGTCCGGGCATCGTGCATCGCCTGGACCGCGGCACCTCCGGAGTGCTGGTCGTCGCCAAACACGATGAGGCCCACCGGGCCCTGGCCCAGCAGTTCCACGATCACAGCGTCGAGCGCGTATACCGTGCGCTGGTTCGCGGGCTGCCGGGGGAGGAGCGGGGCCGGATCGACCGGCCGATCGGGCGTCATCCGCGCGACCGCAAACGCATGAGCGTGGCGACGCGTCGGGGTCGTCAGGCGTGCACCGTCTGGCACGTGACCCGTCGCTTTCCCGCCAGCGGGCAGAGCTGGCTCGAGGTGAGGCCGGAGACCGGTCGCACGCACCAGATCCGAGTGCACCTGGCCTCGGCAGGTCTGCCGATCATCGGCGATCCCGTCTACGGTCGCCGCGGGCGCACTGGGCAGGACGCGCGACTCGGGCGGCCCGCGCTGCACGCGGAGGTCCTGGGCTTCGACCATCCGCGAGGGGGTGCGCGGATGCGCTTCGAGGCCCCCCCGCCTGCTGACATCGCCGATCTCCTGGCGCGCCTGGCCGAGCGGGAGCGAGGGGCGTGATGCTGCGCCACCCGCTGCTCGGCGAACGCGGGATCGCCCACGGCTTTGGCCTTCGCGACGCGCCGGATCCGCCCGGTCTCCTGCGACCCACCCAGGTGCACGGCTGCGACGTGACTACCGCCGACGGGTGTCGCCGCGATCCGCCGCCCCAGGCCGACGGGGTGATTTCCGCCGAGGCCGGCGTGCCGGTGGGCATCGTGACGGCCGACTGTGTTCCGATCCTGCTCGCCTTCGAGGGCGGCGAGACCGTGGCCGCATTGCACGCGGGCTGGCGCGGGCTCGCGGCTGGGGTCGTGGCGCAGGGCGTCGACGCACTGCGTCGTAGCGGTGGCTCGGGGCGCGTGATCGCCGCGATCGGTCCCCATATCGGGCCGTGCTGCTACGAGGTGGACGCCCCGGTGCTCGAGGCGATGACCCGCGCCTTCGGCGCCGCCCCCATCGGCGGCTGCGCCCGACCCGTACGGGCCGGGCACGCGATGCTGGATCTCGGGGACCTCGCTGGACGCGCCCTGGTGTCTGCGGGGCTGGCCGCCGAGGACGTGGGCCGGCTGGCCGACTGCTGCACCTGCTGCGACGAGTCCCGCTTCCACTCCTTTCGGCGCGACGGCTCCCGAGCCGGGCGCCTCACCCACTTCGTCGCCGCGGCCCAGGCTTGACAGCCGAGCGCGCCCGCCGGTAGGGTGCCACTCACTTCTCCTCGGTGGCGTTCCGTCACCGGACCGGATCCATCGACAGCGCCGTTTCCCAAGCCGAGCGACCGCGTCCTGCGGCGTCGGCAGCTCCGGGCTGTGCACCCCTCCCTTCGCATCCTCTGCGAATCAGCACCGAGATCGATTCGTGACAGAACCGCCCATTCAAGGCACGACGCCCCAGTCGTCGGGCTCCGACTCTTCTCGAGGGCGTGTGCGTTCGCGTCGGACCCGAGGACCTCGCGCAGGTGAGCCCTCCAACGGAGCGCCGGATGCGGGCGAGACCTCCGATGAGGTCGAGGTGGCGGCGCCCTCGGGCACCGTCGCGGAGTCGACGGTTCGGATCAACGTCGTCGAGCTGAAGCGACGCTCGATGCCGGATCTGGCGACCCTCGCCGAGGAGCTCTCCGTCGAGAACGCGGCGGGCATGCGCAAGCAGGATCTCATCTTCGCGATCCTCAAAGCCCAGACCGCAAAGCGGGGCCGAATCTACGCCGAGGGTGTTCTCGAGACGCTGCCCGACGGCTTCGGCTTCCTGCGTGCTCCCGAGCAGAACTACCTGGCGGGCCCCGATGACATCTACGTGTCGCCCTCCCAGATCCGCCGTTTCAACCTGCGCACTGGCGACACGGTGCTCGGACAGATCCGCCCACCGAAGGAGACCGAGCGCTATTTCGCACTGCTGAAGGTCGACGAGATCAACTTCGAGTCGCCCGAGGTCGCGAAGCACAAGATCCTCTTCGACAACCTGACTCCGCTCTATCCGGAGGAGAAGTTCGAGCTCGAGTCGGAGTCGGGTGGCGTCACGACCCGCATCATCGACCTCGTCGCGCCGATCGGGAAGGGTCAGCGGGCGCTGATCCCGTCGCCGCCGAAGGCGGGGAAGACGATGATCCTGAAGGATCTCGCCAACGCGATCGCCGCGAACCACCCGGAGGCCTACCTCATCGTGCTGCTCATCGATGAGCGCCCGGAAGAGGTCACCGACATGCAGCGGAACGTGAAGGCCGAGGTCATCTCCTCGACCTTCGACGAGCCGGCGACCCGACACGTCCAGATCGCGGACATGGTGATCGAGAAGGCGCGACGCCTCGTGGAGCACCGTCGCGACGTCGTGATCCTTCTCGATTCGATCACGCGCCTCGCCCGCGCCCACAACACCGTGGTGCCCCACTCCGGGAAGATCCTCTCGGGAGGCGTCGACTCGAACGCCCTGCACAAGCCGAAGCGCTTCTTCGGGGCTGCGCGCAACCTCGAGGAGGGGGGAAGCCTCACCATCATCGGGACGGCGCTGATCGAGACCGGCTCCCGGATGGACGAGGTGATCTTCGAGGAGTTCAAGGGCACGGGCAACTGCGAGATCGTGCTCGACCGCAAGCTGTCGGATCGTCGGACCTACCCGGCGATCGACATCAACCGCTCGGCGACCCGCCGCGAGGAGCTCCTGCTGGAGGAGGCGGCGCTCAACCGCATGTACATCCTGCGCAAGGTGTTGGCGCCCCTGTCCGCAGTGGACTCGATGGAGTTCCTGCTCGGCAAGGTCAAGGCCACGGACAGCAACTCGGAGTTCCTGGAGTCTATGAACTCTTGAGGTCGGTCGGGCGCGGGTGGCGTCTGGACTTGACCTGGGGTGACTGACTTCGCTTGCTTGTGGCTTCGCTCGCCTGCGGCTCGCTGCGCGCGCCTGACCGGCCGGCTTCGCCGGCCTGGGGCGCTTGCGCGGTCCGGGCGGGTGCTTCGGTCGCTCCCGGGTGGCCGGCCCGCGTCGAGAGGGGCTTCGAGGTCGTCATGTCGGGGGGCGGGCGCCCAGCCGGGGTCGGGGCGTCGGGCGCTACGTCATGGGTTGCCTTCGTGGGGGGCGCCCGGGTCGGGCGGCGCGTGACTCGCTTCGCTCGTACGCCTGCCGGGAGGGCGTGAGTCGCTTCGCTCGTACGCTTACTGGGAGGGCGTGACTCGCTTCGCTCGTACGCCTGCGGGGCGCCGGGGGGTGAAGGCCCCTAGAATCCCCCGCGATGTCCGACCTGCTCGAGAAGATCCAGTCGGTTGCGGCTCGGGCGAATGCGCTCGAGGAGCAGCTGGGCTCGCCGGAGGTGGCGTCGAATCCTGGCGAGTACGCGAAGGTGGCGAAGGAGCACGCCGCCCTGCGGCCTGCTGCCGTGGCCGCCGAGGCCTACGAGAAGGTGCTGCGCGAGCTCGAGGACGCGAAGGCCATGCTCGAGGAGCGCGATTCGGAGATGCGCGAGCTGGCCGAGAGCGAGCTCGCGACGCTGGAGCCGCGCTGCGAGGAGCTCGAGCAGGAGATCCGCCTCCTGCTGCTGCCGAAGGATCCGAACGACGAGAAGAACGCGATTCTGGAGCTCCGGGCGGGTACGGGGGGCGAGGAGGCCGCGCTCTTCGCCCTCGACCTCTTCCGGATGTACGGACGCTACGCCGAGCGCCAGGGCTGGAAGGTCGAGCCCCTGTCCATGTCGGAGTCGGACACCGGTGGCTTGAAGGAGATGATCGCCTCGGTCACCGGTGACCAGGTCTTCAGTCGACTCAAGTACGAGCGCGGTGTGCACCGCGTCCAGAGGGTGCCGGCGACCGAGTCCCAGGGGCGGATCCATACCTCCACCGTCACCGTTGCCGTGCTGCCCGAGGCCGAGGAGGTCGACATCGACATCAGTCCCTCCGACCTGCGGGTGGACGTCTACCGCGCCTCGGGGCCCGGCGGGCAGAGCGTCAATACGACGGACTCCGCCGTCCGCGTCACCCACGTTCCGACGGGCACGGTCGTCCAGTGCCAGGACGAGAAGTCCCAGCACAAGAACAAGGCGAAGGCCATGAAAGTGCTGCGCTCCCGAATCCTCGAGCGCGAGCAGGCGCGGGCAGCGGGCGAGCGCGCCAGCGAGCGGCGCGCCCAGGTGGGCACCGGCGAGCGCAGCGAGAAGATCCGCACCTACAACTTCCCGCAGACGCGCATCACCGATCACCGCGCCGGTGTGACGGTGCATCGGCTGGAGGCGGTCCTCGAGGGAGAGCTCGACGAGCTGCTCGACGCGGTGCTCTCCCACATGAATGCGAAGGCGATGGCGTCGGAAGACGCCGCGTGATCGCTTCCGATCGTGTGAGTGGCGCCGGGGAGCAGCGGGTCTGGACCGTACTCGAGCTCTTGCGCTGGACCACCGAGCACTTCGCGAGCCGCGGCATCGAGACCGCGCGCCTCGACGCCGAGTGCCTGCTGGCCCACGCGCTGGGCACGGAGCGCCTGCGCCTGTACCTCGACTTCGAGAAGCCGGTGCTCGATGCGGAGCGCGCGCGTTT
>CALDCK010000263.1 GCA_937937315.1 uncultured bacterium
GCTGCCCGGCCTCGTGTCGCTCTCGGATGTCCTCGATGACCGCTTCGAACTTCTCGCGAGTGGTCTTGAAGACGACGTCCTGCATGTCGTCGCGGATCATCGGCCGATTCGTCGGCACGATCGAGACGTCGAGGTCGTAGATCTTCGCGAACTCGGGCGCCTCGGTATCCGCGGTGCCGGTCATGCCGGAGAGCTTGTCGTACATGCGGAAGAAGTTCTGGAAGGTCACCGATGCCAGCGTCTGATTCTCGCTGCGGACGGGGATCCCCTCCTTCGCCTCGACCGCCTGGTGCAGGCCGTCGGACCAGCGCCGCCCGGGCATCATGCGCCCGGTGAACTCGTCCACGATGACCACCTCGGGCCGCCCGTCCTCGCCCTGGCGCACCACGTAGTCGACGTCGCGCCTCTTCAGCGAGTGGGCCGAGAGCGCCTGGTTCATCGCGTGCAGCACCGGCGCCATCTGGGGGTCGTAGAGGTTGTCGACGCGGAGGAGCTTCTCGACCTTGCGCACGCCCTCCTCGGTGAGCGTGGCGCTGTGGGACTTCTCATCGATCCAGAAATCCCCGGTCTCCTCGATGTCCTTCTGGGCCTCTCCCTTCGTCCCCTGGTCGAGCCGCGGGATGATCCGATCGACGACCGCGTAGAGCTGCGTGTTCTGCTCGGACGGGCCCGAGATGATGAGTGGCGTGCGCGCCTCGTCGATCAGGATCGAGTCGACCTCGTCCACGATCGCGTAGTTGAGCTCGCGCTGGACTCGGTGCGCGGTGGTCAGCTTCATGTTGTCGCGCAGGTAGTCGAAGCCCAGCTCGTTGTTCGTCACGTAGGCGACGTCCGCCTCGTAGGCCTCGCGCCGCTGACGGTCGTCGAGCTCGGGGACGATCACGCCGACCCGAAGCCCGAGGAAGCGGTGGACCTCGCCCATCCACTCGGCGTCGCGGCGCGCCAGGTAGTCGTTCACCGTCACGACGTGGACGCCGAGCCCGGTGAGGGCGTTCAGGTAGGAGGGAAGGGTCGCGACCAGCGTCTTGCCTTCGCCGGTCCGCATCTCGGCGATGCCGCCGCGGTGGAGCACCACGCCACCCACGATCTGCATGTCGTAGTGGCGCTGGCCGAGGGTGCGCTTCGAGGCCTCCCGAACCAGGGCGAAGGCCTCCGGGAGCAGATCGTCCAGGGGCTCTCCACGCTCGAGACGCTCCCGCAGCGGGCCGGTCTGACCGGCCAGGGCCGCGTCCGAGAGGCCCACCAGCCCGGGCTCCAGTGCGTTCACCTGCTCGACGAGCGGAATGATCTTCTTGATCACCCGATCGTTGTGGCTGCCGAATACTTTGTGGAAGACGTTCGCCATGTGTGGTCGAAGAGTCTATCGACTTCGCTCGCCCGGGGCTTGGGGTCGAGCGCGGCATCCGACCGGGGGAGCACCGGACCCTCCAGGGCCCGGGGCCGGCAATCCCGGCGGGGGCCCCGGTACCGGGGGCGGCTCAGTCGAAGATGTAGTCCAGGGGATTGCGGGTCTTCCCGTTCACCTCGACCACGTAGTGGAGATGGGGCCCTGTCGACCGGCCGGAGTTGCCGAGGGTCGCGATGCGGTCTCCCCGCTCCACCCGATCGCCCTTCTTCACGAAGAGCTCCTTGTTGTGGCCGTACTGGGTCCGGACGCCCCAGCCATGGTCGATGGTGACGGCATTGCCCAGGGGGCCGCGCTTGCCGGCGAAGACCACCCGACCCCGGGCCGGAGCCACGATGTCCGTCCCGCTTGCGCCGGCGATGTCGATGCCGGCGTGGAACTGACGACTTCCGGTGAAGGGCGAGATGCGATTGCCATAGCGCGACGTGAGCCAGCCCTTCGCGGGCCAGATCGACGGCGACGAGGCCAGGAAGTCCCGCTTCCCTTCCAGGGCGTCGACCAGCGCCTCCAGGGAATGCGACCGACCCTCCGCCACCTCGCCCAGGTACTCGGCCGCCTGCTCGAGCAGCCGCACCCGCTCGGGCACGCTGGCGTCTTCCTTGGGGAGCTGGATCTGAATCAGTCGGCCCGAAGCTGGAATATCGTCGAGGGGCTCGTCGAGGCCCCCTTCGGCTCCCGGCGCGCCGAGATCGCCGTCGCCACCGAGGACTGCGGTGATCTCGCCACCGCCGGTCCCGGCCGAGCCCGGGAGGTTCGCGATGATGCGCACCTTGCGTTCGAACTCCAGGAGAGTCGCCAGGCGCTCTTCCACGCCCTCGAGCTTCACCTGGAAGCCGGCGACCTGCTCTCTACGCGCGATCGTTTCCTCGCGCAGCCCGTCGAGCTCGACGTTGTCGACCCGAACGCGCACGTAGTCGACCAGCAGTCCGAGCAGCAGCACCGTGGCCAAGGCGGCTCCGATGATGCTGTTGCGGACGAGAACCTTGCGGATCTCGTAGCGTCGCACCGGCGACGTCTCGTCCGAGACCACAATCAGCGAAAACTTGTCCATGCTGTCCCCGTCTCGACCCGCACCGCCCCTCCCAGAGCGCACGACAGGTCGGTTCATTCAGTTCGGAAGCGCCACCTGCAGGAGCAACTTCCCGAGCTGGATCTCGTCCCCGTCCTTCAGCACTGCCTTGACCTGGGTCCCACCGTTGAGTCGCGTTCCGTTCGTGCTGCCCAGGTCCTGTAGGTAGAAGCGGCTTCCATCGAATCCGATCGCGGCGTGAGCCCGCGACATGGTCGGCTCGGCGATCACGATGTCCGCGTCACGCCCGCGCCCGATCACCATCCAATCCCGATCGAGGGACATCTCCAGATCCTCGTAGAAGCCGCGCAAGACCCGCACCGCCGCGCCGCCCGGAACCGGGCCGGCGAGCTCGGAGCTCGAAGGCGTGCTGGTGTCTCTCGACATCGTTCTTCCGGCCCGGGATTCGCGTGACGGTTCGCACGTACGCACACCGCTCCACCCCCAGGCTCCAAGGACCTGATCGGAGGGTTCGAACCCGTCCTTGACCCCTACGGGGACGGCGGGCCGGGGCCTCTCTGCTCGAGGAGCTCCCGGGCGTAGCGGAGCGTCGCCTTCCCAGGCGCATCCCCACCCGCCATCCGGGCAATTTCCTCAATCCGTTCAGTGCCTTGAACCGCCGCGATGCGTGCCACGCTGCGGCCCTCGCGGGTGACTTTGTCCACCCGGAAGTGCCGATCGGCGAAGGCCGCGATCTGGGGCAGATGCGTAATGCAGAGCACCTGATGGTGCAGGGCCAGCTTCGCCAGCTGCTGGCCGACCCGGTCCGCGGCCTCGCCGCCGATCCCCGCGTCGACCTCGTCGAAGACGAGCACCATCCCGGACCCGGCCTCGCGCAGGGCCTGCTTCAGAGCCAGGAAGGTTCTCGAGAGCTCGCCCCCGGAGGCGATCTGGTGCAGGGGCCGGGGCGTCTCGCCGGCGTTCGCGCTGAACAGGAATCGCGGCGCCTCGAAGCCCCCGGGGCCGCAGGGAAGCCCCTCCTCCCGGGTCGCCTCGGACAGGTCGACGCCGAAGCGGGCCTCGGGCATGGCGAGCTCGCGCAGGGCCGTCTCCACCTCGGCGGAGAGCTGCTTCGCCGCCTTGCGACGCCCCTTCGACAGGGCGCGGGCATCGGTCTCGAGCCGGGCGACGCGCTTCGCCCGCTCCGCCTCGATCTCCGCCTCGCGAGCGTCGGCGCCCTCGATGCCGGCGAGCTCCTCGGCGACGGCGTCCCGGTGTTGGAGCACCTCCGCCACCCCGGCTCCGTACTTGCGCTCGAGTCGCTCCACCTTGTGCAGCCGCTCGTCGATCTCCCCGAGGCGCGACGGATCGGCGTCGAGTCCGTCGAGCAGGCGCTCGAGATCCGCGGCGATGTCTCGCGCCTCCGCCGTCACTCCGACGAGTCGCTCGCCGAGGGCGCCGAACTCGCCGTCGAACGGCCCCAGGGCCTCGAGCAGACGCCCCGCCTCGGCCAGCAGGTCGGCGCCGCCGCGAGACTCGCCGTTCGCATCGCCGGAGAGACGGCCGAGGGCCGCGAGACCGTCTTCGCGGAGCCGCTCGGCGTGGGCCAGACGCGAGCGCAACCCGCGCAGGCTCTCGATCTCCGCCGGTTCGAGCTTCGCCTCGTCGATCTCCCGCAGCTGGAAGGCCAGGAAGTCCTGACGCTGTGCGCGCTCCCTGGCCGCCTCGCGCAGCGCATCGCGCTCGGCGTCGAGGGCGCGAACTGCCCGCACGCCCTCCTCCACCGCCTCCCGGCGCGGCAGCAGCCCGGCGGTGCGATCGAGGAGCCGCCCGTGGGACTCGCCCCGGCGCAGCGCCTGGGAATCGTGCTGGCTCGATATCTCGAGCCGGCCCTCGAAGAGGTCCGCGAGTGTCGCGATCGGCACGATCTGCCCTGATACCCGCGCACGCGACCGTCCCGCCGCCGCGAAGGAGCGATGGACCACCAGCTCGTGCTCATCGCCCAGGAGATCGCGGCGGCCGAGCTCGGCCTCGAGCTCCGGCGTGTCCTCGGTGCGGAACACGCCCTCGACCCGGGCCTCGCTCGCGCCCTCGCGAACGGCCCGCGACGAGGCGCGCCCCCCCGCCAGCATCGCGAGCGCCCCGAGGACGATCGACTTCCCCGCCCCGGTCTCACCGGTCAACACGTTGAGCCCGGGCCCGAACTCGAGCTCCGCCTCGTCGACGATGGCGAGTTCATGAATGCGGAGCGTCTCGATCATCGCTCGCCCCAGCGGAGCTTCGCGCGCATCACCTCGAAGCGGTTGCGCTTCGGGGAGACCAGCAGCCGGGCCGGCTCCGCCGCCAGGGCGACGCGCACGCAATCGCCCTCGCAGAGCGGTCGCCCGACCTGGCCGTCCACGGTGAGGTGCACGTCGCCCCCGCCCGCATTCTGGATGTCGATCTCGACCACACAGGTCTTCGGCAGCACGAGCGGTCGCTGGGTGAGCGTGTGCGGACAGATCGGCGTCAACACGATCGCCTCGGCCTGGGGCAGCAGCAGCGGGCCGCCCGCCGAGAGCGAGTAGGCGGAGGACCCGGTCGGGGTCGCGACGATCAAGCCGTCGGCGTGATAGGTAGTGACGTCCGCTCCGTCGGCGCGGGTCGGGAGGTCGATCATGCGCGAGAGCGCGCTCTTCCCGATCACCGCGTCGTTGAGCGCGAGATGTCGGCCGAGCTCGCGACCCTCGCGCGATACACCGACATCGAGCCTCATCCGCGCGGAGACCTCGAAGCGCCCGGCCAGGACATCCTCCATGGTCTCGAAGAGCTCGTCGCTCGAAGTCTCGGCGAGGAAACCGAGGGTCCCCAGGTTCACGCCGAGGATGGGCACGCGCCGATCGGCGATGGCGCGGGCCGTGGCCAGGAGCGTCCCATCTCCACCGAGCACGACCACGATGTCGACCTTGTCCGCGAGTGACTCGAGGGGAAGGGAGTCGTCCCCGGTCCACGCGGCGGCTTGACTGTCGAGCCAGACCTCGACGCCGCGGTCCCGCAGCCATCGGGTCAGCTCCTCCACCAGCCCGGCGAGCTGCGGCTGTTCGGGCTTTACCGTGATACCGATGGCGCGAAACTGCATCCGCGGCGAATGATCCCACGTTGCTACGCTCCGCGCATGCCCCCGGACGAGTCCCTCGAGCTCTTCGCACCGCAGCCTCCCGGACCCGCGGCCTCGGACGCGCCCCTCGCCGATCGGATGCGACCTCGATCCCTCGACGAGGTCGTCGGTCAGGAGGCCCTGCTCGGACCGGGCGCCGCGCTGCGGTCCCTGGTCGATGCCGACGAGCTGCCGTCGCTGATCCTCTGGGGCCCTCCGGGCTGCGGGAAGACCACCCTCGCGCGCCTGCTGGCGAAACGTTCCTCGACGCGTTTCGAGCCCCTCTCCGCGGTCATGGCCGGCGTGAAGGAGATCCGCGCCGCCGTGGAGCGCGCGCGTCGCGAACGCTCAGCCGGTCGCCGCACCCTGCTCTTCCTGGACGAGATCCATCGCCTCAATCGAGCCCAGCAGGATGCGCTGCTTCCCCACGTCGAGTCCGGGACGGTCACGTTGATCGGCGCGACTACGGAGAACCCGTCCTTCGAGGTGATCGCCCCGCTGCTCTCCCGCTGTCGCGTATTCGCCCTGGAACGACTCGCGCCCGATGCCCTGGCGAGCGTCCTGCGCCGCGCCGCAACGGACTCGGAGCGCGGACTCGGCGCCGGGGGACCGTCGGTATCGGACGAGGCGATCGCGGCGCTGGTCCACGCCGCCGACGCGGACGCGCGACGCGCCCTCGGTCTCCTCGAAACGGCGGTCGCGATCCACCGCCAGAACGCCCCCGCCGATTCCCCGCTGGCCCTCGAGGCGGTCCGCGAGGCCGCCGGTCGGCGCGTCTTGCTCCACGACCGCGACCGCGAGGAGCACTACAACGTAGTGTCCGCGTTGATCAAGAGCCTGCGGGCCAGCGATCCCGACGCGGCGCTCTACTATGCGGCGCGCATGCTGGCCGCCGGCGAGGATCCGCGCTTCGTCGCACGCCGGCTCGTCATCTTCGCCTCGGAGGACGTGGGCAACGCCGAGCCCGCCGCTCTCTCGATTGCCACCTCCGCCTATCTGGCGGTCGAGCGCATCGGCATGCCCGAGTGTCGCATCGCGCTGGGCCAGGCCGTCACCTTCCTGGCCTGCGCTCCGAAGAGCAATGCCGCCTACAGGGGCATCTCCCGCGCCTTCGAGGCGGTCGAGGCCCACGGCTCGTTGCCGGTTCCCATGCACCTGCGCAACGCACCCACCGGATTGATGAAGAACATGGGCTACGGCGCGGGCTACGAGTACCCCCACGACGCCGAGGATCGCTTCGTCTCGACCCCGAACCTTCCGGAGCCCCTGGCGGGCGAGCGCTTCTACCAGCCGACCCGGGAGGGCCGGGAGGTGGACATCGCCGAACGCATCGAGGCCTGGCGCAAACGGCGCGGAGCCGCGACGCCCGACGGCAACTAGGCGCTAGGCGGTCATCACCCGGTTGCGACCCGCAGACTTCGCGCCGTAGAGCGCCCGGTCCGCGAGGGCTACCAGATCCTGGGCCGACGTCTGATCGCGCTGGTATTGCGCCACCCCGAGACTGAGGGTCGCCTCGACCTCGCCGTCCGGGATGCCGAAGCGCGCCTTCTGGGTGGCCTCGCGCACCCGCTCGGCGAACACCGTGGCGCCATCCAGGCGGGAGCGCGGCAGGACCACCATGAACTCCTCCCCGCCGAATCGGCCCGCCACGTCGGTGCTGCGCAGCATGCTGCGCAGGATTTCCGAGAGCCCCCGCAGGACCATGTCGCCTGCGACGTGCCCGTGGACGTCGTTGATGCGCTTGAAGTGATCCACGTCCATCATGATCACCGAGAGATCCGTGCGGTAGCGACGCGCGCGCAGGAACTCGAGGTTGAGCACCTCGTCGAGATAGCGACGCGCACGCAGACCGGTGAGGCCGTCCACCGTGGAGAGACGCGCCAGGGTCTCGTTCTTGAGGCGGAGCTCGTCCTGGAGCCGCTTCACCTTCAGGTGCAGCCGGAGTCGCGCGACCAGCTCGGGCATGTGGAAGGGCTTCTGGATCGCGTCGGCGGCGCCGAGGGTGAGGATCCGCGCGCGGTGCTCCCCGTGCCCGGGACGGGTCAGGTAGACGAAGGGCGTGTTGGCTCCGCCGGGGCTCGACTCCTTCATCCGAAGCAGCTTCTCGCCGTCGAATCCCGGAACGTCGACATCGCAGACCACCACGTCCACGGCCTCGCTCACGAGCAGACGCAACCCCTCGAGGCCGTCGGCCGCCTCGAGCACCCTCTTGAATATCTGGGACGCGTCGAGCGCCGCGCGGATGCGCGCGCGCTCCGGCGCGGAGCCCTCGATCACCAGTACCGTGGACAAGCTCCGGCCCTCCCCACGCCCGTTCCTATCGGCGACTCAGGGACGCATCTTTCGCCGAGATGTCGGGGGGGCGACGCGGGCCACCTCGAAGAGCAGTGTGCGATAGCGGCCCGAGGAGAAGACCGTGGTGTGGACCCGACGGCTCGGATCCGCTCGGGCCTGCCGCACCAGGGCCTGGAACGCGTTCCCCCCGTAGCCCACGAAGTCGTAGAGGATCGCGAAGCGGTCCGGGAAGTCCTCCAGGGGGGCGTGGAGCCAGCGCGGCTCGAGCCAGATGCAGTGACCCCGGGGAAGGGGCCCCGGGGCGTAGCCCATCCGCGGATAGGAGAGCAGGAAGTGTTCGGGAAGCCCGTAGAAGACCGGCATGTCGGCGGGCAGGGCGAAGGCCGCGTCGAGCAGCTCGCGCTGGACGGTCAGCAGGTCGCGATACTCCGCCGAGCGCTCCGCCAGGGAGAACTCGTTGCCCGGCACCGCGGGATAGAGCCACCCGCTGCGGTTGACGGCGAAGAAGATCGCGAGCAGCGCGAGCAGTGCGGCGACGGCCCGCGCACCTCCGACCCGAAGCGCCAGGGACGCCACCAGGAGCAGCACCAGGGGCGCGATCTGCACGTAGTAGCGGGGGAGCACGTAGATCTCGACGCGAGTCAGTGGGACGAGGGCATAGAAGCCCGCGAAGCTCCCCAGGGTGAGGAGGCAGAGGGCCAGGGCGCGCGGTGCGGGATCGGGCTCCGCTTTCCTCGACCCCGATCCGCGCAACGCGCGCCAGGACTCCGAGACGCGCAGCGCGACGGCCAGGCCGGCCAGGGACAGCAGGACAGCCAGATCCGGCACCATCGCCAGCTTGCGGAACACGTCGGCCAGGTAGACCCCGTAGGGCGGCGGGCGGAAGCCCGTGGCCGCCTCGACCGGCAGGGCGACGAGGATCTGGAGCGCCAGGAAGATCGCCGGCGCAGCGGCCAGCGCAGCCACGCGGAGACCGCGCACGCGCAGGGGGGCTCGCTCGAGAGCCGCCGCCACGGCCAGCGCCACCGGCACGACGATGCCCGGCTCCTTCACGAAGCAGGCGAGAGCGCTCCAGGCGACCGCTCTTCCCCAGCGCCGGCGCGCCGCCTCGGTCACCGCCCACACAGTGCAGGCCGCGAGGGGCATCTCGGTGTAGAGGTAGCCGGCCTGGACCTGGAAGAGGGGAAAGAGGAAGAGCGTGCCCGAGAGCGCCAACGCCAGAGCCGGCGCCAGCACGAGACAGGCGAGACGGAAGGTTCCGAGCAGCGCGAGGGCTGCGATGCCGAAGTGCAGCCCGTGCAGTACGACCCGCAGCAGGGCGTCGTCCGGGATTCCGCGCAGGACGACGGCGGTGAGCCAGGTCGGCAGCGAGAAGGGATGGATGCTCGGACCGCCCTGGGACCAGCCGGGCCGCGAGAGCAGATCGGACAGATCGAAGCCATTCTCGGCCAGCACGATCGCGCCGGGGAAGAGCCCCATGGTCGTGTCCCACACCGGAGGCTGATCGAGGGTGGGATGGAGACACGCGAAGACCAGGACGAGGTAGCCGGCGAAGAGGCCGAGCCCGGTCCCTCGCCCCGCCCAGGGCTGCCCAGCCGGTGCCGCTCGCGAGTCCGCGTTCACCCGACCACTTCGGAGAGCGCCGCGCACACCCGATCCACCGCCTCTTCGCCGAGCTCCGGGTAGAGGGGCAGCGTGAGCACCTCCCCGGCCAGCCGCTCCGTCTCCGGCAGGCTGCCCTCCCCCCAGCCGAGGAAGGCGTAGGCGCTCATCCGATGGATGGGGATCGGGTAGTGCACGCCCGTGGTGATGCCGCGCGCATCCAGGGTCGCCTGCACCGAGGGCCGATCCGCCACCCGGACCACGTAGAGGTGGCGACCATGGACCACCCGGGGAGCGGCGGGAATCCGGCGGACCCCGGCTGGCAACCCCTCGTCGTAACGGCGCGACAGACTCCGGCGACGCGCGAGATCACCGCCCAGGCGAGGGAGCTTCACGTTCAGGATTGCAGCCTGGAGCTCATCGAGGCGGGCGTTCATGCCCTCGCACCGGGCCTCGGCGCCTTCGAGTCCGTAGGTCCGCATCCGGCGCAGCGCCTCGCCTAGCGACGGATCGCGGGTGACGCAGGCGCCGGCGTCGCCATAGGCACCGAGGTTCTTGCTGGGATAGAAGGAGAAGGCCGCCACGTCTCCCAGGAGACCTGCCGGGCAGCCACCCAGGGTCGCACCCTGCGCCTGGGCGCAGTCCTCC
>CALDCK010000264.1 GCA_937937315.1 uncultured bacterium
CCTGACCTTCAACCGCTGGGGGTTCGGAGTGCTCGTCGCGCTGGGAATCTACTTCACCGTCCAGGCGGTGCGGGAGATGCGCGCGCGCAACGAGCCCTAGGCCGAGGGCCCTTCGGGCCCCCGACACTTCACGCGAGCAGGCTGCGTCCCACGACCTTCAGCTCGAGGACCGGCTTCACGCCCTCGAAGATGGGCAGGACCTGGGCGTCCACCACGTAGCGGCTGATGGGATACTCCTCGGCGTAGCCCCAGCCGCCGTGCATGAGCTGGCCCTGCTGGGTGAGCTCGACCGCCATGTCGCAGCTCAAGAGCTTCGCCTGCGCGGCGAGAGGCGCCGCCTTGCGCTCGTCCTCGTCCATGGCGAGCGCCGCTGCGTAGGTGATGGCCCGCGACGAGGCGAGCATCGCGGCCATGCGGCCGAGGGTGTACTCGGTGAGCTGGTAGCGCGCGAGGGGCTGACCGAACTGGATGCGGTCGACCACGTACTCGGCGGTCTTCTCCAGCGCCGCCTGGGCGAGCCCGCACGCCCGACCCCCGGTCTGCAGACGCCCGGCGGCGAAGCCCGCCATCTGGAGATAGAAGCCGCGCCCCATCCCGGCGTCCTCACCGACCAGGTTCGCGCCGGGGACGACGTAGCTCTCGAAGTTCAGGGTGAAGGAGTGCATCCCCCGGTAGCCGGGCGTGGCGTCGGCCTTGCCGACGACGCGTCCCCCGCCGGCCTGCTCCATCTCGAACTCGTGTCCATCGAAGGAGTCCTTCGGCACGATGAACAGGGAGAGCCCCTTCGCACCCTTCGCCGGGTCCGGGTCCGTGCGGGCCAGCACGGCCAGCACGTCGGCGCGGCCGGCGAAGGTGCACCAGGACTTGGGGCCGTCGATCACCCAGTCGTCGCCGCGGCGCTCTGCGCGGCACTTCACCGACGCGACGTCGCTTCCGATGTCGGGCTCGGTGACCGAGATCCCGACCATGAGCTCCCCGGCCGCGATCTTCGGCAGCCACTCGCTCTTCTGGGCGTCGGTCCCACCCTGGAGCAACGCCTTCGTCAGGATCTCGGGGCGGGTGATCAGGGAGCCCGCCGCCGCCAGCGAGGCCCGCGACAGCTCCTCGGTGGTGAGGATCATCGCCAGATTGCCCATCTCGGACCCGCCGTACTCCTCCGGCACCGCGAGCCCGAAGTAGCCGAGCTCGGCCATGCTCGTGATGAACTTCTCGGGCACGAGGTCGTCGTTGCGGTGGATCCGCTCCGCCTCCGGGGCCACCTCCTGCTCCGCAAACTCCCGGACCGCGTCACGCACCTGCTCCGAGATGTCGTCGAGGGGCCAGGGCGAACGCCCTCGGGTCTCGGCGGTGTGACGGCCGATTGCCCGCAGCACCGACTCGTGGCCGACGCGTCGTTCGACGGCGCAGAGAGAGCGCGGGAAGGCGTCCTCCAGCGCAGTATCGTCGAGGCCGAGGTCCTCGAGCGCCGGCTCGAGTCGTGCGCGCAGGTCGCGGGTGAGCAGGGCGATCGCAGCCGCGCAGGTGGTCTCCAGGATCTCCGGCAGGCGCCCCTCCCCCTTCGCGGCGCGGGCCGCCTCGAGGGTCTCGCGCCCGGCGCGCATCTGGGTCGCCGCGTAGGTCACGCGCTCCACGAGCACCTGGTGGTCATCGATGCGCTTGCCCGCGTCGGTGATCTCCCGAGCCCGGTCGAGAGCCCGATCGACGAGTGCCTCGGCACCCGAGAGAAGCGGCGTCGCGTCGTCGAGGGTGGGGGCGTTGGACATGGCTTCGCGGGCTCCTGTGCGCTCGACTCCTGGGGTCTCGCGAGTGGGGTGGGGTGAGGCGGCGGACGGGACGCAGACCCGGCGCGCCGGGCTCCGACGCGAGGCGCCGGAGGGGCGGCAGCGGAGCGGGGGGGCTCCCCTATCCTGCAACCGAGAACTAGGATAGTGAAGAGGCTGCCCGGTCGCCTCGTCATACAGGGAGATCCTCATGAGAAGTCGCCGCCATCCGCTCCACCTCAACACCGCCTGCGCCCTCGCGATCCTCGTCGGCGTCGCCGCCGTCGCCCACGCGGAGGGCTACGAATCGGATGCGTCGGTGATCCAGGTCGTGTCCACGAAGATCGGCGAGAAGAACGTCTTCATCCCCGCGACGATCGTGGTCGTCGGCGGACGGGAGCACACCCTCTCGCTCTTCAACACGACCGACACGCCCCACGGCTTTGCGATCGACGGCCTCGGCATCGAGGAGGTGCTGCCCGTCGGCATCGAGCACCCGGTGAAGATCCCCGCCGTCGAGGGGGGAAAGATCTTCGGAATCCGCTGTCACCTGCACCCGCCCCACCGGACCGCGACCCTGGTGGTGGTGCCGGCGAGCGACGCCGCGTCCCCGGGATCAGGCGGGCTCGTCGACTAGCGCGAGGAGGGCCTCGACCAACGGCGCAGCGCCGAGGACCAGCCCGATCTTGCCGCCGCGAGGCGGCAGGCTGACGCAGCGCCCCCCCGCCTCGGGCACCAGGACCTGGGTGGCGGCCGCATCCCAGAGGTTCAGGTCGAGGTCGACCATCGCCCCGACTCCGCCTCCCAGCACGAGGGCGTGACCGAAGGCGTCGGTGTAGCCCCGCAGCAGCGGGATCCGCTGGGCCATGCGTTCGAAGACGTCGCGGCGCCCGAAGCGCTCGAAGGTGAACGGGTCGCCGTGGGAGACGATGGCGGACGCGAGGTCCCGATCCTCGCTGACGCGGGTCGGCACGCCGTTGCGGCGACACCCCCCACCCTTCCAACCCACGTAGCGCTCGCCCAGCGCCGGGAGATCGATCACCCCGAGCACCGGCTCGCCCTCCTCCACCAGGGCCAGCAGGGTGGCGAACAGGGGGATGCCCCGGGAGAAGGCGATGGTGCCGTCGATCGGGTCGAGGACCCAGTGCCGACCCGACGCCTCGATCTCGCCGCCGAACTCCTCGCCGACGAGAGCGATGTCCGGCGTGGCCTCGCGCAGGGTCTCACGCATCGCGCGCTCGGCGGCGCGGTCGGCCTCGGTGACGGGAGACCCGTCGCTCTTGATCTCGATCGCAACGTCGCGAAAGCGCGGGAGCACCTCGGCCCGTGCGCGGTCGGCCGCGGCGCAGGCCACCGCCGCCAGATCTTCGAGGCCCCGTTTCGACACGGCGGCGCAGGGTATCACGCGTCGGGTTGGGGGGAGGGCTGATAGAATCCGCCGGTCCGCCGCGGGATCGGAGGCCCGATGACCGAAGCACTCGCCGAGCGCCTGGGGTTCGGCCGCGACGACCGGATTGCGATCGTCCACTGCGACGACGTGGGCATGTGTCACGCGGCGAACGTGGGCGCCTTCGAGGCCCTCGACCGGGGCCCGGCCACCTGTGCCAGCCTGATGACTCCCTGCGCCTGGTTCCCCGAGGCGGCCCGGATGGCCCGCGCGCGCCCGGACATCGACCTCGGCGTGCACCTCACCCTGACCTCGGAGTGGGAGTCCTACCGCTGGGGCCCCGTGGCGGGAGCCGCGGCGGTCCCCTCCCTGATGGACGCCGAGGGCTTCCTGCCCCGGACCACCCAGGAGGCGGCGGGTCGGGGCCGGCCCGAGGAGGTCGAGATCGAGCTGCGCGCCCAGATCGAAC
>CALDCK010000265.1 GCA_937937315.1 uncultured bacterium
CCAGGGGGTCCTCGTCGACTGCCGCCTCGAGGCGGGCGATGTCGACTGGCGAGGCCATTCCGTGTCCGGTCGAGTACGCCGCGCGCGCGACCGGGTCGCCCGGGAAGGCGTCGAGAAGCGCGCCGGCGAGGCGGGGCACCGGGTAGAGGCCAGCCAGCACGAGCAGGGTGGCCACGGACAGAGCCGCGCGCTGACGTCGGCTCCCGTAGACGACGCCGATGACGAGGCACAGCAGGGCGAGTCCGAGGGTGCCCTCGCCGAGGGCGAGAGGCATCAGCAACACCGCCCCGAGCAATGCCGCCTGGGCAAAGCTGGCGGGTCGGCCCGGCATCAGGTGGGAGAGATCGTGGGCGGCGTGGGGAGCTGCCAGGGCCGCGGCGAGCGCGAGGGTCAAGAGACCGCCCGCCAGGAGTGCGAGAGCGAGCAGATAGAGTCCCGAGCCGGCAAACCAGAGCGACGCCTCGGCGTTGGACCCGACCACCCGGAGTCCATCGACGACGGCGCGGACGGCGTCCATCGGCGCCTCCTCGTGCAGCCAGAGCACCCGGGCCCGCGCCAGATGCGCCGCCGGAAGGTTCGGAGCCAGAGCCACCGCCCCGTCGGCACGCTCGATCGGTGATCCGCCTCCCACGCTGCCCTCCATCAGGGCCAGGGCAGCGGCGTCCAGATCCCAGACGCCCACCTCGAGGGCTGAGCGCCGGGTGGACAGAACGCGCCGCTCCAGGGAGGTCGACGGGTCACGCCAGGTCCGTTGGACCACCGTCTCCACCCGGGGCGCCGTCGTCTGGGGTGCGGGAGCACCGATCCAAGCCGGCGAGGCGTCGCCGAAGCCGCCGGCGGCGTTTCGACCGGAATCGTCCCCCTGGGGAGACAGGGCGGGGGTCTGCAGGGTCGTGGACACCTCCGTCTGGGCCTGGACCCCAGACGGGACCAGCCACAGGAACAGGACGAGCGTCAGCAACGCGAGCCCGCTCGAGCCCCATCGATCCCGCACTGCCCTCACGGCATTCCTCTCCGCCAAACCACCGATTCTCGGTCTTCTATCGGCGGTTCGGGGAGGCGGCTGAATCGCTGCATCGCCCCTCGGGCGTCCTCGACAGGGCCAGCGGCGGAGACTATGCTGGCTCGCCGTTAGAACCCCGGAGAGGTCTTGGCGAACCACAAGTCGGCAAAGAAGCGAGCTCGGCAGTGCCTCAAGCGGCGCGACCGCAACCGTCACGTGCGGACGGGGCTCAACACGGTGGTCAGGACGACCCGCACCGCCATCGCGAGCGGTGAATCCGAGGCGGCCGGCACGGCGCTGCGAGACGCCGAGCGGGCGCTTCGCAAGGCGGCGAGCAAGGGCGTGATTTCGAAGAAGCAGGCCAGCCGACGACTCTCTCGCCTCGCCAAGCGCGCTCACGCTCTCGGCGCCTGACCCGCTCTCAGCCCGCCAGGGCGATCACCAGACGCTCCAGCGCGAGCTCCGGTCGCAGGGCGCCGGCTCCCTTCAGAGCCAGATCCGTCTGATGGAGTGCGTCCAGGGAGCTGCGTAGACGCCGCGGACCGTAGCGGCGCGCCTGGGTCTCCAGCTTCTTCCGCACGAAGGGCGGTCCGGCGACTGCTGCCCCGTGAGCGATCCGGAGCAGACGCCGGAAGTGGGAGGTGAGCGACCCGAGCACCACCGGGCCAGGGGCTCCCGCCGAGAGCAACCGCGCGAGGACACCCAGGGCATCCGCGGCCCTCCCCTCCCCGATCGCATCGGTGAGATCCCAGATCGGAGCCTCGGCGAGAGAGGCCGTGCCGGCCGCCACGTGCTCCCGGGTCACCGACTTCCCCTCGCCGGCGAAGAGCGCGAGCTTCGCGATCTCGTTGCGTAGCAGGAGCAGCTGCGGGCCGATCCGGTCGGCGAGGAGCTCCGCCACTCCCCGCCCGAGCTGTACGCCCCCCTGGCGCTCGGCTTCGCGGCGGATGAACGCGGCGATCTCGCGAGTGCGCGTCGGCGCCGCACAGTCGACGACGGCGTTCCCGAAGGCCTTCACCCAACGCGCCCGCTTGTCCGCCTTGCTCGACGCGATCGCGAGGACACAGGTCCCCCCGGCTCCCGCCCGCTCGACGGCCTCCGGTATCCCCTCGGTCAGGCCTCGCGCGCCGCGACGTGCCTCCGGCTCGCTCACGATCACGAGCCGGCGCGGAGAAAGCACCGGAAGCGTCTCGACCGCATCGAGCAGGACGCCGGGCTTCGTTCCCGACCCTTCGAGCCGATCGAAGTCGAAGTCGCTCGCCCCCTCGCCCAGCACGGCGCGGCGCAGGGCGTCGAGGGCGTCGTCCCGCAGGAGCGGCTCTTCTCCCACCAGCAGGTAGGCGGATCGCACCTCGCCGCCGTCGATCTCCGCAACCAGCTCCTCGACCTTCATCGCGAGAGCGCCTCACCCACCTCGTCGAAGAAGCGCGTCGCCAGGACCGCGGCGAGGCGGCGCAGGGCCTCGTCCCGGTTCTTGCGCTGGGCCTCGATGTCCGCACTCGTCAGGTAGCGCTCGGACTCGCGCAGGGCGCCCTGGGAGATCGCCAGGGCCGTGCCATCGCGGCGCATCGCCTCGAGATCGAGAACGAGCACGACCTCCCGCTCGCGGCCGAGGATCGCGGAGGAGAAGCTCTGGGCCCGACCTCCGACCGGAAGGACGCGTCCGCTCACGACGACGTCCGCTCGCGCCGGATCCTCGACCAGCGCAGAGCTCGAACGCCGCAGAAGCTCACGCCGCAACGCGTCCGCCACCACGTACTCCACACCCGGCTCGAAGGACTCGTTCTGTGGGGTCCGGATCGCGATCGAATCGGCTTCGCCGACCCCCGAGCCTGCGAGCCGATAGCCGCAGCCCGGCGCGAAAGCGAGCACCAGAGCGGCGACGACCCCTGCGACTCGAGCACCCCGATCCACGGCGGAGATATACCACAGCCGAAGATCCGCGACTGGTAGGAGCGCCCCGCCGGGCGCGCCTCGGCCAGCGAGCCCGGTCCGGATCGAATCAGCCGACCTTGAGCAGGCTCCTCACCACGGAGAGCACGCGGTTCGCCTGAATCGGCTTCGTCAGATACTCGTTCGCGCCCAACGCGAGCGCGCGGTCGCGATCCTCACGGGCACCCTCGGTGGTGATCACGACGATCGGAATGTCTTTCAGCGCATCCTCGCCGCGAATCAGGCGAATCAGCTTCAAGCCGTCCATCACGGGCATGTTGATGTCGATCAGGGCGATGTCGTAGTGGTCGCTCGAGACCTTGCGAAGGCCGTCCATGCCGTCCTGTGCCTCTACGATCTCGACGCCCCGAAGACGCCTCAAAGCGAAGACGAGCAGCTGCCGCATGGTCGGGCTGTCTTCGACGATGAGTACTCGATGCTTCTCCATATCCGGACCCTCGCACTTGCTCCGCGTCGGCGGCGGGCTAGTTCGTCAGGAGATCGATGAATCCCTGGATCGTGTTCAGCTTGCGCTCCGACTGCGAATAGAGCCTCGCGGCGAAGAGAGCCGTGGCCGCATGGCCCCCGAGCATGTTGAAGAGCTCGTGATCCAGTGGCGAGAACCCATCCTTCTGCTGCAGAAGGCTGTAGATCGCGATCGCCCCGATGGGCCGGTCCTGCACCGAGAGCGGCACGCAGACGATCGGCTGGGTCAGATCCCGCGAGCTCGTGGTGTTCCAACAGGTCGCCTCGCTCGACGCCACCGCCTTGCCGAGGATCCCGGAACCCAGCCGCGCCTTCGGGAATCGTGCGAGCTCGAGCCCTTCCGCGGCCACCGGCGCGAGCTCCTCCGCGTCGTCGTCCAGGACGTAGACGGCGAACACCTCGGCGCCGACGAGGTTGATCACGATCTCCATGATGATCTTCAAAACCTCGTCGAGGTCGAGGGTCGAATGAAGCTGGTAGCTGGCCACGTAGAGGTTCGCGAGGTTGTTGTTCTCTTCCTCCACCTCCACGTAGCGCTGGGCGAAGTCCGAGTTCTCCTGCTCGACCTGGTCGAGTCGCTCACGGACCGTGGTGCACTCCCGTTCGAGGCTCTGGATCCGCTCGAGCAGCTCCTGACGAAGCTTGCTCCAGTCGCGAGGGTTCTGCGCCGCAGACTCCTGCCGATCCCGAATCCGGACCAGCTCTACGCGAAGCCGCTCGTTCTCGCGGATGATCTCTCGCGTGAATTCGGCACCGCGATTGAAGAGTTGGACGAACTCCTCGGCGCGGTCCGTCCGCTTCTGATCGTCGCCGCTCATCTCGTCCCCTTTCGGCGGCCCTCGCCGCCTTCGTTCCGACGCTCCGACGTCTCGACTCCGCCCCGAATGGCTGGTGCGATCTCGTGCAGTGGCAGGACGCGATCGACGACGCCGGTCCGAATCGCCTGTTGCGGCATCCCGAAGATCACCGCCGTCTCCTCGGACTCGGCCATCACCGAGCCACCGGCCTCCCTCACGGCTTCTACGCCCCGTGCGCCGTCGTCCCCCATCCCGGTAAGCACCAGGGCGATGAGGTCCGATCCCAGATGCTTCGCCGCCGACACGAAGAGCCGATTCACCGAAGGCGCGTACTTGTCCCGGGGCTCGCCCGGAACGACGCGCGTCACCACCTGATCGAGGCCGGCCGCCAGCTCCAGGTGGGCGCCTCCCGGCGCGATCAGGACGCTGCCCTCTACGAGCGTCTCCCCGCCCCGGGCCTCGACCGCCCGCATGGGCGTCAAGCGATCGATACGCTCCGCAAACCCCCGGGTGAATCCGCTCGGCATGTGCTGGGCCACCACGAACGCGCAGGGGGGAGCCTCGGTGAAGGCGCCGAATATCTGCATCAGCGCGGCGGGTCCCCCGGTAGACGAGCCGATCGCCACGACGCGAGGGATCGCGCAGCGGGCGACGGCCGCCGTCGGATGCGGCAACGCAGTGATTCGATCGCGGACCTTCTCGATGCGCAGATCGCGGATGGCGTGGACCTTCCGGATCAGCTCGCGCTCGATGTTCGCGAGCTCTTCCCCGGCCCGAGGCGTCGGCTTCGCGAGGAAGTCTACTGCGCCGAGCTCGAGGGCCCGGAACACGCTCTCCTCGCCCACGCGCCCACTGATGACCATGACCGGCGTCGGGCGTTTGCTCATGACCAGGCGCAAGAAGGTGAACCCGTCCATCCGGGGCATTTCCAGATCGAGGGTGATGAGGTCGGGCTTCAGCTCGAAGGTCTTGCGGCGCAGCAGGTCCAGAAGGCGGCCCGGCGTGGCGGCCAGCACCTTGGCGCCGCCCTTCACCGCGTCGATCTGGGTTCCCATGGGCGCGCCGCCGTAGATGGCCACGGTGCGGACCTTCATGTAGCGGCCCAGTCGACGGGCCTCTTCGTTCACCTGCATG
>CALDCK010000266.1 GCA_937937315.1 uncultured bacterium
AGGCCGAGCCGCCCCGGGCCGACCTCGAGCCCTTCCGCGCGGCAATCCGGACCGTGGGAGAGTTCTTGCGACCCGGTGCCCTGGTGGTGGTCGAGACCACCGTTCCGCCGGGAACCTGTGAGCGGGTCGTCGCCCCGGAGCTGGCGGCGGCGTTCGGCCGGCGCGGCCTGCCGGAGGATGCCTTCCTGCTCGCCCACTCCTACGAGCGCGTCATGCCGGGCGAGAACTACCTGGACTCGATCACGAACTTCTGGCGGGTCTACGCCGGGCACACGCCCGAGGCCGCCGACGCCTGCGAGCGCTTCCTCGAGCAGATCATCAACGTCCGGGAGTTCCCTCTCATGCGGCTCGCCCACACCACGGCAACCGAGACCGCCAAGGTGATGGAGAACAGCTACCGCGCCACGAACATCGCCTTCATCGAGGAGTGGAGCCGGTTCGCGACGGCGGTGGGGATCGACCTCTTCGAGGTGATCGAGGCCATCCGGATGCGCCCCACCCACAGCAACATGCGCCAGCCCGGCTTCGGGGTCGGGGGCTACTGCCTGACGAAGGACCCCCTGTTCCCGATCGTGGCCGCGCGGCAGCTCTTCGAGCGCCCGGATCTCGACTTCCCCTTCGCCCGCCTCACGACCGAGACCAACGCGCGCATGCCCCTGGCCACGGTCGATCGCACCGAGGAGCTCCTCGGGGGCCTCGAGGGCCGGCGCCTGGCCCTGCTGGGCGTGACCTATCGCCAGGACGTGGCCGACACCCGCTACTCGCCGGCTCGGGTGTTCGTCGAAGAGGCGCAGCGACGCGGCGCCTCGGTGGTGGTCTCGGATCCGCTGGTGGGCTGGTGGCCCGAGCTCGAGATGCCGGTGGAGCCCCATCTTCCGCCGGCAGAAGCCGTGGACGCGGTGATCTTCGCCGTCCCCCACCGGGAGGTCCTGGGCCTGGACCTCGAGAAGTGGCTCGGGAACGCCGACACCGCGGTAATCGACGCCAACGACGTACTCACCCCCGCCCAGCGGGCGGCGGTGAAGAAGATCGGCTGCCCGTTCGCGAAGATCGGACGGGGAGACATCGAAGAAGACGAAGGAAAGGTGCAGCAATGAGCAGGATCCTCATCACCGGAGGCGCGGGCTTCATCGGGGGCCACCTGGCCCAATCGCTCTCCGAGCAGGGCCACGAGGTCCATCTCGTGGACAACCTCGCCCGCGGCCGCCAGGACCGCTTCCTCACCGAGCTGCTCGCCGGCGGTCGGGTCCAGCTGCACGAGCGCTCCCTCACAGAGCCCGGCGCCCTCGCGGATCTCCCCGACGACTACGGCCAGATCTACCACTTCGCCGCGATCCTCGGGGTGCAGAACGTACTCGACCGCCCCTACGCGACCCTGCGCGACAACGTGGCGCTCCTCGAGTCGGCCATCGAGCTGGCCCGACGCCAGCGCAACCTCGAGCGGTTCGTCTTCGCCTCGACCAGCGAGGTCTACGCCGGCTCCCTCCAGCACATGGAGCTTCCCTTCCCCACCCCGGAGTCGGTGCCCATCGCGCTGCCGGGGCTCGACCAGCCGCGAACGAGCTACATGCTCTCGAAGCTCTACGGCGAGGCGATGGTCCAGCACGCCGGCCTGCCCTTCACCATCGTGCGTCCGCACAACTTCTACGGACCGCGCATGGGGCTCGCCCACGTCGTTCCCCAGCTGCTCGAGAAGGCCTACCGGGCCGAGCCGGACAGCGAGATCGAGGTCTTCTCCGTCGATCATCGCCGGACCTTCTGCTTCATCGACGACGCCGTCGCGATGATCTCGGCCGCCGCCGCGAAGCCGGAGTGCGCCGGGCGCACCCTCAACATCGGTACCGAAGAGCCCGAGGTGACGATCGGCGAGCTGGCGGAGCTGATCATCCGCGTGGTCGGGAAGCCGCTCTCGATCGCCGCCGCGCCGACCACGCCGGGCTCCCCCTCGAGGCGCTGCCCGGACATGTCGCTCACCTCGGAGCTGACGGGCCTGCGGGCCACGACCTCCGTCGAGGACGGCGTGCGCCAGACCTACGATTGGTATCGCCCGACGGTCTTCGAGGACAGCGGCGACGACGTTGCGCGCTGAGCCGCGATCCCAGAGGGGCGGGTAGAGTAATGGCCATGGGCGAGATCGCGGACGTGGGAGACGTCGGGGAGGCCGTCATGCCGGTCACCCGCAAGCTGCGCGTCGTGGACGTGATCAATACCGACTGGTCCGCCCGGGAGCTCCTCGACCACCGCGTGCGCCAGGCGAACGAGAGCGGCCGCTTCGAGAACGAGATCCTGTGTGCCGTGAGCGACCACGCCGAAGGCCTGCGCGCGAGCGGACACACCGTCCATCCGGTGGGCGTTCCGCGCGACGCTTCGCTCCTCGGCATTCTGCGGGCGATCGCCGCAGCGCGGCGCATCTTCCGCCAGCGGCGCGTCGACGTCGTCCACGTCCACGGGACTACGGCCTGGGTGGTCGGTGCCGTCGCCGCCCGGCTCGCCCGGGTCCCGCTGGTGGTGGCGCAGGTCCACGGGTTCCATCACCACGACAACATGCGGCCCGCGGTCCTGCGAGCGGTCCTCCTCTGCGAGCGACTGCTCTGCGCCCTGGCGCACCGGCTCCTCTACCAGAACCCCGCAGACATCGAGGAGTGCCGGCGCCGGCGCCTGGCCCCGGATCACAAGAACCGACTGATCGGCAACGGCGTCCAGCTCGGCGACTTCCCCGTGACGGATCCGCCCGACAACGACCCTCCGCGGATCCTCTGCGTATCGCGCCTCGAGCCGGTCAAGAACCTTCCCCTGCTCATCGACGCGGCGCGCATCCTGCGCGATCGGGGCAGGTCCTTCCTCGTCCAGATCGTCGGCCAGGGCGACCTGCGCCCCCAGCTCGAGGCCCGGGTGGCGAGCCACGGCCTCGGCGACGTCGTCCGGTTCCTGGGCTACCGCACGGACGTGCCCCGACTGACGGCCGACTCGGACGTGTGCGTACTGACCTCGCTCAAGGAGGGGCTGCCCCGGGCCATCATCGAAGCGGGCGCCTGCGCCCGGCCGATCGTGGCCACGGACGTGATCGGAAGCCGCGATGCCGTGGTCGATGGCGAGACCGGCTTCCTGGTCCCCCTGGGAGACGCCGAGGCCCTGGCCGATCGGGTGGAGCAGCTGCTCACCGATCCGACGCTTCGCCATCGCATGGGTCGCGCGAGCCGGGTCCATGCCGAAGCGAACTTCGACGAGCGCTGCGTTACGGATCGGATCCTCGACGTCTACGACGACGCGCGGTCGCGATCGGAGTAGAACCCGCTGCGAAGGTGATGCATCTCACGGAGTGCTCGGCGTCGCCGTTGCACGCGTGACGCGCCTCACATTCTTCCTCGCGTGCCGTCACCGCACGCGTGACGCGTCTCACGTTGTGGAACGCCCCCGTGGTCGAAACTCCCGCCATGGCCACACATCGCAGCACCTACCGAGCCGTTTCCCGCCGCAGCACCACGCTCCTCGACCTCGCCGTCTTCCTGCTCTTCACGCTTCCGCTGGCAGCGCAGGCCCTCGACCGCGACGTCGTGCTGGAGTTCTTGCCGCCCGAAAGCGGGGGAGCCACCGGCTACTACGTCTACGCGACCGACGAAGGCACCGGCGTGGAGGAGAAGTACGACGCGGGCCTCGCCGTTCCCGATGGGGACGGGATCGCACGGACCATCGTCGTGCTGGCCGAGAACCGCTCCTACCGCGTGGTCATGACCACCTACGGAGAGGGCGGCGAGTCCATCGACTCCAATACCCTGGTGATTCCGCCAGCCGAGCTCTGCGACCCCGCCGCTTGCGACGACGACGACCCCTGCACCCTCGACACCTGCGGCGAGGGCGGGGGCTGCGAGAGCCGCCTTGCCCCGCAGGGAACGACCTGCGACGACGGCTTCGTCGACACGCTCGACGACCAGTGCAACGCCGCCGGCGAGTGCCAGGGTCAGCTGCTGATCTGCAGCGACGACCTCGACTGCAACGATGACACGGTCTGCAACGGCATCGAGACCTGCGACGGGGGCCTCGTCTGCCTCGAAGGGACGCCGCTGGAGTGCGACGCGCCGGGTC
>CALDCK010000267.1 GCA_937937315.1 uncultured bacterium
GCAGATGCCGGCAAAGAAGAGCGGTACGAAGATCGACTCGACCATCTGGGAAATGACCGAGCGGCTGTGTTCGGACAGAGCACGCTGATCCCCCGCCATGACGCCGGCGATCAGGAAGCCGAAAATCGGGTGCACGCCGATCGCGTGCATGCCAATCCCGCAGAAGAGACCCAGACAGACCACAAAGGAGAGTGGCGTTGCAGGATTGGGGAGGCCGCGCGTGTCGAACCATTGCAGGACGCGCGTCGTGAGTGTGCGCCCGAAGGTCATCGCCAAACCGGAAGCGCCAACCGTTCCTCCGACGATCATCAGCAGCTCGGCAACGTTTGAACCGCCGTGCTCGGCCGCACCGATGAGGCCCAGCACGATGGCGAGGACCAACCACCCAAGCAGCTCATTGATCGCCATCGCCGAGAGCAGCAGTAAACCGAGATCCGACTTGACGATCTTGAGGTCGAACATGAGACGAGCCACGACCGTGATCGCCGTGATCGATACCGCCGCGCCGACGAAGAGCGAGAATGCAAGCTGGGGAACGGCCGGCGCGCTCCAAGCCCCGTAAAAGAGCCAGGCGACCCACGTTCCGAGGGCCAGCGGAACCAACATGCCCGACACCGCGACCGAAAACGACTGGCGTCTCAGCCGCCACGCCGAAGCGGCGTCGACTTCGAGGCCGATCACGAGCAGCAGAAGGAGAATGCCGATCTGTGCGGTGACATCAAAGAGAGCCAGCTGGGTCTGGTCCTGCGGAAACAGCGCCTCGAAGACTCCAGGCGCAAGCTGACCCAACACCGTCTTTCCGAGCAGCAGCCCGACGAGAATCTCTCCCGCGAGAGGCGGCTGATCGAAGTGGCGGAATACCTCGCCCACGATTCGCGCGGCGGCAAGCACCACGAGCACCTGGGTCAGGAACAGCAGCAGCTGTCCTTCATCCATCTTCCCTGGGTAGCGGATTCCCCGGCGCGATGCGCAGGGAATTACCAAGGTCTCGAGAGGCGTAGCCAGCCCTCATTCCGAACCGGCGGAATCCCCGCAGAGAAAATGAACGGCTATGGCGCGGTCGGGCCTGCCACCCGCGCGTCTCCGCCTCGGTTTCCCAAAGCCCCTCGCCCAAAACCCTGCGGAATCGCAGCAGTTTCTCGGCCTACGCCTGTCGTTGCTGGGAAAGTCTCTGCCTGCGCAGGCTCAATGGCGGTGGGGCGAGTCGGGGGGGGAACCTGTCTCTGCGGGCGATTCGCACTCCTCCTAGTCTCGTGCGTCCACGGCTTCGGGCAGGACCGTACCGCTCGCGGAGCCGGGCGCCGTCATCCCGAGAAGCGCCGCGAGTGTGGGCGCGACGTCCGACGGGTGAACCAGGCGGTTCACTTCTTCGCCATCGATTCCTGCTCCGGCAAATATGATCGGGACATGGGTGTCGTAGTTCCAGGGCGAGCCATGCATGGCCGCGATCGGACCCTTCTCGAAGTTGAACCAGTAGGTGTCCTGCGCGACATAGATGTCGCCGGACCGTTGTGGATGGTGGTTCCTCTTGATTCGCTTCCGAAGCGACGTTGATTGCGGCTTCCGCAGCTCCTTGCCGCTCACGGCCAGCGCAATGTTCGGACGCTCGGTGAGTGCATGGGCGATTCCTCGGCGCACCTCCGCGACGCTGTGCTTGGAGGCTTCGATCTTCTCGTCCTCGAGGTACAGGTAGGGTCGAAAGAAGAACTTGACGACGTTCTCGATCCCGAACATCTCCTCGCCGGCGGTATTGGCGACCTCGATGATCTCTTCCGGGTAGAGGCGCCCGACTGGGAATCCCTGATCTGACATATATTCCGGCATCTCTGCCATGCCGTGGTCTGCCGACAGCACAATCAAGGTGTGCTCGAGCCCCACCTTCTTCTTGATGAACGAGATGAGCTGGGCGAGCGTTCGATCGAGGTGGAGCACCATGTCTTCATTTTCGAGACTGGAAGGTCCGAAGAAGTGATTGACCGCGTCCACGCCTGAAAAGCTGATGCTCAAGTAGTCGGGGATTTCGTCCTGTCCCAGGCCTTCCGCTTCGATCAGGGTCTGCGCAAAGTCGAGCGTCAGTTGATCACCATAGGGACTGACCAGGATCTGCGTGGGCAGCAGCGGATTACCCTGTTCTGCGAGGAGGTGTGGGAACGTGCGGCCGTAGCCACGGAGGTCGACTTCATATGGTCGATCATCCTGATGGCCGAGCAGGTACCGAGACTGCTCCATGAGAAGCGACCAGCTCTGTCCCGCAAGGGCTTCTGCCTTGCGCTGGGCATTCCAATTGCTCGCCCATTCTGGATACGCGTCGTAGTAGTACGTACTCGTCACGAAGTCGCCATTATTCGTCGAGAACCAGAAGGCCTTTCCCGCATGACCCGCCATCGCGACGGCGGCCCGATCCTTTCCGGAGACGCCGAAAATCTTGGACTGTTGGCCGTAGTAGGCCGCCATCCGATCGCTGATCGTCTCTGCGAGGATCGCAACAGGAGATCGTCCCTCGGTTCGTGCGAGCTTTTGCGAGGGGTCCACTTGGGCACCCTTCGTGACTTCATCGCGGCTAGGAAGGAGCGGCGCGTTCGGATCTTCGATGTTGTAGGAGAGCTCGCCGGTTGCCCGGTCATACCATGCATTGCCCGTCATACCGTGATCCGCGGGAAACGCTCCGGTCGCAAGCGTCGTATGGCCGACGATGGTTTCGGTGTTCGCATGGAGATAGTGGGCGTTTCGATATACGACGCCCTTGTCGAGCAAATATGCGAGTCCACCTTTTCCGAAGTTCTCCCGGTAACGTTCGGAGAGATCCTGACGAAATCCATCGATGGTGATCTGGAGTACCAGGCGAATGTCATCGGCGGCGCCGGCTGACGAAGTCTGTAGACAGGTGAGCGCGATGGCGAGCAATGCGATTGGGTTCGGTTTCATGCGGTTTCCATGTTTGTGGTGGCTTCGCGGGCTGCGCGCCATGCTGGGCGCTTCGCGAACTTGGGCCGCTAGTTTACACGCGCGCGCCGGATTGGACTCGCCAAGTGACGTGTAGGACCGGCTATACAGCCGACCGTGGCTCAATCCGCAGCTGTAAGGGCGCTTCCACGCTCCCGACGATGTCGCTGAACCGGCTGGGCAAGACCCAGTCGACCGTCTAACCGACACTCCTTTATCGGGGAGATTACGCACGATTTGACTCGTCCACTCGCCGTTTCGCCTAGAATGACTTCGTGACGACGACTCTCGACTGCGACGATCTCGTGATGGGCTCCGGAATGGCGGGGCTCGCGGTGGCGGCACGCCTCGCCCACGCGGGCCGGCGCGTCCTCGTCGTCGAGGCGCATGACACGCCGGGCGGCTACGCGCACACCTTCGATCTTGGGCGCTACCGGTTCTGTGCCCAGGTCCACTACATCTTTGGTTGTCGGCCGGGCGGTTCGGTACACGGGCTGCTCGACGGACTCGACCTGCTCGAGCGGGTGCCCTTCCTCGAGCTCGATCCCGACGGCTATGACCACGTCGTCGTCGCAGGAGACCGCTACCGCATCCCGAGCGGTTGGGAGACCTTCCGAGATCGGGCGGTCGAGTTGTTTCCCGACGAAGCGAAGTCGCTTCATCGCTATTTCGACATCGTGGGGGAGATCGAAAACGAGCTCGCCAAGCTGCCCGACTCGATCGGGATCGTCGACGTGCTCGCTGCGCCGCTGCGTTTTCCTCGTCTCATCCAGATGCGGACCTGGACCCTGGGCCGACTCTTCGACAAGCTCCGGCTCTCACCGAGAGTCCGCACGGTCCTCGCTGGGCAGTGCGGAGACTACCTACTGCCGCCTTCCCGGGTTTCGCTCCTGCTGCATGCGACGCTGGTCACGGCCTACGGAAGCGGCGCCTTCTATCCACGGCACCACTATCACCACCTCGTAGACACTCTGGTCGAGAGCATCAACGCGCGACCCGGCTGTCAGGTCTTGCTCGAGCACGAAATCGACGGCATCGACGTCGACGATCGTCGGGTCAACTCCGTTCACACCGCGACCGGTCGGCGACTACGGGCGCACCGCTTCATCTCCAACATGGATCCGCTCGCGACCGTGAACCTGGCCGGAGCGGGTGCGATTCCCGACCGGTTCGTTCGCGGGCTGTCGGACGACTATTCGTACGGCGGTATCTCGCTCTATCTCGGCCTTCGGGACATCGACCTGCGCGAGTTCGGCTTCGGGTCCTACAACGTCTGGTCATATCCTCATGACGATCTCGATCAGATCTATACCGACCAGGGGGAGCGAAACGACCTCTCCGACCCGTGGTTGTTCATGTCGACGGCCACGCTGCATAGCGACGAGCCCGGCCTGGCGCCGCCTGGATGTCAGACTCTTCAGGTGGCAACCCACGCATCCTACGACGAGTGGAGTGCACTCCGCGAACGGGACCCGCGCACCTACCGTCGCGAGAAGAAGAAGCTGCGCAATCATCTCCTCGACGTCATCGAGGCCCGCTTCATTCCCGGACTGCGCGATCACATCGACGTGTTCGCCCTAGGCACTCCGCCGACCAACGAGCGCTTCGTGCACGCGCCGCGCGGCAACTCCTACGGTACCGCCCTGACGCCCGAACACGTCAACCCGAGTCGCCATCCGCTGCGGGCGCTCGAGAATCTCTGGTTGGTGAACGCCAGTGCCGGATGGCCGAGCGTCGCCGGTACCATCGGCTCCGGTCGACGACTGGCCAATGAGCTCCTCGAGGAATCTCTATGAGAATCGCGGTTGTCGGCGCCGGCATTTCTGGCCTCACCTGTGCGTTCAGGCTCCAACAGGAGGGCCAAACCGTCCGGGTGCTCGAGGCCGAGCCCGAAGTGGGCGGCCGCATGGGCACCACACACGTCACGGGACTTCCGATCGATACAGGTGCCAATTTATTGCTGGCCAACTATTAAAGGCTGCACGCGCTGTCCGAAGAGCTCGGTATCGCTGATCAGCTCTTCGATTTTCGCAGCGGAGCGGGCGGCATCCTCAGAAACCACGAGCTGAACAGCTTCACGCCGTCGAACGTTTTCGAGATCCTTGGCTATCGGGGGGTCTCCTTCGTCTCCCGGATGCGACTGGTCCGGTACTTCATTCGCGCCTTCCGCTTCAGGTCGGCGCTCGACTTCTTCGACCTCTCGGTCGGGGATGATCCGGACGCGGATCGCGACGCGTACACGGCGGCAAGCGAGCAGATGGGAGAAGAGGTCGCGGCCTACATCGTCGACCCTTTCGTGCGTACCTTCCATTTTCATGGCGCCCGCCAGATGAGCATGAAATACTTCGATGCGCTCGTGG
>CALDCK010000268.1 GCA_937937315.1 uncultured bacterium
CGAGCAACGCGATCTCGACACCCGACGCCTCGAGGGTGATCCGTCGGCGAGACACGTCTTCGAGCATGGCGGCCGAGTTTCGCCCCCTGCGCGGAGCACTGCCACCCACGACGATCGGGCGGCCCGCTATGCTGCCCCGATGCCCCTCGTCTACGACGCTGCGCTGAGGGAGCGCGTCGCGGCCAACGTCTCCCGCTTCTCTCCCGTCGCCCATGCCGCCGAAGGGCTGCGACGCGCGGCGGTGGCCCTGGCGCTGCTGCCGGATCCGTCGGGGGTCCCGAGCTTCGTCCTCACCCGCCGCGCGGCGCGGCTCCGGTCGCACACCGGCCAGTGGGCCCTTCCCGGCGGCCGCCTGGACGCCGGCGAGACTCCCGAGGAGGCCGCGCTGCGCGAGCTCTCCGAGGAGGTCGGCCTCCATCTGGCCGGCGACACCGTCCTCGGCGCCCTGGACGACTACCCGACCCGTTCCGGCTACTGCATCACGCCGATCGTCGTCTGGGCGGGCGCCGGCGCCCACCTCGAGCCGAATCCCGAGGAGGTCGCAGCCGCCTACCACGTCCCGCTCCACGAGCTCCAGCGCCCGGACGTCCCGCAGCTGCGGACGATCCCCGAGAGCGATCGGCCGGTGATCACCGTTCCCCTGCTCGGAACACACATCCACGCACCCACCGCCGCCATTCTCTATCAGCTCCGCGAGGTCGCGCTGCGCGGCGAGAGCACGCGGGTCGCTCACTACGAGCAGCCCGTCTTTGCGTGGAAGTAGCCGCCCCAAGGCGACGGGGCGCGACCTCAGCGCGAGAGGCCGCGCACGAAGGCATCCGCCAGGCGACCCCGAGCGATCTCGGCGACCGGACCCGCGAGGGTGACGTCGAAATCCTCACTCACCTCCACGCGCAGCCGTCCCCCGGGCATCCGCACCGTGACCGGGCTCGTGACCAGACCGAGACGAACTGCGGCGGCGGCCGCCGCGCACGCCGACGAACCCGACGCGCGTGTGGCGCCGGCGCCGCGCTCCCAGATGAGCAGGGAGAGCGCGCGACGACTCGTCGGCACGGCAAGCTGCACGTTGACGAAGCGGGGAAAGATCCGGTGCGTCTCGAGGATCGGCCCGAGCCCGTAGAGCTCGCGCTCGGTCCACGCGCGCTCCTTCGGACGGAAGATGACGCAGTGGGGATTCCCGACGCTCACGCCCGTGAAGCGCACGGTGCGGCTGCCGACCCGGATCGCCTGCTCGATCAGCTCGTCGGCCTCGAGGGTGCAGGGGAGGTCCTCGGGTCGGAAGCTCGCGCGCCCCATGGCGGCGGTGACGTAAGACGCCTCGCCGTGGCGATCGAGATCGAGTCTCAGATCCACCACGCCGCCTCGGGTCTCGACCCGGAAGCGCACCCGGCGCGTGCGACCCGTCGCATGCAGGAAGCGCGCGAGGATGCGCAGCCCGTTGCCCGACTTCTCCGCCTCGCTCCCATCGGGATTGAAGATCCGCAGCCCGAAGTCGGCCTTGCGGGAGGGCGCCAGAGCCAGGACGCCGTCTCCGCCGACACCCTCGTGGCGGTCGCAGAGACGTCGGATCCGGGCCGGCGTCAGCTTGAAGTCGAGCTCCTCCGGATCGACCACGAGGTAGTCGTTGCCCAGGCCGTGGCCCTTGAAGAATCCGTTCCTCACGACGGCGAGATCGTACCACTGTCGCGGGCGCGTCGAATGGGAATGGGACATGCTCGTGCCATGCCGGAGCTTCCGGACGTCACCGTCTACCTCGAGTGCATGGCGTCGCGCTGTCTGGGCCAGCCCCTCGAGGCGATCCGGATCGTGGGGCCCTCGCTGCTGCGGTCGGTGGACCCGCCCATCGCGAATGCCGCCGGACGCCGCGTCCAGGGACTTCGCCGCCTCGGCAAGCGCATCGTCCTCGAGCTCGAGGACGATCTCTTCCTCGTCTTCCACCTGATGATTGCGGGGCGCTTCCGCTGGCGAGATCGCGGCGCCAGACCGTCTCGCAAGATCGGACTCGCGGCCCTGGACTTCCCCACCGGAACCCTGCTGCTGACCGAGGCGAGCCCGAAGAAGCGGGCGACCCTCTACCTCGTGCGCGGGGAGGCGGCGCTGGCGGAGCACGATCCCGGCGGACTCGAGGTGCAGGGCGCCTCCCTCGCCGACTTCAGCACGGCACTGCTCGCCGAGAACCGCACCTTGAAGCGCGTTCTCACGGACCCCCAAATCCTGAGCGGAATCGGCAACGCCTACTCCGACGAGATCCTACACCGCGCTCGACTCTCCCCGGTGAAGCTCACCTCGAAGCTCTCGAAAGACGAGATGGCGAACCTCCACCACGCGACCTGCGAGACCCTGGATCTGTGGCTGCGACGCCTTCGCGAGCAGGTGGGGGACGGGTTTCCCGAGAAGGTCACGGCGTTCCGACCCGAGATGGCGGTGCACGGGCGCCACAAGCAGCCCTGTCCGGATTGCGGCGCTCCGGTGCAGCGGATCGTCTACGCGTCGAACGAGACCAACTACTGTGCACCCTGCCAGACCGGCGGGCGGCTCCTGGCGGACCGCGCCCTCTCGCGCCTGCTCAAGAAGGACTGGCCGCGCTCCCTCGAAGAGCTCGAAGCGCGGAAGCAGGCCCGGTGAGCCCGTCCCCGGAGCCCGGCGAGCGCGAGACCGACGAAGCCGCACCTCCCGCGAGTCGCCACCCCGCGCCGTCGGGATGGCGTCACCGGGATCTGACCCAGGGCAGCCTCGTCTCGTCGCTCCTGGTCCTCGCGCTGCCCCTGATCGCCAGCGGCGTGCTCGGCGGGGCGGTCTTCCAGATCTTCGACTTGACCTTCGTGAGCCGCCTCGGAGAGGAAGCGATCGCGGCGGTGGTGATCACGAATCAGACCGTCCGCCAGGTCTCGCTCATGATCGTGATGGGCGCGAGCTTCGCCACCCAGTCGCTGATCTCCCGCGCCATCGGCAACGACGATCTCGAACGGGCCGAGCACGTGGCGGGACAGTCGATCTCCCTCGGGATCGGGCTGGGCATCCTCGTCGCGCTGGTGGGGGGGCTCTTCCCCGAGACCCTCTTCTCTCTCGCCGGGCCCAACGAGAGCTTCTACGCCACGGGCGTCCCCTACCTGCGTCTCGTCTTCCTTCTCCACTTCGGCGTCATCGGCACCCTGCTCTTCGGAGCGATCCTCGGAGGCGCCGGAGACACCACCACGCCGCTGCTCGTTCAGGTGGTGCAGTTCAGCGTGGCGATCGCCGCAGAGTGGGTGCTGATCTTCGGAAATCTGGGGGCTCCCGCCTTCGGCGTGCAGGGTGCGGCCCTGGGCATCGCCTGCGGGCAGCTCGTGGCGATGTGCCTCGGCGTGGCCGTACTCTTCCGCGGCCACTCGCGCGTCCACCTGCGACGTCGACATCTCGTTCCCGATCTGCCGGTGATGGGGGAGATCCTCCGGATCGCCGGACCCTCTGCCCTCCAGATGATCGGCGGCGTGGCCATGACCTTCGCCTTCATCCGACTGGCGGGGACCTTCGGCGAGCAGGTCCAGACCGCCTACGCCATCGGCCTCCGCCTCGGAATGATCGTGCCCATGGTCTGCTTTCCGATTGCGACGGCCTGCGCAACCCTCGTGGGCCAGGCGATCGGAGCCGGCGACGTCCCCAGGGCCTGGCGGGCGATCGGCGTCGGCATCGTCGTCCACGCGGGCATCATGTGGAGCTTCGCGGCCGGGATGTTCTGGTTCCGCGTGCAGATCCTGGGCTTCTTCAGCGATGACCCCGAGGTGATTCGCATCGGCAGCGAGTACCTGGTCTACTCCTCTGCCGCCTTCATCTTCCTCGCCCTCTACTTCGTCTTCTTCCGCTCCCTCCAGGGCGCCGGCGAGTTCCTGGTGCCGATGGCGATCACGCTCACCAACAGCCTGCTCGTGGCGATCCCCCTCGGCATCTTTCTCGTCCGCGCGACGAGCCTGGGGCCGAGCGGCATCTGGATCGCACAGCTCGTGAGCGCCATCGTCGCCACCACCGCTACCGGCATCTGGCTGGCAAGTGGCCGCTGGACCCGGCGCGCGGCACACTCCTGAGTCTCCCATGTCGCTCCGAATCGTCGCCCTCGACCTCGATGGAACCCTGCTCGACCCCTACGGAGAGCTGTCCGACGGTGTATGCGAAGCCGTCGATACCCTCCGGAAGGTGGGGCTGCAGGTGGTCCTGTGCACCGGGCGGCGCTTCCGCACCGCCCTGCCGATGGCCCATCGCCTCGGCCTCGAAGGGCCCATCGTGGTGAACAACGGTGTGCTGGTGAAGGACATCGAGAGCGGGAAGACCCTCCAGCACGAGTTCCTGCCCATCGAGCTGTTCTCCCGGGCCCTCGAGCTGATGCGGGAGCACGGCCCGCCCCTCGTCTACATCGACGCCTATCACGAGGGGACGGACATGATCACCGAGCGGATCGAGTCGGCGCACCCGTTCCAGCAGGAGTACCTGGCGGACAACACCGAGTTCAGCCAGATCGTCGACGACCTCACCTCGGCGCGCCCCTCCGAGGTGATCATGATGAGCACGATGGCCGACGAGGACTCGCTCGAGGCCCTGGAGTCCCGCGCCCGCGACGCGCTCGGCGCCGAGGTCCACACCCATCGTCTCATCAACAAGAGCTACCAGGGCTATATCCTCGAGTTCCTGTCCCCGAGCTCCGGCAAGTGGTCTGCGCTGCGCCGGCTGGCGGCCAGCGAGGGGATCGACCCCGAGCAGATCGCGGCCATCGGCGACGACCGCAACGACGTCGAGATGCTGCGCGAGGCAGGGCTCGGCATCGCCATGGGCAATGCCGTGGAAGACGCTCGCAACGTCGCCGGTCACGTCGTGCGCAGCAACGCCGAGGGCGGCGTCGTCGAGGCTATCGAACGGGTCCTGCTGACGCGCTGACCGCGCAGGGGTTCGCGCGCAGATGGACCTGGAGGATCATGCGCGGGTGGACCGCGCGGGGTCTCATGCGCGGGTATGATGGGCCCATGGGCACCGCCACCCGCTTCCCCCATCTGCTCTCACCCGGCCGGATCGGCGGGCTTCACCTGCGCAACCGCATCGTGCTCACGCCCATGGGCACGAACCTCGAGGCCGAGGACGGCACGCCGGGCCCGCGCATCACGCGCTTCTACGAGGAGCGCGCCCGGGGCGGCGTCGGGCTCGTCGTGGTGGGGGTGACCGGCATCGCCTGGCCGTCCGGCGTCTCCAACCCGAACAACATGGGGCTGTCGGAGGATCGCTTCATCCCCGCGTTCCGGGAGCTCACCGATCGCATCCACGACCAGGGGGCCGCAGTCGCCGTCCAGCTCCAGCACGCGGGCCGGGTGGCGCTCCAGGACGTCGCCGCCGGGCGCGCCCGCTGGACCCCGTCGCCGGTCCCGGATTCCGCCGGCGACCTGACCGACGCCCTCACCCGCGAGGAGGTCGCGCGCATCGCCCTGCCCTTCACGCAGCCCGGTGCGAACCCGCGCTATCACGTGATGACCCCCGAGGACATGGAGCTCCTGAAGACCCGGTTCGCCGACGCGGCGGAGCGGGCCCGACACGCCGGCTTCGACGCCGTCGAGCTCCACGCCGGCCACGGCTACATCCTCTCCTCCTTCCTTTCGCCCTCGACGAACCTCCGCGACGACGACTACGGAGGGCCGCTCCCGAATCGGGCGCGGCTGCTGCTCGAGACGATCCACCGCGTGCGCGATCGGGTGGGTCCGGACTTCCCGCTCTGGTGCCGGCTCGACGCCGTCGAGCTGCGCAAGAAGGTCGGGATCCGCGAAGAGGACGCTCGGGCCACGGCGGAGCTGGCGGTGGATGCGGGACTCGACGCGCTCCACGTGAGCGCCTACGCCGATCCGCGCTCGGGCATCGCCTTCACCGACGCCCCCCTTCCCCACACGCCATCGGCCTACGCGCACCTGGCCGCGGCGATCAAGCGACGCGTCGACGTACCGGTGATCGCCGTCGGACGCATCGAGCCCGAGGCCGGGGAGGCGATCCTGCGCGAGGGTGGCGCCGACTTCATCGCCATGGGCCGACGCCTGGTCGCGGACCCGGAGCTTCCGCGCAAGCTCGCCGACGAGTCCCTCGGCGCCGCGCGCCCCTGCATCTACTCCTACCGCTGCGTCGGCAACGTCTTCCTGCGCCGCCACTCGACCTGCACCGTGAATCCGGCACTCTCCCGCGCCCGGGAGATCGAGGTCGAGACGAGTCCGACGCCGAAGCACGTCCTGGTCGTCGGCGGCGGTCCCGCCGGCCTCGAGGCGACCCGACTCCTGCGTCTCCGGGGACATCGAGTGACCTTGTGCGAGAGCACCGAACGCCTGGGCGGCCTCGCGCGGGTGGCGGGCGCCGCCGAGCCGACGAACGCACCCCTGCTCCCGTACCTCGAGACCGAGGTCGCGCGGCTCGGCGCGACGGTCCGACTCGGGTGTCCCGTCACGCCGGCGTTGGTGAGGAGGCTCGCTCCGGATGCCGTGGTCGTCGCCGTCGGCGCGCGCAGCCAGCGCCCGGAGGTCCCGGGCATCCACCTCGAGCACGTCGTAGACCGTGGCGCACTCACCGAGGATCCCGCGCCCCTCCTCGGCCGCGGCCCCTCCGTCGCCATCGTCGGCGGGGATCTGGCCGGCGTGGGCCTCGCGGTCTGGCTGTCGGAACTCGGTGCGCAGGTAAGCGTGCTCGAGAAGGATTCACGGCTCGCGACCGAGATGGCACCCCCTCGGCGCTGGCGCGCCCTTCACGCCCTCGAGCAGCGGGGCGTCGGACGAATGCTGCGCTCGAGCCTCCAGGCCGTCGAAGCGGGACGGGTCCTCTTCCAGAATGCGGAGGGGGAGGAGGGCGCCGTGCGTGCGGACACGGTCGTCCTCACTCGCGCCGTCGCTCCGGACGCGACCCTGGCGGGCGAGCTTGGCGACATCGGCGTACCCGTCCTGCCGATCGGCGACTGCACCGGGCCGCGCTACCTCGAGGGCAGCTTCCTCGACGCCTGGAACCTGGCGCAGACGCTCTAGGCTCGGATCGCGCGCGCGGGCCCTGGACCAGCGCCTCGGCGTGGGGTCAGCTGGAGCGCACGAAGTCGACGACGATCTTCGCGAGCTCCTCGCCGCGCCCCTCCTGGAGGAAGTGCCCACCGCCCTCGATGGTCTGGTGGGGCTGGCCCTTCGCACCCGGGATTCGCTCCCGCAGCAGGGCGTCCGCACCGCGCGTCACCGGGTCGTTGTCCGAGAACGCGCAGAGGAAGGGCTTTCCCCACTTCGCGAGCGACTCCCAGGCGCTCTGGTTCGCCGGAACCGAGGGATCGTCGGGCAGGGTCGGCACCTGACTCGGCATCGCCCGCGGCCCCATCTTGTACGTAGCGTCGGGAAAGGGCGCGTCGTAGGCGACGATCTCGAAGGGCGTGAGCGTTCGCCCGTCGATCGTGCTCGCGATCATGAAGCCGATCGGCAGATCCTCGGTCTCCCAGGTCCACTTCTGCCAGTACATGAAGGACCGCTCGGGAGCGCTCGGATCCGGGCTGCCCAGGACGGTCATCATCTCCTCCATCGTGGGCGTGGGCTTGTCGCGGCGGAACTCGCGCACGGCCTCGATCCGCTCGGGCGAGATCTCCTGGGGCAGCGGAAGTCCGGTGTTCGCCGCAACGACGCGCGAGAAACGCTCCGGG
>CALDCK010000269.1 GCA_937937315.1 uncultured bacterium
CGCGATCGTGAACCTCACGGACCGACGGGCCCGCGCCGCGCGCGAGGCGCAGCTCGCCCTGGTGGCCGACGGCCCGGATCGGGTCATCGCGGCCCTGCGCGAGGCCGAGCGCGCAATCGACCCCGTGCCGACGACGCCTCCGCTGCCCCACTTGAAGCTTCCGGCGCACCACGACGTCCGATCCGAGGACGTGGTGATGCGGCGCCTGCGCGGCGCCCTGGCCGCCGCAGCCGAGCGCGGCCCGGAGGACTTCGCCGATCTGCTGCTCACGCCCGGGCTCGGCGCTCGCACCGTCGCGACCCTCGCCCTCGTGGCCGAGGTGATCCACGCCGCGCCAAGTCGCTTCTCCGATCCCGCCCGCTACTCCTTCGCCCTGGGCGGAAAGGACGGCCACCCCTTCCCGGTCCCGCTGGACGTCTACGACGAGACGCTGCGGGTGCTGCGCGAGGCTGTCTCCCGCTCGAAGCTCGGGCAGGACGACCGCAGCGACGCCCTGCGGCGCCTGGACCGGGAGAGCCGCAGACTCGAACGCCAGATCGAGGGCGGACCGGACTTCGAAGAGATCGTCGAGCGGGAGCGCCGGAGCGCGCCCGCCTTTGGCGGTCGGACCGTTGGCTCGCGACCCCGAAGAGGACCCGCGCCGAAGGGCGGCCCCCAGCTCGCACTGCCGGGACTCGTCCCGCGCCGGTGACGTACCAGGAGGAGAAGAGAAGATGGACCTGAACCGGCCCGACGAGCGCGAAGATACGCGCTACCGCATCTGTCCCATCTGCGAGGCCACGTGTGGTCTCGAGCTCCGCGTGAAGGGGCGCGAGGTCCTCTCGATCCGCGGCGACGACGCAGACGTCTTCAGCGGCGGGTTCGTGTGCCCGAAGGGCGTCGCCCTGCGCGACCTGGACGCCGATCCCGACCGCCTGCGCACTCCCCTCGTGCGACGCGACGGCCAGCTGGTCGAGGCCAGCTGGGACGAGGCCTTCGAGGAGATCCAGCGCGGCCTGATGCCCCTCCTGGCAGAGCACGGCAACGATGCGCTGGGCATCTACGTGGGGAACCCCTCCGCCCACAACACGGCGACCCTGCTCTACATGCAGGTCCTCTTCGCGTCGTTCATGACGCGCAACCGCTACAGCGCGAGCACGGTGGATCAGTACCCGAAGCAGGTGGCCTGCGGGCTCCTGTTCGGGACGTCCCTCAGCGTGCCGGTTCCCGACATCGACCGGACCGAGTACCTGCTGATGCTCGGCGCGAATCCGATGGCGTCGAACGGCAGCCTCTTCACCGCCCCGGACTTCCGCGGCCGCGCGCGCCGGCTGCGCGAGCGCGGCGGGAAGCTCGTCGTGGTCGATCCTCGCCGAAGCGAGACCGCCCGGATCGCCGACCGACACGTAGCCCTGCGGCCGGGTACGGACGCGCTCCTGCTGGCCGCGATCGCCCAGGTGCTCTTCGCCGAGGGCCGGGTGCGCCTCGGGGCCGCCGCCGAATGGACCGAGGGGCTCGAAGTCGTGGAGGAGGCCGTGGCGCGTTTCACGCCGGAGCGCGTCGCACCGCACTGTGGCGTGCCCGCGGAAGTCGTCCGGGAGCTTGCCCGGGAGCTGGCGGAGGCGGAGTCCGCCGCGGTCTACGGGCGCATCGGCACCACCACCACCGCCTTCGGAACGACGGCGAGCTGGCTGGTGGACGTGCTCAACGTGCTGACCGGAAACCTCGACCGACCCGGCGGAGCCATGTTCCCCCAGGCCGCCGCCTTCGCGAGCAACACCCAGGGCGAGCCGGGACGGGGACGGGGAATCGGTCTCCACCGGCACCGCTCTCGGGTGCGGGGCGCTCCGGAGGTGCTGGGTGAGTTCCCCGTGGCGTGCCTGGCCGAGGAGATCGAGACCGCCGGCGAGGGCCAGATCCGCGCACTCCTCACGGTCGCGGGCAATCCGGCGTTGAGCACGCCGAACAGCCGACGTCTCTCGAAGGCCCTCGACTCCCTCGACTTCATGCTGAGCATCGACTTCTACCTGAACGAGACGACGCGCCACGCGAACGTCGTCCTCCCCGGGCCCTCACCGCTCGAGCAGTCCCACTACGACGTGGTCTTTCCCCAGCTCTCGGTGCGCAACTGGGCGCGCTACTCGCCGCCGGTCTTCGAGCCGCCGCCGGGTCGGCCGGGCGAGTGGGAGATCATCCTGCGGCTCGTGGGCGTCCTGATCGGTCAAGGGCCGAAGGCGGACGTCTCCGCGCTCGACGATCTGGCGATCGCCTTCCAGGTGAAGGCCGCCGTCGAATCCAGGGGGTCGACGCTCCACGGGCGCGACCCGGAGGAGATCCGCGCGGCGATCGGGACCCGACGCGGCCCCGAGCGCATGGTGGACCTCGCCCTGCGCTCCGGACCCTACGGAGACCACTTCGGCGCGCGCCCGGAGGGCATCACCCTCGCATCCCTCGAGGCGACTCCCCACGGCATCGACCTGGGGGCCCTGGAGCCGAGACTTCCGGAGGTGCTGCGCACGCCCAGCGGCCGCATCGAGCTGGCGCCGCCGATGCTCGTGGAGGACCTGGATCGACTCGAGGCCTCTCTCGCGGAGCCGACGGCGACGGGGCTCCTGCTGGTGGGGCGTCGCCACGTCCGTTCGAACAACTCCTGGATGCACAACCTGCCGACCCTGGCGAAGGGACCGGTCCGTTGCACCCTCCTGCTTCATCCGACCGACGCGGAGCGACTCGGCCTCGCCGACGGCGACGCCGCGCGGATCCAGTCGCGGGTCGGCAGCGTAGTCGCTCCGGTGGAGGTGACCGACGCGATCCGTCCCGGCGTCGTGAGCTTGCCCCACGGCTGGGGACACGACGAGCCCGGCACGCGCATGCGGGTCGCCGCCGAGCGCCCCGGGACCAACAGCAACGTCCTGGCGGACGAGCTGGCGCTCGACCCGCTCTCCGGAACATCGGTGCTGAACGGAATTCCCGTCAGCGTGGAGGCCCACGTCGATGCCTGAAAAGAACCCGGACGACACCTCGCGGATCCGCACCCGCGTCTCGGATCTGCTGGGGGTCCGCTACCCGATCGTCCAGGCCCCGATGGGCTGGATCGCCCGAGCGCCGCTGGCGAGCGCGGTCTCCAACGCCGGAGGCATGGGCATCATCGAGACCTCTTCGGGAGAGCTCGACGCGGTTCGCGAAGAGATCCTGAAGATGCGCGACCTCACCGACGCCCCCTTCGGCGTCAACATCGCCCAGCTCTTCGTGCGCGATCCCTCCATCGTCGATTTCGTCGTCGAGCAGGGCGTCCGCTTCGTCTCGACCTCGGCGGGCAACCCGATGAAGTACACTGCCCAGCTGAAGGCCGCGGGACTCACGGTCTTCCACGTCGTGCCGTCCCTGCGCGCCGCCCTGAAGGCGATCGAAGCCGGCGTGGACGGCCTGATCGTCGAGGGGGGCGAAGGCGGTGGGTTCAAGAATCCCCGCGACGTAGCCACCATGGTGCTTCTCCCCCTGGTGTGCTCGAAGGTCGACGTGCCGATCATCGCCGCGGGCGGAGTCACCGATGGGCGCACCATGGCGGCGGCCTTCGCCCTGGGTGCCGAGGGGGTCCAGATGGGCACCCGGATGGTCTCGGCCGCGGAATCCCCCGTCCACGAGAACTTCAAGAACGCGATCTGCACCGCCGAGGAGACCGACACCGTCTTCCTCAACCGCCACCATCGGCCCGGCCTGCGGGCGCTCCGGACGGGCTTCAGTGAGCGCCTCGAGCGCGAAGACAAGGTGGAGCTGTCGGTGCTCGGGCGCGTGCTCGACGTCTACTTCGGCGGCGACATGGAAGCTTCGATCGCACTCAGCGGTCAGGTCGCGGGCCGCATCGAATCGGTGAAGCCGGTGCGCGAGATCCTGCACGAGACCGTCGACGAGTTCCGCAAGGTGAGCGCGAGCCTGGCCGGCTTCTCGGAGAGCTGAGGGCTCAGCTCACGGCGCCGGCCGCTTCCTCAGCCGCCACTGCGCTGGAGAGCTGCGCCGCCAGCTCTGCCAGCCGCTCCGCTCTTCCGGGCTTGCGCCCGTGGATCTCCAGCTTCTCTCCACTCTGCCTCGGGATCAGGTGCAGGTGATAGTGAAAGACCGTCTGTCCGGCGGCGGCGCCGTTGAGCTGAAAGGTCCCGATCCCGTCGGGTGCGAGGGCGTCTCGAATCGCCCGGGCGATGGTGCGGGCTCGAACGATGACCGCTTCGAGGTCCGTCGGGTCGGCGTCGAGCAGATTCGTGCAGTGCGCCTTTGGGATCACCAGCACGTGACCTTCGGCCACCGGGAAGATGTCCATGAAGGCGAGGGTCCGCTCGTCTTCACAGACGACGTGACCCGGCGCCTCGCCCCGAACGATCTTGCAGAAGATGCAGTCCTTCGGATCGATTCGTTCGTGCACGCCCAGCCTCCGCCGTTGCATCCAGTGTAGCGGCGGGGCTCCGGTCCGCTCTCGAGGTGTCCGCCCTGCACTCCGCGTATCCGGCGCGTAAAGGCGGACGCCCTCGATTTACCGGGGATTTACGGCAGGCCCGGCGGCGGGATCGTAGCTTCGAATCGTCACCTCGTTGAAAGGAGCCGTACCCATGAACGCCATCGAACCCCGCCATCGCAACCGCCGCCTCGCCGCCGTCGCGGCATTGCTGGCCCTCACCGCCCTCGCCGGTCACGCCAGTACGATCGGCGCGAGCTCGCGAACGATCGTCTCACGGCCGCCCGCAGCGACGCCGACGATCGAGGTCGCCTTCGTGCTCGACACCACCGGATCCATGTCCGGACTCCTCGAGGGCGCCAAACGCAAGATCTGGTCGATCGCCAACCAGATGGCGAGCGGCCAGCCCACCCCCGAGATTCGCATGGGCCTCGTGGCCTACCGAGACCGCGGCGACGCCTACGTCACCCGCTTCCACGACCTGACCGGCGACATCGACGCCATCTACGCCGCCCTCCAGGAGCTGTCGGCCGATGGCGGGGGCGACACGCCAGAGTCGGTCAACCAGGCGCTCCACGAGACCGTCGAGCGCATGAGCTGGACGCCGGGCCAGGACGTCTACAAAGTCGTCTTCCTCGTGGGCGACGCACCTCCCCACACCGACTACCCGAACGACGTCCCCTACGCGAAGAGCGTGCGGACCGCCCGCGAGCGCGGGATCGTGGTGAACACGATCCAGTGCGGCGGCATCGGCGGGACGACCCCCATCTGGCGGGAGATCGCAGCCGCCGGCTCGGGCCATTTCGTCTCGATCCGTCAGGACGGCGGCATGGTGGCGATGACGACGCCCCACGACGACGAGCTGGCGCGTCTGAACCGCGCCCTGGGAGACACCGTGGTCGCCTACGGCGCCGAGAACGAGCGTGCCGAGCTCGAGGAGAAGCGTGACCGCGCCATGGCCGCGCCACCCTCGGCCGCCGCCTCGCGCCTGTCCTACTTTGCGAAGTCCGGCGGGAGCGTGAACTCCGGACGCGCCGACCTGATCGACGCCGTCGAGGCGGGCAGCGTCGACCCGATGCGCCTCGACGCAGACATCCTGCCGGAGCGGCTGCGCACCATGAGCCCGAAGGAGCGCGAGGCCTTCGTGCTCGAGAAGCGCGAGCAGCGCAACGCCCTGAAGGAGCAGATCGCGAAGGTGTCGACGCAGCGCGACGCCTACGTCGTCGCGGAACAGCAGCGGCGGACCGCTGCCGGCGAGGGCGATGGCTTCGACCAGCAGGTGCTCGAAGCCATCCGAAGCCAGGCGGGCGCGAAGGGCATCGCCTACTAGGAGGGCGCGACCCAGGACTGCCGCGGAGAGGTTGGGGAGCCGAG
>CALDCK010000270.1 GCA_937937315.1 uncultured bacterium
ACAGGAAGACGAAGCAGGAGAGGATCGCCAGCTCGCCCCGGTTCTCGAGGGGGGTGAGCCCTCGGAGGGCGTGGAACGACCAGTAGGCGACGGCCATCTGGCCGCTGCAGATGAAGGCCGCCCAGCGGGTGAACAGGCCGATTGCGATCAGGACGCCACCCACGAGCTCGATGGGCGCAGCGACGTAGATCAGGAGCGGCGAGACCTTGCCGCCCGGCGCGATCGGGAAGTCGAAGAGCTTCTGGGTGCCGTGCCAGAGGAAGAGGAAGCCCGAGACGATGCGGAGCAGCGCATAGCTCTGCTCCGAGTAGCGCTCCATGAATGCCGCCATCTCCGGATTGTAACGGGAGCCGCAACCCTACGCCGGGTCGATCGCGTAGAGCCCTTCGGTCTCGAGGCGCCGAAGCTCGGCCAGGTCCCGGTCGACCCGGTCCTTCTCGGGATGGACGAGGGCGACCCAGCCGATCACGCGCGGTGCCGGAATGCCGAGGCAGTCGCCGATCTCGATCTGGTGGAGCGACTCGAGGGCCTCGACCTCGGGGAGGCGGGGCAGGGCGCTCAGGATGCCGGAGGCGCGGGGCAGGAGGAACGCCACCGTGCAGTGGCGGGTCAGGGCGTATCCGGGTGCCTCGCGCTCCGCGAAGTGCGAGGGGGCCGCGTAGGCACGTGCCGTCTCCGCAATGTGGGATCGCGCCCCGCAGAGGCCGGCGAGGCGCGGATTCTCGCCCCCGTGCAGGCGGGCACCGATCTCGAGTACGACCGGCCCGGCCTCCGTCCAGATGAGCTCGCTGTGGCCCGGTCCGACGCGGATCTCCAGGGCGTCGAGGCCGGCGCGGGCCTCCTCGAGCAGTCGATCCTGGACCGCGCCGCTACCCGGCAGCAGCTCCATTCCTTCGTAGCCCAGGGACGTCTCACCCGATGAGGACTCGTGGTACCTCCAGAAGGCGACCGGCCGGTGACGCCCCTCGATGCTGACGGTGTCGACCACGTACTCGGGTCCGCTCATATACTCCTGGGCCACGACCTCCCGGTTGGTCAGGCCCAGCACGTTCTCGTGGCCGACGATCGCGTCGAAGGCCCGCGCGACCTCGGCCTCATCGCGGCAGAGCGCGACCCCGTCCGAGGACGAGCTACTGCTCGGCTTGAGGACGACGGGGCCGCCGCGGCTCGCGGCGAACTTCGAGACGACCTCGAGCCGGTCCGAGCACACCTGCTCGGGGGTGCGAAGTCCGGCCTCGCGGAAGGCGTCGGCCATCCGCCCCTTGTGCCGTCGGGCCTCGCGTCGCGCTGGTCCGTTCCCGGGGAGCCCGAGGGCTTCGCTCAGGGCGTCGGCGAGCTCCACGCCGAGCTCGCAGCCGGCGATCACGAGCGCGACTTCGCGCTCCGCGAGTCGCGCACTCGTCGAGGCCGGATCGCCGGTGTGCAGGAGCGTGTCCACGAAATCCTCGGGTCGGAAGGAGGAACGGAAGACCTCCGGCACGAGGGGCTGGCTCTGGACGGCGAGGCAGTCGACGTCGAGACGGGCGAGCTCGCCCGCGAGGTGCATCCCGGACGCATAGGGGTCGACGATCGCGGCGAGCCGGCGGCTCACGACAGCAGCTGCTCGAGAGTGCCGACGTCGATGCCCGCGTGAAAACGCTCGGCGGCGGAGCGCGAGGCAGCGGCGCAGCGCTCGTAGGCCCTGCGGCTCCCGAGGAGCTCTTCGAGGGCGGCCGTCCAGGCCCCGATGTCCTGGGGCGGGCTCACGCAGTGACCGCCTTCGTGCGACGCCGCCGCGACGGGGAGCAGGTAGGGGACGCCGAGCTTTGCCTCGGGCAGCCCCCCGATGTCGCTGGCGAGAACCGGAATTCCCCGCAGCATGGCCTCGACGACCACGTAGCCGAAGGCCTCGGGCCAGAGCGAGGGTGCCAGGAGCACGCGGGTCCTGGTGAGGATCGCTTCGATGTCGTCGCTCGGCTCGAGGATCTCGACGTTGGGGGCGGCGGCCAGGGTGTCGAGGACCTCGGCGTCCGCTCCCCAGGTCGGCACCGCGGCGAACTCGACGTCCGGATGCGTCGCAGCGAGCTCGAGGAAGATCGGAAGGCCCTTCTCGACGCAGGGGTTGATCAGGGTGACGCTGCCGCGATCGTGACGACCCAGGTCCGGGAAGGGACCACTGCCGTATACCGGAAGAGAGATCCGCTCGGCCTCGATGCCCCCGTGCTCGCGCAGATAGTGCTGCAGGTAGCGGCTGATCACGATCACGCGATCCGCCTCGGTCATGAGCCTCGCCTGTTCCGGGTCGCTCTGGGTAGCCCGGGGGCCGAAGGGAAGATGGATCGTGGTCTGGACGATCATCGCCGTGCGCCGGCCCGATGCTGCGGCCCAGCGAAGCAGGTTGCGGTTCTTGTCGTCGGTCACCAGAACCCAGTCCGGGTCGAGCTGGGCGATGCGTCGCTCTGCGTGGGCGCGTCGCGTTGGCTCGTCGGTGGAGATCGAGGCGTCGACGCCCACGCCTCGGTGCTCGTAGACGAACAGGTCCCGCTCCGGCTCTTCGGGCGTGATCCCCCGCGCTTCGAGCTCCGTGAGCAGCTCGGCACGCGTCGTGGGTCCGGCGCGGGTGGTGAGCGCCGGGCTCACCGCTGCACAGAAGTGACCGCGCTCCGCCAGGCTCTCGAGCAGCAGGCGGGTGGACTTGTTACCGCCGCCCAGTGAGGGAAGGTAGATCTGGTCTTGGAGCAGAAGGACTCGCATGCTTCCTGACGATGGCCGTGCCGAAAGAGATCGGGAAGTTGACCACCTCGTAGCGATCGTCGCGGCTGATCTCTTCGACCAGCTGCGGGACGCCGCAGGGCTTCCGGAAGTTCACCGTGTCGTGGAGTGTGATGACGCCTTCCGGGCCGACGAGGGTGCTGTAGAGGTCCCAGTCGAGCTTCGCCCCCTCGTAGTGGTGATCCGCATCGATGTGCAGGTAGTCGATCTTCACCTGATTGGGCTCGAAGAACTCGTGGAAGGCATCCGCGGTGAGCTGGAGCCGGAGCTCGATCTCGGGGTAGTTCATCCGGAAGGGGCCGTCCTCGGCCAGCCAGGTCGGGGAGCCCCAGATCTCGCGATCGGGCTCGGTTACCTGGCCGGCACCGTCTACCAGAAAGGTGCGGCTGTCTTCGAGGTGGAGGTCGCGCTGGGCCTGGCGCATCAGGCGCGGGACGTAGCCGCCTCCAGACCCGAGGCATACGCAGGTGCGCGCCCGATGGGCGTAGGCCAGGGCGTAGTAGAGGATGCCCGCGCCAAGCTCGGGGGTGTCCTCCTCCGCGCCGTGACTCACGCACCAGGGATCGCCCCCGGTCACGTGGGACGTGATGAAATCGGAGTTGAGTAGTGAATCAGTCAAGAGAGCATCTCCCGCCGGTGCGCGATCTCGCGCGAGGTCGTCGGCTCGGTGCGCGTATCGGAGCTTTGCCCCGTCGGCGTGAATCGATCCGGTCATGATATGCTGAAGAGCCCCTCATCGCTCTCCGAAACGGTAGTGGTAGCGGGAGAGCGTGAGTGACATCCCGGACCGCCATACACATGCGCCCCGCCGACTCCGGCGCCCCTGTCGAGGGACAGGGCGCCCCGGTCGGCGCATCGACGGAGGCGCCCTGTGCCACGGCGGATTGGTCGCTGGTCCGCGAGATCGGCATCGAGTACGCAGAACCTGCGCAGGATCCGGGCGAACTGCCCCTGCGGCACCCGGTTCTCATCGAGCCGGCCGGTGGGGGCCGGCATCTCATCGTCGACGAGATCGGACTCGAGAAGGCCCGAACGGTTCGGATCGAGTGCCGGACCTTCGTCGTGGACGACTGCTCGCGGATTCTCTTCGACTCCCACGCTCTCGGTGTCGAGGACGGCTACGGGTGTTCCCTGGGAGATGGGCGGGTGGCGCTGCTGCGGCGCTCCACCTGGGAGATCCTGCTGCTCGACGCCTCCCATCGGGTCACCGGACGAATCGACCTCTGCGCAATCAGCCGGCGGATGCCCCGAGCCGTGAGCGCGACGCCCCGGGGCACGCTGCTGGTGTCCTTCGTCGATGCGGTCCGGGAGGTCGATATCGTGGAGCTCGACCTCTCCGGAGGCCAGCTCTGGTACCTCCCCGAGAACGTGACCTCGGTGGGCTGTCCGAGCAGCGTCCGCCTCTCGGAGGAGGGCAACGTGCTGGTGGCCGACGACTACCTCCACGCGGTCTTCGAGCTCGACCGCGAGGGCCACACCGTCTGGCGCTACGGCAAGCCGAAGAACCCGTCCAGCGACCCGCACCATCTTTCGGCGCCGAAGTTCGTGGCGTCGTTGCCCGACGGCCAGCGGCTGATCGCGGACAGCGGCAATCACCGGGTGCTCCTGGTGCAGGGCGATCGCTGCCTCCGGAGCATCGCGCCGGGTGATGCGGACCTGCGGGCGCCTGCCTTCGCGGACCGGTCGCCCTCCGGCGGCACCCTGATCTGCGACACCGGCAATCGGCGGATCGTCGAGCTCGATGCCGAGGGAGCGGACCTGCGCAGCTGGGCCCCCACGCTGGCGCGGCGGCGGAGCTTCTCCTTCCCCCGGTCCATCGAGGTCCGAGACGGCCGTCTGCTGGTGGCCGACACCGCCCACGACCGGGTCGTGGAGATCTCCGAGGACCGGGCGGAGGAGTGGCAGGCCGCCAGCGAGGTCGGCCTCTTCTGGCCGCGCTGTGCGCGTCGCACGCACCGGGACACCCTCGTGGTAGCCGATGGGCGCAACTCGCGAATCGTCGAGCTGGAGCGCTCGGGCGAGGTGCGTAACGAGGTGCACCACATCCAGGACTCTCCCTGGCAGGCGCTCAGCGATCCCCACGACGTGCGCATGCTCCCGAGCGGTCGGTTGCTCCTGGCTGACTCCGCCGAGGACGTCGTGGCGGAGATCGACTGGTCCGGTCGGGTCCACCGCCTGGTGGGCCTCGACGGTCCCACGCGGCTCGACGATCCCCATAGCGTCCAGGCCCTCGAGGGCGGACACCTGCTGATCTGCGACTCGGGCAACTCGCGGGTGATCGAGGTCGACGCTGCGGGCGAGATCGTGGAGGAGCTCACCTCACTGACCTCGGGGCCGCACCGGAGCCGGCTGCACCGGCCGCGCTACGCCGAGCGCCTCGCCGACGGCGCGCTGCTGATCGTAGACAGCGCCAACAACCGCGTCCTGGCCGCGAGCCGTGCCGGTGAGCTGCTCTGGGAGCTCTCCTCGATCCCGGAATCGCCGATCGCCCATCTCGATCAGCCGCGTTGGGCGCAGTGGATCTCCCGCGACGAGCTCTTCGTGTCGGACCACTCGAACCACCGGGTCCTGCATCTGAGGCGAAGCGAGGCTCCGTCTCGAGCAGCCAGCTCGAGCACCTGAACATCACCGTGAGCGATCTCGAGGCCTCTCTCGATTTCGTGCTCACTGCGCTTCCCGCGTTCCGGGTCTGCAGCTGATGGCGTCGGGCCCGAGGGCTGCGCTGTGCCCACATGGGGGCGGACACGAGCTGCCTCGCGTCGAAGGAGGCCGCCGTCGACGCACCCGACGATCGCCCCGGGCACTGGTGGGGCGTGAACCACCTCGGATTCGCCCTGGAGGATACCGAGGCCGTGAGGCACCGGTTGCTGGCGAAGGGCTATCGCGAGGGATCCGTGCCCGAGTCCCATCCGCGCCGGCAGCGCATCTACTTCCTCGACGGCGACGACAACGAGTGGGAGCTCGTCGAGTACTTCTCGGATCGGCCCGAGGAGCGTAGCGACTACTCGTTGGGCTGATGGACCGAGACGTCGCCGGCGAGTGCGGCGCGCTTCTCCCGGCGCTCGCTGCGCCAGCGGTCGATCCGCCAGCGGACGACCGCGACGGCGTTGGAGACGATCAAGCCGAGCTTTGCGGGCATGCGGCTCAGGCGTCCCAGAGGGCTGCGCCGCGTGGTGCCGGGAACCGTCGGGCTCGGCAGGAGCGCCTGGAGTGCGCTGATCGGCGCAAAGCCGACCTCGGGCAGGGTACGGAACCCCCAGGCGCGCATGCGCCGGGCCCGGGGCGTGGGCGGATGGCCGGCGCGGAGGTCCGGGTAGACGAAACGCGCCGCGAGGGGCGTCGTCCCCGGCAGGCGTTCGCCGAGGGCGGTGGCCCATTCGGGAAGTCCCGACGGAGCGAGGTCGACGGCCAGGCGCAGCGCCGTCGCGATCGCGCCCTCGGCGGCCAACTCGTGCATTCGCGCCTCGACCTTCGCGCCCTCGACGGAGGAGCCCAGGGCCCGCATCCAGAGCACGATGTCGAGCAGCCAGACGAGGCCGTCCTCCTCGACCACCGAGGCGAGGCGCGCCTCTCGGGTCGGGAGCCAGGCCGACAGACCGAGGTGCTTCTCGAGGTGTCCGGCCATGAGCGCCAGGGCATCGACCGGATCCGGGCGCAGCGCCCCGGCGAAGCGGGGATCGGGGCTGGCCTTGGCAAAGATGAGGGGGAGCACGTCGGGCGCTCCGGCGTGGGGACTCTCCAGCGCCCAGTGGAGCTCGAAGGGCAGGCGCCGTCGCTCGCGATCGAGCAGGATCGCGTGCAGGTGGAAGCGCCGGTAGTAGTCGAGGGAGGGGGTCCGGGGCGGCTGCTCATAGTCTTCGGCAAACAGGGCGTCGGCAGCGGCCGGGGCGTCCTGGGGGCGCACGATCAGGTCGATGTCGTTGAAGGAGCGGCGGAACGCGGTGGGGTAGCAGAGGGCGTCGAAGTCGAGCCCCTTGTAGATGAGGGACGTGATTCCCCGGCGCGTCAGGACGTCGACGATCCGGCGCAGCTCGTCCTCGGCGTTCTCCACGCGCCGTCGCGCCGTGTCCCGAAGCTCGGCCCAGCGCGCGCGCAGAGCGTCATCCAGCAGCGCCGCGACGGGTTCGGAGAGGGCCAGCTCGGCAGCCGCGCCGGGCACCCGATTCGAGGCGGCCATGTCGAGGGCGCGCTGCCAGGAGAAGCTCGGCGAGCGAACCCATTCGGAGAGCTCATCCGCCCTGGGCGCCGATGCCCCCGCGGCGAGCAGGAAGAGGTCGTTGGGCGTAAGCATGCCGGAGCCCAATGAAGTCACGCTTCGAGACCACCAACCTGCCGGCTCGTTAGATCTTTGCGATGGGGCGAGTCACCGGAGTGGCTCCGTGTACACTTACCCATGCCCATGCAGGTGTTTCCCGATCTGGCTTCGACCGGCTCAGCCGGATCTGCTCGTTCTACTCGTGCGCGATTCTTCGAGATCATCGCGGAGCGCCCAACGCCGTTCTTCTTGATGGACGCGGCTATCCTAACAGATCGCGCCACCGCCATGCGCGACGCGATGGCCGGACGTTGGGGTCCTTGCGCGGTTGCCTACTCGTTCAAGACCAACTACCAAGTCGCCGCGCTGCCTCTGCTGCGAGACCTCGGAATCCTCGCCGAGGTGGTGTCGGGTCGCGAGTACGCGATGGCTCGAGATCTCGGTTTCGAGGGGCCGCAGATCGTCTTCAACGGCCCCCATAAGTCCGACGAGGAGCTGCGTCGCGCTCTACTCGAAGGCCCCCTGCTCCACGTCCACGGCGGGTCCGAGCTCGAGCGGCTCGTGCGCGTGGCCACTTCGCTGGGCGGTCCCTTCGAGGTGGGGATCCGGGTGGCGGCCTCCCTTCCGTACTTCGGTCACAGCCGCTTCGGGTTCTCCCTCGACGACGGTGAGGCCGACGCCGCCGTGGGTCGGATTCGCGAATGCCCAGCCCTCGAGCTCACCGGGCTCCATTTCCACGGTCTCGGCGACACGACCGATCCCCAATGCCATCGCCTGGCCGCGCGAAAGCTCGCGGCCTTCGCCCAGAAGTCCATCCCCGGCTACCAGAGCGCGCTGCGCACGATCGATCTGGGGGGCGGCTTCCCCGCCCACGGGCTCCGGCCCCACAACCGCGAGCCCGAGAGCTGGGACCCGCGTCCGATCGACGAGTACATCGAGGCGATCGTCGAAGAGCTCGCACCGGCCTTTCCCGAGGCGACGCGTCCGACGTTGATCCTCGAGCCCGGCCGCTATCTGGTCAACGACGCGATCCTCCTCGTCTCCCGGGTGATCGACATCCCCCGCAGCCGGCGCGATACCCGGCAGGTCGTGCTGTCCAATGCCAGCATTTCGATGGTTCCGCTCACCCACTACACGCCCCAGATCATCCAGGCCTGGTCGCCGGAGCTCGAGCTCCGGGAGGGCGAGCTCCGCGACAGCGTGCTCTACGGCGCCTCCTGTCGGGAGGACGACGTGCTCCAGGAGGGCCCCTTCCCGAGCGTCGAGATCGGCGATTTCCTCGTCTACTGCGCGGTCGGCGCCTACAACGCGAGCCTGGGGCCGGATTTCATCTTCGAGTCTCCGCCGCTGGTCGTGCTCTGAAAGGCAGCCAGCGGACGCATCGGTGGCTAGCGCCGGACGTCCACCAGGGCCAGGAGCCCGCTCAGGGCGGGCACGCTCGGGACCCCCAGAGCCTCGCCGCGCTCCGCGTCTCCCACCAGGACGCCGAGCCCCCCGGCGTGGAGGAAGGAGCGGTCGAGCTCCGAGTCTCCCACGGTGACGCACTCCTCGGGAGTCGCTCCGAGGCTCCGACACATGCGCGCCAGCGCCAGCTCCTTGCGCAGCGGATCGACGTGCATTCGCGCCTCGCCGGTCAGGAAGCCGCGGTCGTCGGTCATCAGCTCATTGGCCACCAGCTCGGAGATGCCCAGATGGGCGGCCACGTCCTCGGCGAGCACGCTCACGCCGCCGGTGAGGATCGCCAGCTCGAGGCCGCGCTCGCGCAGTCCGGCAACGACCGTCTCCGCCCCTGGTTTCAGGGCCCAGCCCCCCAGTGCCTCACGCACTCGGGAAATGTGTAGCGAAATGGGCCATCGTCCGATGTCGCGCTGCATGAACTCCGTGTAATCGATCTCTCCGCGGCGGAAACACTCCATCGTTTCGGGACATTCGCTACCAAAGGTGCGATTTAGAGTGGCCCAGCTACTTTCCTCCTCAAGAAGGGTTCCGTCCAAGTCGAAAACAACGACACGGTAGGGACTTCCGGGCTTCATGTTGCCTCGAGGTGTTGAAGGGAACCGTTGGATATGAGATGCTGTTTCGCGGGGTTGGGGCGTTCGCGGAGCTGCCGATGCGGGCTGGCTGTCGAGTAGGTGTAAGTGCTGTTTTCCTCCGCCGCCAATCTCCCCACCGACCGTGGGACCTTCCTGGCCTCCGCCGTGCGCGACGGGACGGGCCTCGAGCACATCATCGTCTACAAGGGCGATCTCGATGGGGCTGCCGATGTGCCCGTGCGCGTGCACTCCGAGTGCCTGACGAGCGAGGTCTTCGGGTCGCTTCGCTGCGACTGCGACCACCAGCTCAGCGCCGCCCTCGACCACATCGAGGCCCATGGGTGCGGGCTGATCATCTACCTCCGGCAGGAGGGTCGCGGGATCGGCCTCTTCAACAAGATCGAAGCCTATCGCCTCCAGGACGAGGGGCTCGACACGGTCGAGGCGAACGAGCAGCTCGGGCTCTCCTCCGACTCGAGGTCCTACAAGCTCGCGGTCGACATCCTGAAGACCCTGCGTATCAAATCGGTCCAGCTGATGACCAACAATCCCAAGAAGCTCGACGCCCTGAGTCGGAGCGGCATCGAGGTCACGCGCCGGATTCCGATCCACATTCCTCCCAACATGCACAACTGCGACTATCTCGAGACCAAGAAGTCGAAGATGTCGCACATGCTCTGATGGGAGTCTCTCTTGGCCCAGGCGCTTCGCAATGCCAGTCGGAAGGACGCCGCAGTCGGCCAGGAGGTTCTCGATCGGGTCCAGGCGGTACTGGAGAGCGGGCTTAGCGACCTCTCGAGGCCGAGTGTCACGCTGGCCTACGCCCAGAGCTTCGACGGCTGCATCTCCGAGGGGCCGGGGATGTCGACGGCGATCAGCAATCGCGAGTCGCAGGTGCTCACCCACGAGCTGCGTGCGATTCACGACGCGCTCCTCGTGGGTGTGAACACCGTCATCGTCGACGATCCCCGTCTCAACGTGCGCCTCGCATCGGGGCCGAATCCCATCCCCGTGATCGTGGATTCGAATCTTCGGATTCCCGTCGACGTGCGGCTGCTGAAGACGGTCGAGCCGCGCCCCCTCGTCGTCGCGACCCGGGGCGCCTGCGAGGAGAAGCAGGCGGCGCTGGTAGACCGCGGCGCCGAGGTACTGTGCGTCGATGCCGCTGCCGATGGGAGCGTCGATCTCGATAGTCTGCTGCTGAGTCTCGGCGAGCGGGGAGTCCGCTCCCTGATGATCGAAGGCGGCGCCAAGATCATCACCAGCGTCCTCGCGGCGGACCTCGCCGATCAACTCGTCCTGACCATCTCGCCCCAGTTCCTGGGCGGGATGCGATCCGTGGAGTCGCTCGCCGGACGCGGCTGCGATCACAGGCCGGAGCTCGCGGACGTCTTCTGCCGGAGGATCGGCAGTGATCTGGTCGTGCAGGGGGAGTTCCTGCGGTCGGCCCATGCGCGACGCTGAGCTGGTCTTCGGCCTCCTCGCGTCGGGGGACGCCGACGCGGCAGCTTCGGCGCCGACCTGTCGCGACCTCACCATCGCCTGGTCGCGATACGGATACCGCGACGCGATCGTCGAGGCGCCGACCGTGGATGCGATCCTCGAGGAGGCTTCGAGCCGCGGTCACCGCTACTGCCTCATCCAGGCGCCCGGAATCCTGATCCGGGAGAGCTGGCGCGGCGACGAGGGTGCGGGTCTCGACTTCCTCTCGGAGCTCGCGAGCTGGATCGAGAAGCACGAGTTCCTCGTCGTCGGCCGCATCGAGGGCGGGCAGGGCGGCTGGTACGGTCTCGATGAGCGCTGCCTCCTGGTCGACCTCGAGCGCTATCGCGCCCTCGACCGTCCGGCCTTCGGCGATCCCGACGAGGTCCTCCGGGAGCTCCCGGACCCCGACGCCATGACGGAGGACGGTGGCCTGCGCTCGCTCACGCCCAGCGGTCGGACGACCCCGGTTCGCCCCGCGCTGGGGGGCTGGGGCCTGATCGACTCGGCGCTGCGCGGCGGCGTCCCGGTGCTCGACTTCGATCGACCACTGCGCAACCAGCTCCTCGACATCACGCCCCGCAGCGGTGACGACTTCTCCAAATTCCTTGGCGAGGGGATCGCCCGCTACGGCGAAGGCAAGGGCGCCGCCCTGCGCCCGGACCAACGCGAGCTTCTCGACGTCATCGCGCTGCACGCGGCGAACGCCCGGCGAGGCGTCTTCCTCTGGAACATCGAGTCCTATGCCGACGTCGAGCGGCCCCCGCCGGACTTCGAGGGCCCGGTGGGCCAGCTCTACAGCGTGGCCGCCGGCTTCAAGCCGAATCGGATCCTGCACACCCACGGCTTCGATGCGGCGACCCGGGTCACATTCGTCGACTACAGCCGGAATGCCCTCGACATTCGCAGGTTCGCCATCGAGAGCTGGGACGGGAGGGATCTCCCGGGCTTCTTCCGGCGGGTGTTCGATCGTTTCCCCTACCCCGAGACGTACTACCACCTGTGGCGGGATCTCACTCCCGACGAGCTGGCCCCGGGAGATCTCGAGAGCGCCGGAAGCGCAGAGGTCGAGCGCTGGGGAGGCGAAGAGGCCTTTGCGCAGCACTGGGCCGCCTATCGCGAGCTGCGCCACGAGTTCGTGCACTGCGACATGGTCGGAGAGCCCGGGCCCCTGCTAGAGCGGGTCGAGGCCGATCCCCGCGCCGTCATCTGGTGGAGCAACGCCTTCTTCACGGTTTGCTCCAACTGGTATCACCCGTGGACCGAGCGCCGGGCGCGGTACGAGAGATGGATCTCGGAGCTCGCGCGAAGGAATCCCGAGCTGCTCTGTTACGGATCGGACCACAACAACACGAACGTGAACTGGATCCGGGCCGGGGAGTACTGGCGACGCTACGCCGAAATCCCCGGAGACGATCTGGTCCCGCGCAAGCTGCAGCAGCACGAGATCCGGATGTAGGGCGGGCAGCGGCACCGTCCCCACGAGAGCGAAGAACGACGAGACGAAGGTGAGAGCCATGAAGACGGTTGCAGAGATCAACAAATCGGGAAGCTTCGATCGGCATCGGGGGCCCGTCACGTGCGCCGTTGGCGTACCGGAAACGGACCTGGTCGTCACCTCGGGCTACGACGGCGCGGTCGGAATCTTCGACCTCGGGACGGGGCGGGTGGAGCTGCTCGGATACCACGACCACCTCGCCAATCGGGTCATCGTGAGCCCCAACGGCACGCGGGCGGCGTCGAGCTCGTCGGACTTCAACATCCACGTCTGGGACCTGGGCAACCGCAAGCTCGAGCGGGTGCTGCGGGGCCATGCAGACGACGTGGAGGACTTCGCCTTCGTCGACGACCATACAGGTGTGTCCGTGTCTCGCGACTGGCGCATCCTCGTCTGGAACCTCGACACCGGGGCGATTACCCGCGTCATCGAAGGCCACGAGAAGGACGTGCTCTCGGTCGTCCACGACGATGGACGCATCTACACCTCGGGCGACGACATGACGCTGCGGGTGTGGGACCTGGCCTCGGGGCGACAGCTCCAGGTCTGGGGCCCCTTCGAGAACGAGACCGACACATGCGCCATCGATCCCATCCACGGCCGAGCCGTGCTGGGAGACGACGACGGCTTCGTTCGCGTCTTCGACATCCAGAGCGGCGAGTCCGTCGCGGCAATCGAGGCTCACGCCTCGGGCATCAAGAAGGTCGCGACCTGCCCGATCACCGGCGACATCCTGTCGGCGGCCTACGACCAGAAGATCGAGATCTGGGATGCGTCGACGCTCGAGCGCAAGCTGACCCTGGAGAACGTCGCGTCGAAGTGGGAGCGCTCGATCAACTGGGCCCCGGACGGGTCGCGCCTCCTGGCCGGGACCTTCGACGGAACCGTGGTCGCCTGGGACGTCGAGAGCGGTCGCCGCCTCGGAGAGTTCGGCCGGACCGGACCCGGCAACATCTGTCTGAACGACGTCGCGGCCCGAGGTGAGGGCGAGCTCGCCATCGTTGCCGACGACGGGATCGTGCGACGCGCGCGGCTCACTCCCAGTGGCGGCGAATGGGGAGCCGAGGCCGAGCCCGCCTCGGGCCGGGTTCTCGCCAATGCGGTGGTATTCGACGAGGCGCGCCAGCGAGTGCTGGCCGGAGCCCACGATCATCGACTCCACATCTACGACGATCGCGACGGAGAGCTCCGCCACGTGCAGGAGACGGCCCTCGGCGAGGGGCCCATCAACTGCCTGCGGGTGTCCCATCACGAGGGCTTCGCCGGCGACGTGTTCGCCGCGTGCTACAGCGGCGCCATCGTCCGGGTGGGCACCGACGGCGAGGCGCGCTCCTCGATCCGGCTGCACGAGGGGGCGGTCAAGGCCCTGGCTCTGCATCCGACCGAGACGCTCGGCGTGAGCTGCGGCGCCGACCAGATCCTGGTGGCCTGGGACTTCGAGGGAAACCTCGTGGAGCGTTTCCTGGGCCACATGGCGATCATCGACGACGTCGACATCGATCCCACCGGCGAGCTCGTCGCCACCGTCTCCCGGGACTTCACCCTCAAGGTCTACGGGCTCCACGACGGGAAGCTGCGCCACTCGGTGAGTATCGGTCGGCGCTCGCCGAAGGCCGTGTGCTTCGCCGATCCCCGCACCGTGGTGGTCACGAACTACTGGGGTAGCCTCCTGCGCGTGGATCTCGATACCGACTCGCTCACCCAGCGGCAGATCGCCAAGAACGGGATCAGCGGAATCGCCCGCTCGGGTGAGGACCTGATCGCCGTCTCCTACGACGGCAGCGCCTATCGCGTGCGGGCTTCGGATCTCGAGGTGGTGGCCCAGCTGTCGGCGATGACCCAGCGGCTCCAGCCGAGCCCGCTCTTCTGACCGGTGGCGCTGGTGGAATCTCCGGGCGCCGCACCGGGCCCGGACAGGGTCAGTGTGCGCTTCGTCGTGGTGGCCGCGCGCCGCACGGGGAGCAACATGCTGTGCACGCTCCTCGACTCCCATCCCGAGATACTCTGCCACCACGAGATCTTCAATCCGCGGGGGATCTTCTGCGCTCTGAGCCTCCGCCAGACGGACTTCGCCCTGGGCTCGATGACGGAGCGCGACGCCGATCCCGTGGCCTTCGTCGATCGGGTCTGGCGACGCCCCGAGGGCCGCCGCTGCGTGGGCTTCAAGCTCACGAGCGGTCAGGCAGAGCCGGTCCTCGCCCACGTGGTGGCCGACCCGAGCGTCCGGAAGATCGTGTTGCGGCGCCGGAACCGGGTGAAGGCCTACGTCTCCGAGCGGATCGCCGAGCGCCTCGATCAGTGGGAGGTGTACGACGAGCGAGATCTCGATTCGGCGCGGCCGCGCCTGGAGATCGACGCCGAGAGCCTGCGTCGCCACGTCGCGGACAACGAGCGCTTCTATCGCTGCGTCGGCTCCCGGCTCGATGACAGCGGGCAGACCTGCCTGAGCCTCGACTACGAGGACCTCGGAGCCCCGGAGCAGGGAGCCCGGCTGCTCGGCTTCCTCGGCATCGAATCGGCGTCCGCGGCCCTCGAGGCTCGTAGCGTGAAGCAGAATCCCCGCGATCTGCGGGAGGTCGTGGCCAACTTCGACGACCTCGCGGAGACTCTGAAGGGCGATCCGCTGCGTGACGAGCTCCTCGACGTCGAAAGCTGACCCATGCAATCCATGATTCGGGCCTTCGAAGTCGGCCGACTCGGCATCCAGACCCAGCTGGGGCGCAGCCCACTCCTCTACCGTCTTCTTCACCGCCTCCGCCGCGCGCCGCGGAGCGGTAACCTCGTCGGTCCCGAGAGCGACCTGTGCGTCGAGGCCCCCTCGGGATCGGGGAACAGCTTCTTCGTGAACGGCTTCCTGATGATCAATCCCGGCGTGCGGCTCGCGCACCACCACCACGTCGCGGCGCAGCTGAAGCGCGGCGTCGCCCTGGGCGTGCCCACGGCGGTGATCCTGCGGGACCCGATCGACTGCGTCGTTTCGAGGAGCTACAACGCCCCCTGGATGGTCGGCTCCGTCTTCTCGCAGTGGATCCGCTTCTTCACCACGGCGGAGGCGTTGGCGCCCTCGCTGCAGCTGCTCTCCTTCGAGAGTGTCACTGGGGACCCCGAGAGCGCGGTGGAGCGGATCAATCGGCGCTTCGCGCGGAGCTTCGAGAGCCGGTTTCCCGAGGCCTCCCGGGTCTTCGGCCACATGGACGCGGCCTATCGGAGCGTCGTGGGGGACGCGGCCGCGGGGCGCAACCCGAACCGCCCGGACCCCTCGAAGGTCGATCGCCAGCGGGAGATCCGGCCCGTGGTGGAGGCGCACCGGCTGGCCGCCTCGGCGGGGGCCCTCTACCGGCGGCTGCAGGACCAGGCGCAGTGAGGGCCACGGCCGTGTCGACGGCTCCGTCGGAGGCCCGATGGATCTGAGGATCAGCTGGCGGCGGCGCTACTCCTCCTACGTCGCTCTCTACCTCTCGCGGTCGACTCCGATCGTCGTCTACCAGATGGGCAAGGTCGGCTCCTCGTCGATTCGTAACACGCTGCTTTTGCGGGGTCTCCATCCGGTCCTGCACCTCCACACGATGTCGCCGTTGCGCGAGAAGGAGGTCGAGTCCGTCGCAATCGACGAGGAGCTGAAGGACGCGCTGCGCCGCGAGATCGACCACGCCCGCAGGGTCTTCGCCGACCTCGATGCACTGCCGAAGCTTCGCCTGACCCTCCACGAGCGGCTGAACGAGCGGCGCATGAGCCGTCAGCTTCTCCGGCCGGGACGACCGCTGAAGATCATCACCTCGGTGCGCGAGCCCATCGCGGCCAGCGTCTCCATGTTCTTCCAGCTGCTTTCCTGGTACCTGGGCGGTCCCTATCGCCCCGATCGGATCTCGACCGACGATCTGATCCGGCTCTTCTTCGAGCGGTACTCCTGCGAGCGCCCGCTGATCTGGTTCGACGAGGAGATGCGTTACGCCACGGGGGTCGACATCTATGGCCATCCCTTTCCCGGAGATGAGGGCTTCGGGATCCTTCGCGAGGGCGACACCGACGTGCTCGTCCTCAAGACCGAGACCGACGACGCGGTCAAGGAGCGTGGAATCGAGAAGTTCCTCGGGCTCGGCGACGTCCGGCTCGCGAGGAGCAACGTCGCCTCGGACAAGGCCTACGCCCGGCAGTATCAGGAGTTCAAGGACCGTATCCGCTTCCCCGACGCCTTCTTTCGCTCGATGTACGATTCGAAGTACGCACGCCACTTCTACGCTCCCGCCGAGCTGGAAGCGTTCGCTGCGGGCTGGCACGGCTCCTTCGAGCCCGCCGCCGGGGGGCGCTGAGGGCCCTCAGGGCAGACGGATTGCTGCGGTGACCGGGTAGTGGTCCGACAGGTGCCCGCTGCGGCGGTCGTCGCGGAGGATCCGGGCGGTGAGCACGCGGATGCCCGGTCCTGCGAAGACGTAGTCGATCCGCCGCCCGCGGCGCTCGCCGCGAAAGCCGTGGTAGGTCCCGCCCTCCTTCTCGGTCGGGTGCAGTAGGCCGAAGGTGTCGACGAAGGGGATGGGGTTCACGATGGCGCTCTCGCCCTCGCCCAGAGGCGCCTCGCCACGGAGGAAGGCCATCGTGACCTCCTCGGGCGAGGTATTGAAGTCCCCGGTGAGGACGACCGGATCGTCGATCCTTCGCGTCCGGATGCGATCGACCAGCACCTCGACGCTCCACTTCCGGGACGGCAGCGAGCGATGGTCGAAGTGGTTGTTGTAGACGTAGAGGCCACGCTTCGTGCCGATCGCCACGAGCCTTGCGCAGCTGGGCAGCCGTACGCTGCCCTCGCCCCAGCTCTCCTCGGGGGCGTCTACGCGCGCGTTCTCGGCGTCACTGGTCTCCCGATCCAGGGTGAACCGGTCGAGGCGGTAGAGGATGGTGTTCTTGCGGTCGCCGAGGGTCGGATAGGCGGCGTAGTCCGGAAGTCGCTCGAGGAGGTCGTCGACGTATTCTGGTCGCGATTCCTGAAGGCCGATCACGTCCGGCGTCTCTTCCCGAAGCAGCCCGGAGATCCGCTCTCTGCGCAGCTCCCAGCTGTTGGGCGGAGGGTCGGCGCGCCAGCGCAGGTTCATGGACATCACGTGGATCACCGCGGAGTCGTCCTGGCCGGAATCCGCCGCCCACCGAGGGAGCGGCGTAGAGGCCATCAAGATGATCGCGATCAGACCCGGGAGCGTCGGATGCACAGGAAGACCCAGTAGAGCAGGGTGGAGAGCATGATGAGGTCGAGGACGAAGAGTGCGCCCCCGACTCCCGAGAGGAGGCCGGGATCCCGGGCGCGCACCAGCATCCAGAGTCGCGGCTCCAGATGGGCGAGCATGCCGAGGAGGATCAGCGGCGCCAGATGGCGGGGGCGGAAGTCGTCGTCGGCCAGCAGCGCGTGGAGAGCGAACAGCAGTGCTCCGGCGTGATACCAGGGGTAGGTCTTGTAGGACAGGACCATGAATAGGAGGTGCACGGTGGCGACGAAGGCTGCCGCGGAATCGAATCCCTCGTGGCGGTCTCGCAGGCGCTGCGCGCCGAAGTGCAGGCAGAGGGGGCCTAGCACCAGCAGCAGGGAGAGCATGGACAGCCGCTTGACGGCCACGCCATCGAGCTCGGCGCCCGTCAGCATGGAGACCATGAACCAGAGGTTTCCGCTCGTCGCCCGGTGCTGGTAGTTCGCAGCCCGCTCGGTGACGTCGAGGTCGACGACGCTTGAAGCCAGGAGTACCGCTCCGAGGACGGCAAGCACGGGCAGTCCCCGGGAGAGGATCCGCCGTGGTCCGAAGAGCACGAGGGCCGGCCAGGAGAGGATCATCGTGATCTTCGAGAAGAGGAGCCCGAGGGCCGCCACGAATCCGGACGCCAGGTCCCTTCGCGACTCGGCCAGGAGGAGGGCGAGGGCAGTGAAGAGCCCGATCACGACGCTG
>CALDCK010000271.1 GCA_937937315.1 uncultured bacterium
CCCCACCACCGTCTACTTCTTTCCGAACGGCGACAGCTACCAGGGGCCGGCGCGCCGGCCCTGATCGGCTGGCGGCACTATCCGGCCACCGCCCGACAGGCCTGGATCAAGGTCGTGGAGAACGCCTCTCGCACGCAGGCGTCGTGATCGTCCGCGACCTCGAAGATCCGGGCCCCGGGAATCGAGCGAGCCAGCTTGAGCTGACGCGATGCGGGCACGAGCTCGTCGAGGGTGGTGACGACCACGGCTGTCGGCACGTTCACCTCGCCAATCCAGTCGTGGGAGGAGAAGCGCGTCAGAGCCTCGGCGGCCTGGATCACCGTTGCGGGCTCGTGACCGAGGAGCTCCTCCTGCACCCGATCGCGAAGCTCGGGGTGCTCGATCCGTACGAGCATGCGCTGGACCATTCGGCGGTGCACGACGTGGGGGACGAGCCGCGTCGCCAGGGCGACGGCGGGGAGCGTGGCGCGTGCGAGCCGCGCGGTGCTTCGCGGAGTGAAGTGGCGCGCCGTCGCACACAGCACGAGGCCCGTCACCCGCTCCGGGTGACGGCGCCAGGCGAGGGATGCGATCGGGCCGCCCATCGAGTAGCCGACGGCGACGAGCTGCTTCACGCCCAACGCCTCGGCCGCAGCCACGGCGTCGTCGGCACACTCCTCGAGCCGGAAGCGTCGAGTGCGCAAGCCCTTGCCGTGACCGCGATGGTCGACCGAGAGCACCCGGAAGTGCCGCGAGAGCGGTCGGTAGCAGCGTCCCCAATTGAGGCGGCCAGTCGCGCCGAGTCCGTGCAGCAGCAACAGCGCCGGTGCGCCCGCCGGCCCCGGGATGTCGCGCACGACCGTCCGTCCCCGCCCGGGCAGGTCGATGTGCTGATCGATCGGTGCGGCGCTCGCCATGGAGCGAGAGGCTAGCCCCGGAGACGGGCGGGGACGAGCCACTCGAGGAAGCCCGGTGGACGTACCGCCTCGCGCAGAACGGCGTCGTAGCGAACGAAGGCGTCGACGCTGAGCAGGGGCAGGAGCCACAACGTGTGACCGAGCTCCGGCGTCAGGCGTCCCAGCGTCACGATGTGGATCACCGCCAGCGCACCGCACAACGTTGCGGCGATGCCCTCGAGGGTGATCGACGCGCGGGTCGCCTCCATCGGGTGCACGCCCAGGGTCCCGTGCAGCGCCGACTTCAAGCGCGATGGCAACAGGCCCAGCAGGGGAGTCAGCGGGACGGCCACTGCTGCCAGGACGTCGGCGGTACGGCGCTGGGATCTCAACCGTTGGCGCCGACGCACATAGGCCTCGTCGTACTCGATCACGGGCCCCGGCGCGTCGACGCCGTCGTCGGGCCACCCCGCGAGAGTGTAGAGGTGCGACCCGGCGCGCCCGGGCTGGTGGGAACGGACCGCGTATCGCATGCCCTCGAAGAAGACGGCCGTGGGTCGAAAACGGCTCGAGCGCCAGTCGGGCATCGCGACGACCGACTCCACCAGGAGCCCGTCGGGTATACGCCGCACACGGTCCACGTCGATTCGGCGCCAGCTCTCCTGGGCGGCCGGGCCGACGTCGGCTTCCGCACGGAATCCCGGGTCCATGATCTGCTCTACGGAGGAACCGGCCTCCCGGCTGAGTGTCCGACACCTCGGCAAAGATGACATGGGTCCCCGCGGGTGCACGAGTTGCCCACTTTTCCGTCCGGACCAACCCGCCACGACTTGACCGTCGGGGTTGGGCCCTGAGAAGATGCGGTCGACCGCTGTTGGCCGTCGTCTCGGCCTCCCCTCATCCGGGTTCCACCACGGCGGTCAGGAGTCGCCCCCCATGTCGATGCATCGCTCGCTCGTGTGGTCTCTGCTCAATCTCTTGCTCCTCGCCAGTCTCTCCTTCGCGGCGACGGCGGCTCCGACGGATCCCGTCACCGTCACGGCCCCTCCTGTGGGTCAGGGCGACGCCTTCGTGCCCGGTGTGCGACAGGTGGCCGATCTCCCCCAGGACTACGTCGAGGAGGAGTACTTCGTCTCGGGCGCAGCCGACCTCTTCAGCTACGCCCACAATCCGCCCCTCGGGCCTACGGACTTGACGACGGTCCAGGCGAACGTGCCGTATCGGACGCGCATGGTCGTGCGCCGCCCCGCGAGCCGCGGCCCCTTCAATGGCACCGTCGTGATCGAGTGGTGGAACTCAACCGCCGGGTTCGACACCGCCCCGGTCTGGGACGCCTCCGCCGAGTACTTCGCGCGCAACGGCATCGTCTACGTCGGTGTAACGAACGCCAACCAGTCGCTGAGCTACCTGACCGGCGGCTGCAGTCTGCTCGGCTTTCTCCCGCCTACCTGCGGAACCCGCTACTCGACTCTCTCGCTCCCGGATGACGGCCTCGCCTATGAGATGATGAGCCAGATCGGCAGCCTGCTGAGGAGCGACTCACCGGACAACCCGCTTCCCGTGGGCTTCGACGTGGAGCGCGTCTACCACTCGGGCCAGTCGCAGCAGGGCGGCTCGATGGTCACCTACGCGAGCGCCTTCCACTTCTCCGGCAACGACGGCTACTTCATCCAGCAGGCAGCCAGCGCCCGAAGGATCAACGGCGGACCTACCTGCGGTGCGGAAGGCTCCCCGCCCTATCCCAGCTGCACGCCGCTTCTCCAGGGAAGCGATCGTCTGGTGCGCACCGACCTCCCGGTGCCGGTGGTTCACGCCATCAGCGAGACCGACATCGAGATCCTCTTCGGGACCTTCGGACGGCAGGCCGACACGCCGACCTTCCGCTACTACGAAGTGGCCGGCGCCGGTCACCTGACCGTCCACGAGGGAGTCGAGCTGATCCCGGCCGGGGTCCTCGGACCCGACCCGCTCCTGCTCTCGGATCTCTGCGAGAACGAGATCAACTCCACCGCCGACGGCCCGGTGTTCTTCTCCTACGTGATGAACGCACTCTGGGAAGGCATGGAGGCTCAGGTCACGGATGGCGTAGCCCTGCCCGACGGAGTCGTCATGGACGTCCAGGGCGGAGTCGTCCAGCGAGACGGGTTCGGCAACGGCCTCGGCGGCGTGAGGCTCCCTTCCCTCGAGACCCCGATCGCCACCTATACGCCGGGCAACCAGGCAGATCCCACCCTTCCGCCCCTCCTCCAGTCGATCGGGAACCTCGCCTGCTTCCTCTCGAGTAGCGTGGACCCCTTCGACGAAGCGACCCTCGACGAGCTCTATCCGAATCACGGGACCTACGTGAGCCAGGTCGTCCAGGCCGCCAACGAGCTGCGGAGCGAGGGGTTCCTGCTGTCCAAGGACCGGAGCAAGATCGTCACTGCCGCAACGATGTCCGCGATCGGCTGCGGGATCGGCTTCGAGCTGGCCCTCCTGCTTCCCCCGCTGATGTGGCTGCACCAGCGGCGAAGGAGCGCCTCGCGAGTTTGAATCCGGCACCCCGGGCATAGGACCAGGCCGGGCCACGCTGCAATGGCCGAGAACGGGCGGGGCACTCGCCCCCGGGCGCACCTGCCCTGGGCAACCTCGATCGCGGTAGACTTCTCCCGATCGGCCTCTCGGCCCGGAGGATCCTCGTGAAGCAAGCCACCTCTCCGCTGCCCGTCACCAACCGCCGCCGCTTCCTTCAGCTCCTCGCCATGCTCTCGGTGGGAGGGAAGACGTTGCTTCGATCCGGGGATGCGCGAGCCGCCGTCGACGCGGCCCGCGACGTCGCCCGCGCCGACATCGCCTGGCCCGAGATGACCCACCGCACCCTGGGGCGGACCGGCTGGAACGCCAGCCGCCTGGTCTTCGGCTGCGGCGCGGCCCTCTCGGGAAGGCCGCGGCCCGAGCTCCTCGATGCGGCGATCGACGCGGGAATCAACGTCTTCGACGTGGGCTTCCGCGGCTACTATGACGACGCAGAGGCGAACCTGGCCCCCTTCCTGAAGAGACACCGCGAGAACATCTTCCTCATCTCGAAGGCCATCGCCGCGCGGGTCGATGCGGACCAGGCTCTCTCGGCCCAGGAGCGCAAGGGCGCCGCCGAGGCCTGGGCGCAGCGACTCGACGAGAGCCTGCGCGAGCTTCGGGTGGATCACGTCGACGCCTACTACCTGATGGCGTCGAACAACGTCGACCTCGTGGGCAGCGAGGAGGTCCAGCGAGCCTTCGAGACGGCGAAGAAGGCGGGGAAGGTGAAACACCTGGGCCTCAGCACCCACGAGAACGCCGAACGCGTGCTCGACACGGCAGTCAAGACCGGAGCCTACGACCTCGCGATGATCGCGATCACGCCGGCCGGATGGTACGACTGGGCGAACAAGGGAATCCTGAAGGACTCACGGCCGATGACGGACCTCCAGCCCGTGCTCGCGCGCGCGCGGGCGGCGGGCCTCGGTCTCATCGGCATGAAGGCCGGGCGCTACCTGGCCGGGCGCAAATTCCTGGGCTGGGGAAAGCCCGACGCCTTCGACGAGCACTACAGCCCCGACTTCCTCGCCTCGGGGCTTTCCCCCTACCAGCGAAGCTACGCCTTCGTGCTGGCCCACGGCCTCGACGCGGTGAACGCGGACATGCAATCCCTCGCGCACCTGCAGGAGAACGTCGCCGCCGCCGTCGGCTCCCAGCGCTACTTCGCCGGAGCGGAGGCTAGAGAGGGCCGGGTTCGAGGCTGAGCCTGCCCGCGCCGTCGATGCGTCCGCGTCGGCCGCAGAACTCCTCCCGCATCATGGTCTGCATCGACGCCGGATCGTGCACGCTTCCCCAGGTGCGACGACCGTCATCGGTGAGGCACGCCGCGTGGGCGATGCGAGGCGTCCCCTTCCGATGCGCAACGGTATAGGCCTCGATCGCGACGGGGCCGTCCCAATCGACCAGCGCCTCGCGAAGCGGCACGGCGTCGACCTCCTCCTGGACGTTCGCGTAGCGGAATCCGTCTCGCGGGGGCTTGCTCGAATAGATCCCGAAGGCGTGCTTCGCGAGCCAGCCTCCATTCCCGCTGATCAGTCCCGTCGAGCCCCGCTCCTCCCGCAGGACCTCCGCCATCCGCGCGATTGCGTGAAGCGTGTAGCTGTTGAGGGGCCCGCCGCCGAAGGTGAGCCCTCCGGTGACGGTCAGCGGGCGGTCCTCGGAGATGCCGAGCTCCGTCGCGGCCACCTCGACGGCGGAGGGAAAGCAGCTGTAGAGATCTACGTGATCGATCTCGTCGATGGACCGACCGGCGAGCTCGAGAGCGCGCGTACCGGCGATGCGCATCCCGGGGGAGCGATGGAACTCCGCCCGGGTGGAGAGGAAGGGGCTGTCCTGGGCCTCGGTCGCGGCGTGCAGGTAGACGAGCCTCTCCTCGGGAACGCCGGCCCGATGCGCCGTCTCGAGGGAGCAGAGGACCAGGCCCGCTCCCATGTCGACCCGGGCGTTGGCGTTCATGAGCCGCGTATAGGGGTAGGAGATCATGGGGTTGTCGGGAGAGGCCTCGCCGATCTCCCGAGCGGTGTAGGGCTCGCGGATCCAGGCGTGGGGGTTGCCACAGGCGACCGCATTGAAGCCGGCCCAGAGCGTCGCGAGACGCCGAGCGTGGGCCTCGAGGGTCTCCCCCCTTGCGAAGCGGATCGCGCTCTCGATGATGGCGAAGATGTCGCCGGCGCTGTTCATCCCGCGTGCGAGCTCCGCGTCGTGGAAGATCGCCTTGTCCTCGGCGAGCTTCCGATCCGGCGCACCGGGAGCCGCGGACTCGCGAAGCGCGACCCCCAGGCGCTGGGCCCGCCCCTGACTGCGCCCGTTCTCCGCGCCGGTGACGAGCACGACGTCGCGTCGCCCCGCCTGGATCTCGCGCGCCGCGTCGATCACGCAGGCCTGGGCGAAGTTTCCGCCGTAGGGGGTGCCGATCGTCTCGATCGATCCGGCGCCGATGCGACGCGCGATCTCCCGACCGGGATCCTCGTAGCTCCACGCGCCGCGCAGCACGTAGATCGCCTCGGCGCGCTCGAGGAGCTTCGGCGCCCCCGCGTCGGCGCCGGCTCGCTCGAGCGCGATCCGCATCATCTCGAGGGGCTCGACCCCCTCCCGCGGATCGTCGAGGCGTTGCAGAACCTGCCCGACCCCGACGATCACCGGAGTCTCGCGAGGCGCGCTCATCCCCTCCCCGCCTCCTTCAGATCCGGGTCGGCCGCGGGACCGAGGCCGCGCAGGGCAAAGCTCGCGAACTCCGCCGCCGACGCGTCGACGGCGGGCGGCGCCTCGAGCCGACAGCGGGCGCCCATCGCTCCGACGACGAGAGTGCCGAGGCAGGTGCGATCGGCGGGGCTGACCGGGCGTGGCAGCTCGCCGCGCTCGAAGCCCTCGACGAGGATCCGGTCCACGGCGTCGTTGAAGTGCTTGATCACGAGAGCGAACTCGGTGCCACCGGGGCCTTCCGCGGCGGCGGCTTCATCGAGGGGCAGGGGAAACGAGATGGCCAGGAAGAACTCACGATTCTGATCGACGCGGGAGAGACAGATCTCGAAGAACGCGGTGAGCTGGGCCTCGATCCCCCTGGCGCGGCGGATCGAGCGGGTCAACGCCTCGGCAAGCTCCTCGCGGTGGGCCGCGAAGCTGCCCTTGAGGATCTCCTCCTTCGAGGAGAAGTACTCGTACACGGTGCTGCGGCTCAGCCCCGCGCGCCGCGCGATCTGATCGACCGAGGACTGCTCGTAGCCGTTCTCACCGATCACGTCCCGCGCAGCGCTCACGATCTGATCGCGGCGATAGATCTGGAGGATCTCGGCGGGTGTCTTCGACATGGCCGGGAGGCTCCCGTCGGCGAGTGGCTCGGAGCATCGAGCCCTCGGCCCCGACCGCCGGATTCCACGGCCCGTCGGGCTCTTGATCGCTGAATCGGACGTGAGTACGATATGTCAAACAGCTGTCCGATTCAATTCTCCGACGCCCCCGCGGTGGGATGGAGGCGCCATGACCAACGACCATCCGCCTGGGCCCGGCCCCTCCACCAGCTCCGATCCCCGCTTCCTGATCATCGGCGCGGGAATGTCCGGGATCCTCACCGCGATCAAGCTGAAGGAGGCGGGGCTCGAGAACTTCGCGATCTACGAGAAGGCCGACCGCCTCGGCGGCACCTGGCGAGAGAACACCTACCCGGGCATCGCCTGCGACGTGCCCTCCCACTTCTACAGCTACTCCTTCGCCCTCAATCCGGACTGGAGCCAGCGCTTCTCGCCGGGCTCGGAGATCCAGGCCTACTTCGAAGACGTCGCCCGCCGCTACGACGTGACGCAGCGCATCCAGACCGGCAAGGAGGTCACCCGCTGCGCCTTCGAAGACGGGCGTTGGAAGATCGAGATCGCCGACGGATCCAGCGACGAGGGGGACTTCATCGTCGCCGCGACGGGCGTCCTCCACCACCCGGCCTATCCCGACATCGAGGGGCTCGACAGCTTCGAGGGGAAGGCCTTCCACAGCGCGCGCTGGGATCACGACGCGCCGCTCGCCGGAAAACGCGTCGGGGTCATCGGCACCGGCTCGAGCGCGATCCAGATCGTC
>CALDCK010000272.1 GCA_937937315.1 uncultured bacterium
GGTGTTCACGGGGCTCGGGGCGGGTCTGGGCGGCTATCAGATGTCGGCCCAGAACCTGGTGCTCGAGTTCGGATCGCGGCGCAACCTGCCGCTGCGCATCGCGGTGGCGAACTCGGCCTCGGAGCTGGTGGCCGCCTTCGGCGCCCTGCTCGGCGGCGTCCTCGCGACGCTCACCACCCACGTCGTGGTCTTCTGGACCGCGATCGCGTTCCAGCTCGCGGGCCTCGCCATGGTGGTGCTCTGGGTCGACGACCCGCGCCACCGCTAGCGAAGTTCCTGGCCTGGGCGAGCGGAAGTGTGCGAGCTCAGCGAACGTAGTACTGGAGCGCGTTCGGGTTGAACTCCCGGGGGTCGGCGCTCTCGTGAAAGCGCGGCGGACCGCGCTGGTTGTCGAGGCCTCCGACCGTGTAGCGACGTGCCGCCAGATCGTGCCAGGCCCTGAGCGTACTCAACGGCACCGGGACCTCGTAGTGGTTGACGGTATGGGACTCGTTCACCCGCCAGAGGTTGCCCTCGCGGTCGTAGCTCTCCGCGAGAACGATCTGCCAGCTGTCTTCGTCGAGGTAGAAGATGCGCCGCGAGTAGAGATGATCGGCGTCCGGCTTCTTCACGGCCTCGAGCATCCAGACCCGATGCAACTCGTAGCGTGCGAGCTCGGGGTCGATGTGGCGCCTCTGCAGGATGTCGCGGGGCGTCAGGTCGCCGCTGTGCAGCCGGTAGGCGTTGTAGGGAACGAAGACCTCACGCTTGCCGTGGAGCGTCCAATCGAAGCGGTCCGGTGGGCCGACGAAAAGGAAGCTGTCGTCCACGGTGCGAAGCCCGTCACTACCCGCCGAGGGAAAGTCATAGGCGACGTATGGATTCCGCAGCACGCGCCGAAGCGCTCGGCTGTAGCTCCACGCCTTCCGCGGGTCGTTGGTCTGATCGATGGTCTCGATCACGAGGCTGCCGTCCCCGGATAGCAGCGCCGGGGCGAAGATCTTCTCCTTGATGGCAAACATCACGTTCGGATGGCGCCGGGTGAAGGCAGTCTCCTCCCTCGAGCCGTAGGGAACACCCAGCTCCACGCTCGACTGGATCACGGTGTAGTCGCCCGCCTTCGTCACTGCGGTCTCGCCCTCACTGAGGGTGAGGTGCACGCCGACCCAGCGGAGGTTGTGGTTCCAGATCGCCTCGACGCCACTCTTCGGGATGGGAAAGGGGGGCCCCACGCGCGCCTTCAGGACTCCGCCCTTGCCCTCGAGCACGACCTCGGCGGAAGTCGCGTTGTCCATCACCGCCTGATAGACCCACTGCGGGTAGGAGGCCGAGCGCCGGGTGGGATAGACCTTCAACTTCCAGCTATCCGGATAGGCGGCGAGCATGGCAAGCTGGCCCGCCGACAGGTTCTCCGCGTACTCCAGGGCATTCGCGGCGGTGATCTCGAACAGGACCTGGTCGTCCGCGAAGGGGTCCGGGTGTCGGTCCCCCGGGCGGTATCCGGCGGGGACCGCGGTGATCCCACCCGTCCACGCCGGGATCGTGCCGTCGGCGTTGCCCGCGCGTTCCGCTCCGAAGGGGGTGAGGAGATTGCCGAGCTGTGCCGCCTCCTCACGCGTGACCTCTGCGCGCACTGCCGTCGCGACGACGAGCAGCAGAAGCAGGAGCCCCTGGACATCGATCGTGTTCCGCGCGCGCCTCAGTAGTGGTACCGGATGTTGAAGGACAGGAAGTCGCGGTCCACGGACGAGTCGAGGGGTTTGCCGTCGAAGAAGTTCACGTAGGTCAGGTTCGCGGTGATCGAGTTGGTGTAGTTGAGGTCCACGCCCAGGGCGACGCTCTTGCGGTCCTCGACGAATGCGCCGGCCGGCCCCGGTGTGTTTCCCGAGACGTCGTGGGTGAAGTTCACGAAGGGCTCGACAGCGAGGCCGCCGAGGACGCCCTCGTAGGTCAGCGAGGCGAGGATCGTGTAGCCCCACGAGTCTTCGTCGGAGAGGCTGTCCTTCGACAACCCGTCGAAGTGCACCCAGCCCACGTCGAAGGTGAGCAGCGACCGGGCAGAGCCGAGAAGGGGTCCGTATACCTGAGCGAGGCTCAGCGCCAGCTGGGTCTTGTGTGTCGTATCGATCCCCGAGACGAGCTGACTTCCGCCCAATCTCGGCACTTCTCCGGCGAGGGCTTGCACGAGAGGCGACATCGCCTCCGCCAGGACGCGCTCGCTGAAGACCTGGACCGGCCAGTTGAAGTGATGTGAGAGCTCGGCCGCGATCAGCGTTCCAGTGTACCCGGTGGCAGTGTTGAACGAGGCGCCCAGCATGCGGATGTCCTCGGGATACGTGACGACGTAGCGGGTCTCGTTGGCGAGTCTTCCGAGGGCGAGCGTTGCCTCGTTGGCGGACGGCCCCATGGCGCCGATGTCCTCCGCCAGGCCGATGGCAGCCTGATCGGCGGTGATGCCGCTGATCAGGGGAAGCCGGCTGTGATAGTTGAGGAAGTGCACGCGAAACGTGCTCGCATTCAGCTTCGGGAGCAGGGCCTGGACGGTCACGCCGTACTGCCCCTGGTCGCGAGGCTCCCGGCGGCCGGCCGGGGGAATCCGCATGAACGTCTCGTCGAATCCGAAGGGCCCGAACTGCATGGACTCCAGCGGGAACGCCTCGTCGAGATCGGTTCCCAGATCCGAGAACCGGCCGGCACCCGTCATGGCAAAGTTCAGACCGTCGCCCCCGAACAGGTCGTCTGCCGCGTGGAACCAGCCCACCGGCGGGTCGATGACCTCCTCCCAGCGGTACTGGTAGAACGCCTCGATGGCGAGGGTCTCGGTGACGTTGCTCGCCACCCAGACCATTCCCTGGGGTACGAAGACGTCGCGGGTCGACGCGGTCGGCTGGAGCAGTGCTACGAAGTCGATCGGATTCACGACATCCGTGCCAAAGCGAAGAAAGCTGCCCTCTCCCCAGTTGATCACCTGATCTCCGACGCGAATCTGCACGGGCGTGCCCCAGGGCGTGAAGTAGGCGCTCAGATAGTACTCCTGCAATCGCCCGCCCGATCCCACGAGCCGCCGGGCGTCGGAAGTGAGCTCGCTGTGCTCGCGGTCGTTCAGCTCCGTCTCGAAGTCGTAGAATCCGTAGCCGCGTACGAACGCGCCGAAGTTGCGCCAGACGAGCGTGAGGTCGGCGTTCAGACGCAGCTCGTTCGAGACGACACCGGTGTCGTAGTTCAAGGTGCCGTCGTCGGCGTTGACCGAATCGGCGCGGCCGCCATTGCCGATTCCGACGAAATCGAGGTCCCGCGTCTCGGTACGCGCTACGACGCCGTAGGCAAGAGTGACGTCGAGTATGCCGTCGACCTTGCCGATACCGAACACCTTGGCGCTCGCCAAGGGAGAGCAGAAGACGACCGTGAAGACCAGAATGCTGAGCGCTCGAACTCGACGGCCGCTCACGGGTACGAGCCTAGCAGCCGAGGGGCGCCGCGGCTCAGCCGAGGCGCCTCTCGAGCGGTTTCGGAATGAAGCCCGCGCGCGGATGGTTGCTTCGCGGCTCGACATCGGCGTTGGGACCGGTGATGCGCGACGGAAAGCTGGTGAAGACGAGGGAGCGATCCTGGATCGGCACGCTGCCCTCTTCGGCGTGGTTTCGATAGCCAGGCCCGCAATGGCGGAACGTGACACTTCGTACGGTATCGGCCGTGCGAAGCAGAGCTCGTGCGCCCTGTTGCCTCCAGCCGGCGCCTTTGCGGGGGCCCTCGGCATCACCCCCATGCCGGAATCCCAGGCTGCCGCGGCCGGCTGCCCGGTCAGCCACACGCACGTCGATCGTCCATTGGATCCGAACGGGAAACTCGCAATCATTGGCGCATGGGAGGGAACGACCCCACGTCGCCGCCGCCCCGGGGATCGCGACGAATGGTCCGCCGCCTGGCCCTCTGGGTCGCCGCAGCGTTCGCCGCGCTGATTCTGCTGCTCGTGGTGGGAATCCCGGTACCGCTCGGCCCGTTCAGAACCGCGATCGAGTCCCGGGCGAGCGACGCACTGGGCCGGGAGGTTCGCATCGGCGGGCTCGGGCTGGTGCTCGGGATCCACCCCAGGCTCGAGATCGAAGACCTCCACCTCGCCCACGGCCACGCCGATCGCCCCGACCTGCTCCGGGTCGAGCGCACGGAGCTGAAGCTCGCCCTCCTCCCCCTGATCGGGCGGCGCCTTCACATCGTTCGCGCGGCGGCCGACGGCGTGACTGCGCGTATCGATCCGGAGGCATTCCCCGAAGGCGCTCACGCGATCGACCCATCACAGGAGTCCGGGTCCGCGGCCCTGAGCGCGGCGCAATGGTCGTTGGACGTCGAAGAGCTCGAACTCCTCGATGTCGAGTTCGAGCAGCACAGGCCGGACCTCGAGCCGACGCGGGCGAGCCTGGAGCGACTCACGGGGACCCTGCTGTGGGACGATTCGCTCGAGCTCGCCTTCTCCGGTCGTTTCCGTGACTTTCCCATCGCGGCGCGGATCGAGGGCGCTTCGGTTGCGAGGTTGATCGAGGGCGCGGAAGCGTGGCCGCTTCGGCTTGCCATGGAGCTGGTGGGGAGCCCGATCGAGCTCGCGGCGCAGCTGGCGACGTCCGGCGACGTCTACCGTATCGACGAAATCCGGGGGCGAGCGGGAGAGACGAGCGTCTCTGGCTGGCTCGCACTCGAGAGCTTCGCGACCAAGCCGCGTGCGACCGGTCGTATCGAGGTGGGAGCCGTGGATCTCGTGCTCCCCGAGCGCTCGAAGCCAGCCGCGCCGCCCGCGGCCTCCGGAGCGGAGCCCGAGCCCGCGCGACTCGCTGCGGAATCGGGCGCGCCCCAGACCGGCAAGGCGGCGGATTCCGAAGGCGAGCAGGGCCCCGGCCCGCTCGCCCTGTTCATGGACATGTTGAGCGACTACGAGACGGATCTCGAGCTCGAGGTCGCGCGCATTGCCGGCATCGGACCCACGGTGGAGGATCTCTCCGTCGCGCTTCGCGTGTCGGGAGGTGAATTGCGCTTTCCTGTGTCGCTCGCCGCAGACGAGATCCCCATGTCGGGGACGCTGCGAGTCGATCGAGTCGAGGATCTGCCTCGCCTCGCCTTCCAGCTCGCAGCCGAGCACTTCCGGGTGGACGAGCTCGCTGCGAGGCTGCTCCCGAACGCGCGGATCGCCGGGCCCTTCGAGGAGCTGCGGCTCGACCTCGAGGGGCGTGGAAACTCGCTCCTCGGGTTCCTCGAGACGCTGCGCATCGACCTCCGAATGGCGGACGCCGCGCTCACCTACGGAGTCGAGCGCCCGGTTCCCTTTGGCGTCGAGACGCTCGAGCTCGCGCTCGCGGAGCGCGGCCCCATCACGCTCCAGGTTCAGGGAGACCTCCTCGGCGAGGCGGCCCGGCTAGACCTCTCGGGCGGGACGATGGAGACCTTCTTGAGCGTTCTGCCGTGGGCATTGCAGCTCGAGTTGCAGGGCGCCGGCGCGACACTCGAGCTATCGGGCGAGGCGACCGGGCGGCTCCGCGAGCTCGATCTGCTCGGCAACCTGTGGATCCACGGTGACAGGCTTTCGAGCCTCGAGCCCTGGCTCGGCACCCTGCCCGTCCCCGACGCTCCCTACTCGATCCGGGCCCGGATCGACGACAGGCCAGACTCGACTCGCATCGAGCTCGAAGAGATGCGGCTCGGCGAGACCAATCTCGTCGGTGAGCTCGGCCAGCGTCGCGGCAAGGACGATCCGCTCGTGTGGGCAAACCTGCGAATCGAGCACCTCGACGTCTCGCCCTACGTCGAGGCCGCGAGCCGCGCGGGCACGCCCAGGAAGCAGCCCGGAGGGGCCGACCGCGGGGCTGCCTTCGACGCGCCCATGCTTCCCGGAGGCCTCACGATCTGGGACGCGGACATCGACCTGCGGGTCGCAAGGCTCGTCGCCGGCGACCTCGAGCTCGGCGACCTGCGCTTTGCGGGCGCCTTCCGGGACGGCTTCCTGCCCGGTTCCGACTTCGGCTTCCGGCTGGGGACTGCGGCCTTCGAGGGCGCCACCACGATCGACCTGCGCGAACCGCCTCACAGCGCGACGTTCACCTTCGGAGCGCGGGAAGTCGACGTCGGCCTGCTGCTCTCACGGGTCGGGCTGGCGGAGGGAATCGACGCCCGCGCTGGCGCGCTGCGCATCGAGATCAGCGGCGAGGGCGCCACGCTCGGCGACGTCCTCCAACGAAGCGACGCCATGGCCCGGCTCGACGACGTGCGTTGGACCCTGCGCGACCCGAACTCGGATGCCGACCTCGAGATCATCCTGGACCGCGGAACCCTCACGTCTCCAAAGGGAGACGAGCCCATCCGTCTCGTCGCCGAGGGCTCGCTGCGGGGCGTTCCGGTTCTGCTCTCGATGCAGACGAGGCAGCTCTCCTTCTTCCAACGGCTGGAGGAGCGTGTGCCCCTGGACCTGCGGCTCGAGATGGCCGGAGCCACCCTCGAGATCTCCTCCGCCGTGTTGCTCCCGATCGAGCGCTCGGAGCTCCTGCTTTCGCTCACACTCGAGGGTCGCAGCCTCGAGCACGCATCGCCGCTGTTCGATTACGATCTGCCTCCGATCGGTCCCTACAGGCTCGTCAGCCACATGCGTCTCACGCCATACGACTACCGCCTCTCGGATTTCGACCTGCGGGTCGGCGCGAGCCGGCTACGCGGGAGCGGGCGGCTCGACCTGCGCGGCACGCGCCCGCGCATCGAGCTCGAGCTCGCGAGCGATCGGGTGCAGATCGACGACTTCGCGGCTGCGTTCGAGACGACGGCCGACGTCGAGGGGGTGCCCAGCCCGCCCCTGCCGTACCGGACGGACGCGTCACTCTACGAGGGTGTCGAGAAGGTGCGCGAGTTCTGGAGTCCCGCGGGTCTGCTCGGCTTCGACGCGCGCCTGGACGTGCGCGTCGACCGGGTGCTCTCCGGAAGTGACGAACTCGGCCGCGGAACGCTAATCGTCACCCTCGACTCCGGCAGGCTCGCGCTCGATCCCCTCCACCTCGAGCTCCCGGGCGGGCCCTTCGAGATGCGCACGGAGTACGCGTACGTTGCGCAGGGAACGGGATACGCCGTCGAGGCCCGCGTTCGCGCCGAAACGGAGCAGTTCGACTACGGCCCGCTGGCGCGGCGCGTGGATCCGGAAACCGACATGGATGGCTGGATCAGCCTCGACATCGACATCGCAGGGCGGGCTCCCGAGACCCGCACACTGCTCGCCCATGCGGACGGAAGGCTCGACTTCCTGGTCGCGCCCGAGAACATCGTCACAGACGTGTTCGACCTATGGGCAGTGAGCCTGCTTCGCTTCATTCTTCCGTATCTCGATCCGAGCCCCCGCTCGACGGTCAATTGCGTCGTGGCGCGCTTCGACCTGGAGGACGGAATCCTGAACGAAAGGGCGCTCTTTCTCGATACGACCGGGATGGTGGTGCGGGGTGATGCGAACGTCGACTTTCGCAAAGAGCGATTCTACGCGGTGCTGACGCCCTCGCCGAAGAAGGCAGAGGCCCTGAACCTTCGAACGCGAGTCTCGGTGAAAGGAGGCTTCGAGGGCTTCAGAATCGGCGTGCCGCCGAAGGAGGTCTTCATGACGCCGGCTCGCTTCGTGACGAGCATCGTCGTCGCGCCCATCCAGCGCCTCTTCGGGTCACCACTTCCCGCCGACGGCGAGCCGACCTGCAGGGCGGCCTGGCGGGAGGGGAAGCAGTGAGCACGCCTTCCGGGCTGGACACGTCACGCCTCATCGAGGCACACTCGGTGGCGCCTTGACCGAAGAGCATTCGCGCTTTCGTGACGGCCCGCTTCAGAACCTGGGAGTTCGCATCTCCGGCGCCACGCTGCTCGTCTTCGTGATGGCGGCCGCCGCGACGTGGAGCTTCCTGCCGCCCCCCCTCCCCTCGGTCGCGCGCATGGGCACCGGTCCGGTCGGTGGCCACTACGGCCGCTTCGCCGAGGGGCTGCGGCAGGTCGTGGCCGAGCACGACATCGAGCTCGAGCTGGTAGCGACCGCCGGCTCGATGGAGAACATCCGCCTGCTCCTGGAGGGCGAGATCGACGTGGGTCTCGTCCAGAGCGGCAACCTGAGCGACATCCAGGCCGCGCAGCTCGAGTCCGTCGCAAGCGTCTTCTACGAGCCGGTCCTCGTCGTGGAGCGCGCCGACTGGGCGTCAGAACACGGTCGCGACATCGAAGGCGGCCGGATTGCCGTCGGCGTGCCGGGCAGCGGCGTCCACGCCCTCGCCCTTGCGCTCCTCGATGATCAGGGGATCCGCGACGGCGTTCCGCCCGGGACTCGATTCGTGGAGATCGGAGACGAACGGGCGGTGGAGGCGCTGCTGGCGGGTGAGGTCGACGCCGGGCTGTTCGTGACGTCGCTCGAGCTTCCCTGGGTGTACCCGCTCTTCGCCGAGCCGGGCCTCGAGGTGACCGACTTCGCGTTGGCCGAGGCCTTCACGCGCCACTATCGCTATCTGCGCAGGGTCGTGATCCCGGCCGGGCTCATCGACCTCCGGTCAGAGATCCCACCGAACGACGTGCAGGTGATCGCCACGACGGCGAGCCTCGTGGTCCGGCCGGACGCCCATCAGGCGCTGATCCCGCTGTTCATCCAGAGCGCTCGCGAGCAGCTCTACCAGGGAGGGTTGATGGCGGGCCCCGACGAGTTCCCTTCGGCGTTCGGAGTGGACGCTCCGCTCGCCGACGAAGCGCTCGACTACTTCGAGCGCGGGCCGACGTTCTTCTACCGCTGGCTCCCCTTCCGCTACGCCTTCGGCGCCACCCGCCTCGCGATCCTCCTCATTCCCCTGGCCACCCTGCTGTATCCGCTCTTCCGCTCGGCGGGGCCGACCTATCGTTGGGTGATCCAGCGTCGCATCTACCGCTGGTACCGCGTGCTGCGGCGGCTGGAGGAACGGATGGATGCGAGCAGCGACGCCGCGAGCCTGCAGCAGATCCAGAAGGAGCTCGAGCGCGTCGGTGACCGGATCTGGAACACGCACGTCCCTCCCCGCTTCGGATCCAACCTCTATGCGCTGCGCGCGCACTACCGAATCCTGCTCGAGCGCCTGGATCTCCTCGAGAAGAGCGCTCGCGGGTCGTGAGCGCGCTGGAGATTCCTCGGCGTTGCTCGGACGACGAACGCGTCGCACTTCTGCTCTGTGTGACCATCCCGACCCTCGCGGGCTGCGCGTGGCCGCGGCCGATCTGTGCAGTCGGATCGGCTGCCTCTGGTGAGTCTCCTGGGCGATTCCGTCCGGCACTCGAGACGTCAGGTAGATGGGCCGGAGGCCCTGTCTCGGGGAGCAGGCTGCTAGGCTTCCGCTCAGTCGATCGAAGGCGCTTCGGGGCGCTCCTCGTCGAACCCACCGGATCGGGCGGAGGACCGGGTGGAGGATGGCGGCATGCATGGTTCGATTCGTAGTCTGGTGATCGCCGCGCTGGTCGCCGGGCTGGCGCTCTCCTGCGCAGGCCGCCCGTACAGCCCCCAGCGACTGGACTCCGTGGGCTTCACGAACCGGGCGCAGACCGAATCCGAAGGCGGGGTGCGCGTCACCGCAGCGGTACCGAGCCCCGACGAGGCCGAAGCGATCTTCGGCTTCCCGATCTACCAGAGCCGAATCCAACCGGTATGGCTCGAAGTGGAGAATCAGGTGGGATTCCCCCTTCGTTTCGCGCCGGTCGGCGTGGACCGCCTCTATTTCTCACCTCTCGAAGTCGCGTACAAACACCGGGGCCCCTTCTCGAAGCAAGGTCGTTCGGAGATGGAGCTTCGCTTTCACGAGCTCGCGATGGTCCGCAACATCTCGCCGGGCGAGACCCGATCGGGGTTCGTATTCACCCACGCGAGCCCCGGAACCAAGACCTTCAATGTGGACCTCTTCGGCGAAGGCCCGGAGGCCTACTCCTTCACCTTCTTCGTACCGGTTCCCGGCTTCGAGCCCGACCACTCGGACGTCTACTTCGAGGAGCTCTACTCCGCTGGCGAGCTGCGCCACCTCGACGACGATGGCTTGCGCGAGGCACTGGCGGTGTCTGCCTGCTGCACGACCGACCGACCCGGGGGCACTCAGGGAGCGCCCATCAACATCGTCATGATCGGGGAGGGGGAAGACGTCGTGAGATCCCTTATCCGCGCGGGCTGGTACGAAATCGCGGGCGCCATGCACGACGAGGATGCCTCCAAGGCACAGTACCTGTACGACCGGCTTCCCGACGCGGTCTTTCGCCTGCACCGCCGAAAGACCGGCGATCGAAATCAGCTCAACGTCTGGCTGAGCCCGCTGCGGGTCCAGGGCCTGCCCGTGTGGATGGCCCAGATCAGCCACTATGTGGGACGGACGACCGGGATCGGTCGGGCGCTCTTCGATCCGCGGCTCAACCCGGATGTCGATGACGCTCGAAACTACATGCTGCAGATCCAGTGGTACTCCCAGGGGCTGCAGAAATACGCTTGGCAGTCGACAGGAAACAGCGTCCCCATGGAGGAGCTGCGGGCCGTGTTCAGCGGGAGCTACTTCTTCACCGACGGCTATCGCGCCGTGATGTGGCTCTCGGGCGCTCCTCACTCCATGCTGGACTCGGAGTACGTGGATTGGGATCCGCCGCCGGGCCGATGAGGACCACGCCCATGGGAACGCGCGCACTGTCGTCCCTCCTCTCCCGATCGCGACGGCGCGACGGGCTGCGGCCGCTCGCAGTGCTGGCGGGCACCCTGCTCATGGCCGTGGGCTGTGCAAAGGGCTTCGACCCCACGCCAGCGGACCAGCTCGAGTTTCTGAATCGGTCGCAGACCCAGAACGAGGGAGGCGTGACCGTCACCGCCGCGGTGCCGGACGCGGCGGAGACCCAGAAGCTGTTCTCGGCACCGCTCTATGGATCCGGGGTCCAGCCGGTCTGGCTGGAGATCGACAATCAGCACGACGAAGGCGTCGACTTCCTCGCCGTTGGCCTCGACGCGCAGTACTTCTCCCCCATCGAGGCCGCCAACCCCCTGGGCGAGAACCCCGAGAAATCGGACGATGCAAAGAACCGCTACTTCCACGCCCAGAGAATGGACAGCCACATCCCGGCCGGCGAGAAGCGCTCCGGCTTCATCTTCACATCGCTGGACGAGGGGACGAAGACCTTCAACGTGGACGTGATCGGCGCCAGCAGGAACTTCGCCTTCACCTTCTTCATCCCGGTGCCCGGGCTGAAGATCGACCACGAGAATGTCGATTGGGACAGCCTCTATCCCCAGGACGAGATCGTCGAGCTGGACACAGCCGACCTGATCGCGGTGCTCGAGAAGAGTCCTGCCAACGCGACCGACGCCAAGGGCAAGGGAAGCGCCGATCCACTGAACCTGGTGGTGATCGGGAGCCTCGACGACGTCTACTACGCCTTCATCCGCGCCGGCTGGGACGAGACCGAGACGATCACACGGAGCTCGCTCTGGAAGACGCTCGCCTCGTTCCTCACCGGCGGTGAGTACCGCTACTCTCCGGTGAGCTCGCTCTACGTCTTCGGGCGCGGCCAGGACGTCGCTTTCCAGTCCGCCCGTGAGAACATCCACGAGCGCAACCACCTCCGCCTCTGGATGTCGCCGATGCGCTATCGAGGCAAGCGGGTCTTCCTCGGCCAGATCAGCCGTGACATCGGCGTACGCTTCACGCGCAAGACCATCACCACCCACAAGATCGATCCCGACGTCGACGAGACGCGGGAGTTCCTGCTGGAGAATCTCGCCTACTCCCAGGCCCTGGCGAAGTTCGCCTACGTGGGCGGCGTCGGAGCGGCGCCCATCGACGCCCCCCGCCACAACCTCACCGGCGACCCCTACTTCACCGACGGCTACCGCGTCGTGCTCTGGGTGAGCTCCGAGCCCGTGGACATCGCCGACATCGAGGTCGTCCAATGGAGCGAGCCGCCGGAGTGAGCCAGCCCTCGTGGGCAGACCGATGGAATGGCGCACCGGGCACACGACCTCCGGTCGCGTAGTGCCCACCGACGGCAAGCCGCGGCTCACGACCGTTCGAGATCGAATCTGATGACGACACGCAGGCCCTCGCGAACCATGGCCTCGCCGCCTGCCAGGCTCGGGCTGTAGCGCCAGTGGTGGATGGCGCGCAAAGCGCCGCACTCGAACATGGAGTGGGAGGACTCGACCACCCGCGGGCGTTCGACACTGCCCGCCGTGCCGATCAGGGGAGCAGGCTGGTCCGCCAGCGTACGGCGGCTTCCCGGGAGTCGCTGCGGGAAGGCCCGTCCATCGTGGTCGCGTGCAGCCTTCCGCTGGGAATCGGCGACCCCAGAACGAGAAGAGCCCGGGCCGGCTCATCGCACAACCGTGCGATGGGAGGGGCAGCCGGCCCGGGCGCAGTGGAACTCTCTCTCGTTGCACCAGCCTTGGAGCAAGCGGCGTGCCAGGAATCGGGTGGTTGTGCACCCACCCGTGCAAGTCGGCGTCGTCACTGTGGTAATATCCACACGCCTGTGTCGGCGCCGGCAGTGGACGTGCAGCCAACGCGCGCGCGCCGCGCAACGCTGGGGGCCGAGGTGACGCAATTCGGGTCACCAGGTGGCGCGGAGTGTCAGGCGGTTCGAAGGCGCTGCGCGATCGCGCGGATGTGATCGGGCCCCGTGCCGCAGCAGCCGCCGACGATTCGCGCCCCCGCGTCCAGCCAGGTCACGGCCCGCTCGGCGAAGGCCGCTGGCGTGCAGTCCTCGCTGCGCGTGAAGCCCTTCTCGTCGTCCGGCTCGCCCAGGTTCGCGTAGACGGCGAAGGGAAGCGGCTGCGCGGCGAGCGCCGTCAGGCACGCCGGAACGTTCGAGGGGGGCAGGCAGTTCACGCCGACGGCGAGCGGGTGCTCCCCCGCGACGGCGTCCAGCGCCTCGGAGAGCGGCTCTCCAGAGAGCAGCCGCGTACCCTCCCAGCAGACGAAGCTCACCAGCGCCGGCACACCCGCGCGGCGCGCGGCGCGCAAGGCTGCCAGCGCCTCGCGAGTCGTGTTCATGGTCTCGACCAGCACCGCGTCCACCCCAGCCGCCGCCAGGTGTCGTGCGTGCTCGAGGTGCTCGCGGGAGAGGGCCTCGTCGTCCGGAACCAGGTCCGGCCGGTAGCAGTCCTCCAGGGTGGGGGCGGATCCGAGCACGAACACGGGCGCGCCCGACCTCGCCCCGTCCGCCGCGCGCCGCGCCAGGGCGACGGCGCGTTCGGTGAGCTCCGCGGCTCTGGCCGCGAGCCCGCCCCGTTCCAGTGTGCGGCGCTGGGTGCGAAACGTGTTCGCGGTGAGGATCTCGGCACCGGCCGCGACGTAGTCCGCGTGGATGGCCTCCACGACCCGGGGCTGCTCGATCAGCGCCGGCGCCGACCACAGCGGCAGTCCGGTCGGTACACCGCGGCGTTCGAGCTCGGTGCCCGTCGCCCCGTCCAGCAGCAGGGGAGGGCCGCTCTCGAGGCGCGCCGCGAGGCCAAGGCCGCTCGAGTTCATCCCCCGTATACTCCCGCGCTCATGCCCGGCTCCGCCGCTCTGACGCGCGACCCCGGCGGTTGCATCGAGCCCACGCGGCTCGGCGTCCGGTACGCCGACGCTACCGCACCGGGCCGGTCCGCGGTGCAGCACGTCGAGTTCACGTCGGATGCCGTGCGCCTGGGCAGCTTCGAGCTTCGCGCAGAGGTGGAGGTCCGGGCGGCTGCCGCCCAGATTCGTTTGAGCGTGCGCAACGTCGGCGATGCCGAGGCCCGCCTCGACGCCGTCGTGCTCGGCCTGCGCTGGACGGGGCACGGGCTGTCGTCCCTGCGCTTCCTGCGCCACGGCTGGCAGTCGCGGTCGAGCACCAGCGCGCGTGACCTCGACCCCCTGGGCGAGCCCGAGCTCCCCTCCGGTCCGTGGCTGCGCGGCCTCCACCACAGCCTGGACGAGCGCCCGCCCGATCGCCACGGCTGGCACGAGTCGGATCTCGTCAGCGTGGCGGGTCCTGCGCGCGGCGGCCCCGTGTGTCTCGCGGGCGCCTACGAGTCGGGCCGGAGCTTCGCGATCGTCTACCTGAAGCGCGACGGACGGGCGCTGCGCATCGAGGTCGAGCAGCGCGTCGATGCGCTGCTGGAGCCCGGGTCCGCAAGAGCGCTCGAGCCGGTGCGCGTGGCGCTCGGAGCCGATGCGAGCGAGCTGCTGGAGGACTACGCCCTGGCCCACGGTCGCGAGGCCGGCGCCCGTGGCTGGCGCCCGTTCCTGGCGGGTTGGAGCAGCTGGAATCACGCTCTCCATGCCGTCACCGAGGAGGACGTGCGGCGCAACCTGGACGCGCTGGTCGCGGCGCGGGACGAGATCCCCGTGGATGTCGTCCAGCTCGACGACGGCTATCAGCGCGCGGTGGGCGACTGGCTCGCCACGAACGAGAAGTTCCCGCGCGGTCTGCCCCCGCTGGCGGCCGAGATCCGCGACGCGGGCTTCATTCCCGGCCTGTGGACCGCACCGTTCTGTGTAGCTCCGGAGAGCGAGCTGTTCGGCAAGCACCGCGACTGGCTGCTCCAGGGCGGGGACGGGCCGCTCCGCGGTCTCGTGCATCCGGAGTGGTCCGCGGACGGATCCGTGTACGTGCTGGACGCGAGCCGACGCGACGTGGTGTCGCACCTCGAACGCGTCCACCGCGAGCTCGCCGACATGGGCTTCGTCTACCAGAAGCTCGACTTCCTCCATGTTTCGGCGCTCGAGGCCGGCTCCAGCGATCCGCGCGTCGGTCGCGCCGAGCGCCTGCGCCGGGGCCTCGACGCCATACGCGCGGGGGCTACCGACGAGTCGTTCCTGCTCGGCTGCGGCTGTCCGCTGGGGGCCGCTGTGGGGGTGGTGGACGGGATGCGGATCGGCCCGGACGCAGCCCCCACCTGGCGGCACGACCCGGCCGGGAGAGTTCCGGGGCCCGAGGAGTCGTTGCCCTCTACGCGCGGGGCCGTGCGCAGCACCCTGGCCCGGGCGTGGATGCACCGTCGGCTCTGGCTCAACGACCCGGACCGTCTGCTCGCGCGCTCGCACGACACGGAGCTGACCCGCGACGAGCGCCATCTGCTGGCGACTACGATCGCGGCCACCGGGGGGATGGCGTTCTTCTCCGACGATCTCCCGCGCCTGTCGGCGGGCGACCGCGCGCTGCTGCGCGCCACGCTCGAGCACGCCCGTGCGGTGGACGGCTCGGGCATTCCGGGCGCCGCGCGCTTGCTCGAGCCGCT
>CALDCK010000273.1 GCA_937937315.1 uncultured bacterium
GGAAGTCCTCGAACTGGTTGCCCTTCGGGATCGTGGGGAACTCGCTGAAATCGGGCTGCGCCATGGGCGTCCTCCGGTCCCTGCGACGACCATCATACATAAACTTCTTGTTCGATCAATCAGTTTCTAGTAGAATCCAGCTGCGTGGAGGTCAGTCGATTGATCGCCAGGGCGGAGCAGAGGGATCGCGTGATCGTGGCGGGTCTCGGCCACTTCCCGATGTGCGGGGACCCCGAGCACCTCCTCGCCTGTCTGCTGCCGCTGCCGGAGAGGATCCGCGCCGCCGGGAGCACTGCATGAGCGAGGAGCTCGTCACACCGCAGCGCCGCACCCAGGCAGAGCGCACCGCCACCGCGAGCCGGCGAATGCTGCGCGCGGCCCGGAAGCTGATCGCGCGCCAGGGCTACACCAAGACGACCCTGGCGCAGGTCGGCAAGGAGGCCGGCTACACCGGCGGCCTCGTGAGCCACCACTTCGGATCCAAGGAGGGACTGCTCCGCGAGCTGGTGGACCGCATCGCCGCCCGCTTCTACGGCGACCAGATCCGGCCCGCGACCGAAGGCCGGGCGGGCCTCGAGGCGCTGCTCGCCACCGCGGACACCTATCTGAACGAGCTCGTCGTTCGCGAGGACCGCATGCGGGCGCTCTACGTCCTGATGGGCGAGGCCCTGGGTCCCGTAGGGGAGATCAACGATGTGTTCGCGGAGCTGAACCGCGGCTTCCGCGCCACCGCCCGTGACGTGATCCAGGAAGGCATGGACCGGGGTGACATCCGCTCCGACCTCGACCCCGATGCGGAGGCCGGGCTCTTCGTCGGCATGCTGCGCGGCGTCGCGCTCCAGTGGATGGCCGAACCGGGCTGCTTCGACCTCGACGCCGTGGGCGCGAGCCTGAAGGATTCACTGCGACGTCACCTGGCGGCCCCATGTACGACCGCGCCTCGACGAGCGTGAGCTGACGCGGGAGGAAGGCGATGACGGAGAGCGACGCAAGAGGGCTCACTCGCGCCCTGGTCCGAAGAGCTCGAAGCATCCGCTACGAGGAGATCCCCGACGAGGCCCGAGAGGTCGCACGCCACTGCCTGCTCGACTTCCTGGGCTGCGCCATCGCGGGCGCCGACGATCCGCTGACGGAGATCCTGGTGCGCGAGGTGGCCAATGGCGAAGCGGGAACCCAGGCGGGGCTGATCGGCCGGACCGAGCGTGCGACGCTGCAGACCGCCGCCCTGGTCAACGGCGCGGCGGGCCACGCACTCGACTTCGACGACACCCACACCGCGATGGGTCATCCCTCGGTGCCCGTGCTGCCGGCGCTGCTGGCACTCGCCGAGAGCACCGGGGCGAATGGCCGGGAGCTGCTGGCCGCGCTCGTGGCTGGCGTCGAGCTCGAGTGTCGCCTCGGATTGCTCGTCCTTGCCGACCACTACGCAGCCGGCTTCCACTCGACGGGCACGCTGGGAACCTTCGGCGCCGCGGCAGCGTGTGCCCACCTGCTCGGCCTCGACGAGCGGGAGTGGCTCCACGCCATGGGGCTGGCCGGAACCCAGGCGGCAGGGGTCAAGTCGAGCTTCGGTACCATGGCCAAGCCCCTGCACGCGGGTCGCGCCGCCTCCGCCGGGCTGCTCGCCGCCACCCTGGCGCGCGGCGGCTTCACCGCCCAGCCCGCCATCCTCGAGGTCGCTCAGGGCTTCGCGTCGACCCACGCCTGTGGGGAGCCTTCGGTCGACGCGCTCGAGGCACAGCCCGGGCACCTCCTGATCCGGGACACGCTCTTCAAGTATCACGCCGCCTGCTATCTCACCCACGCCGCCATCGAGGCGGCGCGGATGCTCCGCGCGGATCACGGGGTGGACCCGGAGAAGATCACCGGGATCGAGGTCCAGGTGAATCCCACCCTGCTCGGCGTGTGCAACATCGAGACGCCGTCCACCGGGCTCGAGCTCAAGTTCAGCCTGCGGGCCACGACGGCAATGGGATTGCTCTGCCTGGATACGCAGGACCCCGCGCGCTACAGCGAGGCCACGCTGGCGGATCCGCGCCTCGTCGCGCTGCGCGACCGGGTCCGCGTCACTCCCGAGCCGGAGCTCACGGCCACCCAGGCCCGGGTGCGGGTGGAGGGCCCGGCGGGAGCTGGCGAGGAGCTGGTCGACACCGGGATCCCCGCCGTCGACCTGGCCGACCAGGGGAAGCGACTGCGCGGCAAGTTCCAGCTCCTGACGTCGGCGCGGCTCGGCTCGGAGCGCAGCGAGGCCCTCGCCGACGCCGTGGGATGCATCGACCGCGACGCATCGCTGGCCGACGTGCTGCGCCTCTCGTGCGGGAGCGGAAAGACCTAGGAGGTCCTCCGGGACGTCGACAACAAGGAGAAGCCGATGTCGAGTGATCGCAAGGTACGCGTCCTCGTAGCCAAGCCCGGACTCGACGGGCACGACCGCGGCGCACGCGTGATCGCCTACGGGCTGCGCGACGCGGGCTTCGAGGTGATCTACACGGGCCTGCGTCAATCGCCGGAGCAGATCGCCCGCGAGGCGATCCAGGAGGACGTCGACGCGGTGGGCCTCTCGATCCTCTCCGGGGCCCACCTCGCGCTGACGGGCAAGGTACTCGAGCTGCTGCGCGATCAGGGTGCGGAGGACATCCCGGTCCTCGTCGGCGGTCTGATCCCCGAGGAAGACAAGGACAGGCTTCGCGAGCTCGGCGTCGCCGGCGTGTTCACCGCCGGCACGCCCATCAGCGAGGTCGCCCAGTTCATCACGTCGCGCATGGCGGCAGCCTAGGCGGCCGTGGGCCACCCCCGAAGGAGATCGACATGAAACGATCCAGAGGCGAGATCGAGCGGGCCGAGGAGGCGTGGCGGAAGGACGTCGTCGAGCCGCGTGTGGAGCGCTTCAAGATCCCGGAGTGTCCCACCCGCTTCTACACTCCGGCCTCCAACGGGGACTTCGATTTCCTGGAGAAGGTCGGGTTCCCGGGCCAGTACCCGTTCACGGCCGGCAACCACGCCTTCGAGGCGTGGCGCGCCCTCGCCGAGGCGGGTGCCAGGCTGGGCGTCAGGCCCGACTACGGCACCTCCAGCGCCGGACGCTACAGCGGCTACGGCACCGCCGAGGACTATCGCGACTACCTGCTGGCCATGCAGACTCGCGGCAGTCGCGGCGGCCCCAACGTCGCATTCGACCTGGTCACCCAGTGCGGCTACGACTCGGACAGCCCCAACGCCCTGGGCGAGGTCGGGCGGGTCGGCGTGGCGATCGACTCGTACCGCGACTTCCGCGTCATCTACGAGGCCTTCACCGGCGAGCGCGACATCGACAAGGTCGCGTCCAACTTCACGATCAACGCGCCCTGCGCCGTCATCCTGGCGATGCTCGTCGCACTGGCCGACGAGCGCGGAATCCCCCTGGCGAAGCTGCGGGGGACGCCCCAGAACGACATCCTGAAGGAGTTCATCGCCCGCGGCACCTACATCTTCCCACCTCGCGAATCGATGCGCCTGTTCCGCGACACGCTGGTCTTCTGCCGGCAGCACATGCC
>CALDCK010000274.1 GCA_937937315.1 uncultured bacterium
CGATTCGCAATGAAGCGCGGCGTGCTCTCGAGGACCACGTCGAGCACCCGCAGATTGTTCGCACGCAGACTCGAGCCGGTCTCCGTCACGTCGACGATCGCATCGGCCAGGATCGGCGGCTTCACCTCCGTCGCCCCCCAGGAGAACTCGATCTGGGCCTTCACCCCGTGCTTGCGCAGGTAGCGCTTCGTCAGGTTGACCACCTCGGTGGCGATGTGGGCCCCTTCGAGGTCCTCGGGCTTGCGGATCTTCGAGCCCTCCTTCACCGCCACCACCCAGCGCACCGGGTTGTAGTTCGGCCAGGGAGCGCGGAGATCCGCCAGCTCCTTCACCCGCGCCCGATTCTCGAGGGTCCAATCGATTCCGGTGATGCCCGCATCCAGCACGCCCTGCTGGACGTAGCGCGCCATCTCCTGCGCCCGGATCAGGATGCACTCGATCTCCGGGTCGTCGATCTCCGGGTAGTAGGAGCGCTCCGCGATGCGGAGGTCGTAGCCGGCGAGCTTGAAGAGGCTCTCGGTCGTGGCCTGGAGGCTGCCCTTCGGGAGCCCCAGACGCAGGCGCTTCTGCGTTCGCTTCGCCGTCATCCCGCGCCATCCTCCATCCTGGCCCCGGCGTCGCGCAAACCGTGGTGGCGCGACGCCCGGAGCTCCGGGGAGCGCGGAGGCTACCGGGCGGCGAGCGCGGCCGCCAGACGGTCGCGAAGCGACGGCAGCTCGTCGAAGGAGGGTCCGGGCCGATAGCGCGACCCATCACGCTCTTTCGCTCCCTCACCCGGCGCCAACTTCTCGAGGATCCCGCGTCGGACGAGGGTCTCGATCGCGTTCCCGAAGGTCACGGGGCTGGCCGATTCGGTGAGCCGCACCTCGCCGAGCACCGTCGAGCGCTCGAACTGCTCGCCCGAGGCCTTCTCCAGCTCCTTGGCGGTGCTCGGCTCCGCCAGGCTCGCAACCGTCGCGCAGGCGGTGAAGTAGGACTCGACCAGCGGTCGGGTGAGCTCGGCGAAGGAGCGAAGGTTCGAGGCGCCGTCGTCCGTCGCCCGCCAGCGACCGTCGCGCCGATCGATCCAGCCCCGACGCTGAAAGTGATCGAGATAGCCCGGGAGGAGCGCGGCCAGCATCTGCCCCCGATTGACGTGGAGCTCCCGCTCGAAGAGATCCATCCAGTCCGAGAGCTCCGCGTGGAGCTCCGACTCCGTGGCGCCGATCAGGAGACGCCTGGCCAGGAAGCTGGGAACCGCGAGGAAGTGGAGGATCGAGTTCCGGTAGAGGTCCAGCGCCCGTCGCCTCGACGCCTCGTAGTAGAGGACCTCTCCGCGCGGCTCGCGCATGGAGCGGATCAGGTCCATGCGCAGGAGCGACGCGATCGAGTCGCGAAAGCCGCCCTGATCCCGCGAGAGCTCCGGCGTGAGTCGCACGTCCTGGAGCTGGAGCAGGTCTACGATCTCCTGCATCCGCTCCACCAGCTCCTCCCGAAACACGCCGCGTCGGCGCTCGCCGAGGAGCGCGCAGGACGCCACCGACGTCGCGCTCGCCGCGACCGCCCAGTTGATCCGCTGGACGATGCGCGTACCCATCTCTTCGACGAAGGCGCGCCGCGCACCCTCGACCTCGGGGGTCTCCGGCCCTTCGAAGTGCTCCCGACGCGCTCCCAGGGCATCCGCCAGTGAGATCGGCTCGCCGAAGTTCACGAACACGCTGCCGAAGCGACGCCGCAGGAACTTCCGCGCCCGCACGAGGCCGAGCATGCTCTCCTCACTCTTCTCCGCTCCCTCGAGCTCGTGCACCATCGCGCCCTCCTCCACCAGACGCTCGTAGGTGATGGCGATGGGAACGAAGAAGAGGTCGCGGCGACCGCTGGCGACGAACGCGTCGACGTCCCAGGAGAGCATCCCGAGGCGAGGGGCGAGGGTCTTGCCGGTTCGGGAGCGCCCCCCCTCGATGAAGAACTCCTGGGTGAATCCCTCCTTGATCAGATGGGCCACGTAGGTCCGGAAGACCGCCTTGTAGAGCGGATCCGAGAAGGAGCGGCGCATGAAGAACGCGCCGGCGCGGCGCCACAGGAAGCCGAAGGGCCCGAAGGCCATGTTGTCCCGCGCGGCGATGTGTGGAGGAATGATGTGACGGTTGTAGAAGAGGAGCGAGAGGATGACGAAGTCGAAGTAGGAACGGTGGCTCGGCACGAGCACGATCGGCTCGCGCCTCGCGTACTCGGTGACCTTCTCGAGCCCTGCCACCTCCACCGATGCGAACAGCCGCCGCGTGACGCCGCCCACGGCCCAGTTCAGGATGGCCAGGAAAGTGGAGTTCATGTTCGCCGCGATCTCGCGGAACATCTTCTCCGCGTCGAGCCGGGCGCGCTCGAGGCTCACCCCAGCGCTGCGGACCCGCTCCTCCATCGCCTCGCGCACGGCGGCGTCGCGGACCACGAGCTCCTGCACCCGGTGCACGGGCTGCAGGACCGGGCCCTCGACGACCTTCTCCTCCCGATAGAGGTAGGTGAGAATCATCCGCCGCAGCACTCTCGCCGTCGCCTCAGGGCTCTCGCCGTGGCGGGTCGCCATGAAGGCCGGCAGGTCGATCGGATCGGCGACCTTGACGTGAAGTCCGCGGTAGGTGGTGAGGAACGAGGTCACCTTCGCCAGATCCGAGGGCCGCGTGAGGGCGCCATAGGAGAGGTTCAGGAAGCGTCGCCGCGCGCGCGGACCCTTCCGCCAGAAGAGCGCGAGGGGCACGATGTGCACCGGCCGATCCGAATCGGCCGCGGCGCGCACCACCTCGGCCAGGAGGTCGCGCTCGGTCTTGCCCTCGGCGATCGCCCGGCGACGGCTCCGAAGCTGCGAGCGCAGACTCGCCGTCCGCAGGAAGAGGAAGAGCGACGCCCCCTGCCGGGTGAGATTCCGCGCGTACTCCCGATTGCGGACGAGCTCGATGTCCTGGGGGACGCCACGCGGTCGCTTCCAGACGATGCGCAGGGCGTCGAGCAGGGGCCGGTAGTAGAAGAACCGGATGCCGTTCGCAAAGGCCGAGAGACGCAGGCCCTCGCGGCGGAAGAGCGTATTGAAGAGGAAATAGTCGAGGCGACTCGCGTACCGCATGACGTACACGACACTCCCCCGCTCCTCGAGGGAGCGAAGCTGCGTCACCGTCGCGTCGTCGAGATCGAAGTGGCGAAAGAAGCGGTAGGCGAAGTAGCGGAAGAGCAGATTGAAGCGCGCCGCCATCGAGGAGAACGGGTCGCGACCCACTTCCTCGCTGGGTGCCGGCGCGTCGTCGGCCCGGGCTGGGCGCGCCGTCGCCGGATCCGTGCGCGGACCCTCCGGCTTCTCCGGGGGACCGACCGACTCGTCGCGCGGATGCACGGGCGGCTCCGCCATTGTCTCTAGGGGTACCACCGGCGTGGAGTGGGGGCAACGCGAGAGCGTCCTGCGGGGCACCCACCCCTCCGGAAGGCGCTCCAGGGAGCCCGGATCACTCGGGCAGGAGAATGTCTCCCGGGCGCATCTTCTCGGCGATCTCCTTCGCCGTCCACAGACCGTCGTCCTCGGTCTTCGTGATCCCCGTATGGGTCACGACCTTCATCTCGGCAATGCGTCCACCGCCGACGAAGAACGTCTTGCCGCTCTGGTCCTTCGCCAGATCGCTGGCGAGATAGACCACCAGGGGAGAGACGAGGGAGGGATTCATCTGCGCCTTCAGGCTGTCGTCCTGGAACCCGGGCAGATCGTCGGTGAGCCGGGTCAGGGCCACGGGCGCCAGGATGAAGACCCGGATTCCGTACTTCTTGCCTTCGATGGCGAGACAGCGGGAGAAGCCCGCGATCCCGGCCTTCGCCGCCCCGTAGTTGCACTGACCGAAGTTCCCGTTCAGCCCGGAGGTCGACGACGTGTTGATGATCACGCCGCCCTGGGCGGCCTGCTTCATGTGGTTGTAGACCGCGTGGGTGACGCAATAGGTCCCCTTGAGGTGGACCTTCACCACGATGTCCCACATGTCCTCGCTCGTATTCGCGAAGGACTTGTCGCGCAGGATCCCCGCGTTGTTGACGAGCACGTCCACCCGGTCGAAGGCGTCGAGCGCCGACTTCAGGATGTTCTGGCCGCCCTCGACGGTGGAGACGTCGTCGTAGGAGATCGCCGCCTCTCCGCCGGCCTTGCGGATCTCCTCGGCGACCTGGTCCGCCATCGCGGTTCCGGCGCCGCTTCCATCGCGGGCGCCGCCCAGGTCGTTCACCACCACGGCAGCACCCTCGGCCGCCAGAGCGAGGGCGTGCTCGCGTCCGATGCCGCCACCGGCGCCGGTCACGATCGCCACCTTTCCGTCGAGCAGTCCCATGGCTTCCTCCTCCGTGGATGCGGGGCTCGCACACTACCGGAGCGGGGACCGGGCGATCAAGCCGAAGCGGTAGCCGCCTCCCGGACCCTAGGAGAACAGGATCGTGCGCAGGCGGGTGAAGGGCAGGAATCCGAGCCCTTCGTAGAGGCCGAGAGCGGGCTCGTTGCCGTCGACGACGGCCAGCTGGACGTGGTTCGCCCGGGCCGCGAAGGCCTCCCGACACAGATCGGAGGTGCCCACCGCGGCGAATCCGCGCTGGCGGACCTCCGGCCAGGTGTAGATGCCCTGCAGGAGCCAGCCCTCCGTGCGGCGGACGTCGGCGTAGCCCACGAAGACGATCCTCCGGGCCTGCTCCACGACGCGCGCCCGCAGCACCCGGCCCCGGACCCAGCGCCGGAAGCCCCGGGCGTCGCCGGAGAAGGGATCGGGACGGCTCTCCTCGCGCAGGCTCTCCCGGGCCGCGTACACCAGGGGATCCAGGTCTCCGGCCTCCGCCACCCGCACCCGGGAATCGCTGCGCTCCGGCGCGAGGCGCGCTCCGTCTTCGGTGAGGGCGTAGCCCGTCTCCAGACGGTCGATGACGGCTCGCCGCCGGCTCCGTCGTCGCAGGTGCGACCAGATCCGGTCGACGACCTCCTCGCCGCTCTTCACCAGACCCACGCCCAGGGGCTCGAGGTGGGGGAGCAACGCCTCGGTGGCCTCAGGCCCGATCTGGGCGTCGAAGACGACGCTGGGTCGAAGCGCCCCAACCCCCAGCAGCTCGTCGCCCCGAACCGCCACGACGACCTGGGCCCGCATCTCGCCAGGCGCTGGCGGCTCGCCGACGCGCGCGACGAGGTCCATCAGCATGAGATTGGCACGAGCGTCGACCGCGAGATACGCGAGCACGTCCTCGCGCTCGCCGGGCGCGAGCTGGCGCGTCTGGATCGATCGCATGGCGCCACCGGGTGGCTCTCCTCACTCGATCACGGCGAGGATCGCCCCCTCCTCGATGCTGTCCCCTTCTCCGACGCGGATCTCCGCGACGCGGCCGGCGCAGGGCGCTTCGACAGGGATCTCCATCTTCATGGATTCGAGGATCAGCAGCACGTCCTCCTCCTCGACCCGGGCCCCGACCTCGGTCTCGATCTTCCACACATTTCCGGCGATCTGCGCCTCGACCTCGGTCGCCATCCCTTGCACCTCACTCTCGGCCTCGAAGCGGCGCCCAGCATAGCTCCGCCGCGCTATTCTCCCCCCCCGTGCTCGAGACGCTGACCCAGGGATTCTCCGCCGCGCGCGAGCGCCTCTCCGGTGTGCGGGAGCTCACCGACGAGAACGTCGCCGAGTCCCTGCGCGACGTCCGGATGTCTCTGCTCGAGGCGGACGTCGATCTCGGAGTGGTCCGCGACTTCCTGGCCCGGGTCCAGGACCGCGCTCTCGGCGGGACGGTCGAGACCCGCATCCGGGACGCCTCGGGACGAACCGTCCGGGTGACTCCGGGCCAGCACTTCGTGAAGGCCTGCGAGGAGGAGCTCGTGGCCCTGATGGGGCCCGTCGACCCCTCCCTCGCCCGGGCCGAGGACCGCACCAGCGTCATGCTGGTGGGACTCCAGGGCGTGGGCAAGACCACCGTCGCCGCCAAGCTCGCCCGGCGGCTCCAGGCCGACGGCCGGCGCCCTCTGCTGGTCGCCGCCGACATCTATCGCCCCGCCGCGGTGCTCCAGCTCCAGCAGCTCGGCGCGCAGCTCGAGGTCCCGGTCCACGCAGGCGACGCCGGCGCTTCGCCACGGGACATCTGCGCGGCGGCGCTGCAGCGGGCGCGGGACGAAGGCTTCGACGCCATCGTCTACGACACCGCCGGGCGTCTGGCCGTGGACGACGAGCTGATGGCCGAGCTCGAAGAAATCGCCCGGGTCGTGGAGCCCGCCAACACCCTGCTCGTATGCGATGCCCTGATGGGCCGGGACGCCGTGAACGTGGCCGGCGCCTTCGCCAAGCGCCTGGCCCTCGACGGGCTCGTCCTGACCAAGCTCGACGGCGACGCCCGCGGTGGCGCCGCCCTGGCCGTGAAGGCCGTCACCGGCGTCCCGATCAAGTTCCTGGGCACCGGCGAAACCCTGGACCGTCTGGAGGAGTTCCGTCCCGAGGGCCTCGCATCGCGGATCCTCGGGATGGGCGACATCGTCGGCCTGGTCCGCGACTTCGAGGACGTGGTCGACGAGAAGGAGGCCGCCCAGGCGGAGGAAGACGCCGAACGCCTGCTGAAGGGCAAGTTCGGCCTCGACGATCTGCTGAAGCAGCTGAAGATGATCCAGCGCCTGGGACCCCTGCGCGACGTGGTCGCGAAGCTCCCGATGTTCGGCGCGATGTCGGAGCAGGTCGACGAGGGCGAGCTCGTCAAGGTCGAGGCCATGATCCGCTCGATGACGCCGGGAGAGCGCCAGGCCCCGGAAATCATCGACAAGAGCCGAGCCGCGCGGATCGCTCGGGGCAGCGGCCGCCGCAGCCGGGACGTCCGCGACCTGATCAACCGCCTGGGCCAGATGAGGGAGATGATGGCGTCCCTGGGATCGAAGGGGGGACTCCTCTCGAAGATCCCCGGCCTCGGAGACCTGGCGGGCGCCGGCGCCGGCGGGCTCGACCCGTCTGCACTGCTCGGTGGGGGGGCCTCCGGCCCGAATCGCCGCGAGGCGGAGAAGCGGCGCTCCCAGCAGAAGGGCAAGCGGAAGCAGGCCCGGAAGTCGCGGAAGAAGAACCGGCGGCGTTAGCAGGGCCGGGAGGCCACCCTCAAGCGTCCAGTCCATTCCGGGCTCGACCTCTGGGACGAGGTCCGGAAGTACCGGAAGGGGGCCCGTGTCCCCCGTGGGGAAGCGCACAGGTTTCGGGTCGGGGATGCCGATCCACAGTCCGCCCATGAATACACTCCATCGACTCACCACTCTGCCCCTCGCGCTCATCGCGCTCATCGCGCTCGTCGCGACCGCGTCCGCCGAGCCGCTCCTCGAACGACCCGCCGGACTCGAGCCGGCGGTCCAGTTCTGGAAGCGCGTCTACTCGGAGGTCGGTACGGATGGCGGCTTCATCCACGACTCGGAGCACCTCGACGTGGTCTACGAGATCGTGCGCTTCCCGAAGGGCACCTCGCGCCAGACGCGCGAGCGGGAGATCGAGAAAACGAAGCGTCGCATCCGCGGCATCCTCACGAGTCTCGCGGGCGGGCGTCGCAGTGGGCTTTCGGCAAGCGAGGCAGAGGTGCTCTCGCACTGGCCGCGCGACGTGACCAACGCATCGCTCAAGCGCGCCACGAAGAACCTGCGCTTCCAGCTCGGACAGGCGGACAAGTTCCGCGCCGGCCTCGCGCGCTCCGGCGCCTGGCACGATTACATCGAGCAGACGCTCCGCCATCACGGCGTACCCGTAGAGCTCGCCGCCCTGCCCCACGTGGAGTCCTCCTTCAATCCGAAGGCCTACTCGCGCGTCGGCGCCGCGGGGCTGTGGCAGTTCACACGGTCCACCGGCCGTATGTTCCTGCGCATCGACTCCGTGGTAGACGAGCGCCTCGACCCCTACAAGGCCACCGACGCGGCGGCGCGCCTGCTCAAGAAGAACCTCGAGCTCACCGGAAGCTGGCCGCTCGCCATCACCGCCTACAACCACGGTGGATCGGGGGTGAAACGCGCGGGCTCCTCCCCCCCTTCGCCGGTGTTGCTCTTGCCGCC
>CALDCK010000275.1 GCA_937937315.1 uncultured bacterium
CACGAAGGGGCCGACGCCGGAACGGGCACTCCATCTGCCGGATCGTCGAGGGGGCAGCGAATCCCCTCCGGATCGTCGATCAGCGCCACGCAACGGTTGCAGTGGGTACAGCCGCTGTCGTAACCCGGCTCGTTCTCGGCATTGCGCGGGAAGTCGGGGTCCTTGACGAGGGGGCGCCCGAGCTGGACGAAGTCGAAGCCCTCGCCGATGGCGCGCTCGAGGCTCTCGCGGGTGCTGCATCCGCCGATGTAGACGACCGCACACCCGACGCGCTCCCGGACCCGCTTCGCCGCCTCGAGGAAGTAGAGCTCCTCGTAGGGGTAGTCGCGAAACATCTTCGGCGCGATCAGCCTCAGCCCGAGCTTCGCGATGGGGTTCTTCTGCTGCTCGATCATGCCGTGGACGATGCTCTCGCCGTGGAACATCAGCATGGGATTGAAGCTGCTGGTGCCCGCACTGGTGACGAGACCGTCGATACCCGCCGCGTCGAGGGCGCTCGCAACCCGAAGCCCCTCCTCCCAGGTGACGCCTCCCTTCACGCCATCCGTCATGCTGATCTTTCCGAGGATGGGGAAGCCCTCTCCCACGACGCCGCGAACGGCTTCGAGCACCCGGAGCGGAAGACGCATCCGATTCTCGAAGCTGCCGCCGTACTCGTCGGTCCGCCGGTTCGTGCGGGGGCTGATGAACTGGCTGAGGGCGTAGCCGTGGCCGAAATGGAGCTCCACGGCGTCGAAGCCGACCCGCTGGAGCAGACGCGCCGCGTCCGCAAACGTGCCGACGACGTGATCGATGTCGCTCCGGGTCATGGCGCCGGCGAAGGGCATCCCGCTGGCCGCCCCCAACAGGTTGAGCTGCCTCGACGGACCGAGGGGGCGCTTCACCCGCTGAAGACGTCGGTTCCGGGAGAAGTTCCCGCAGTGGACCATCTGGGCCGAGACCAGGGCGCCCGCTGCCTGGACCTCGGCGACGAGGGTTCGAAGCGGGGCCTCGACCCCGTCGTGGAGGTACATCATGTCGTCGGCCAGACGTCCGTCGGCCTCGGTCGCGCAGTAGGCGAGGGTCGTCATGGCGACGCCGCCTTCCGCCAGACGTCGATGGAAGCCGCGCAGGCGCTCGCCGGGCACACCATCTCGGGTCATGCCCTCGAAGGTGGCCGCCTTGATGATGCGGTTCTTCAGGGTGCGAGATCCGAGCCGACCCGGTGAGAACGGTCCACTCTCTCGTACGCTCATGTCGCGACCTCGGAGGACGTCGCGAACGATGCGCGATCTCGCCCGACGCCGCTAGCGGCAGCTGGAAGTGGCCGGAGGGGTCTCCATCATCCTGCTAGCATCCGCCAACCGTGGCGAGCCCCGATCGGAACGAGACCCAGCGCTGGCTCTCCGGAATCCACCGATGGACCTGGGGCCTGCGCACGCTCTGGCGCTGCTTCCGCCCCGGCTGGCTCCTGGTGCCCTTCGTCTTCGCCCTGGCGGGCGGCGGTGCCATGGTGGCGGGCATCTGGATTCCCGAGAAGGAGCCCCTCGAGCGCCTGGCGGTCGAGCTCCTCTTCGTCACGACGGCGCTGGCTACGCTGCGGCTCGCCTTCGGCCTGCACCCCTTCTTCCTGTGGGGCACGGCGCTCCTCAGCGTGCTGCTCAGCCGGGAGATCCACTTCGCCGGAACGAGCGAGGGTGTCTATCTGGGGCTCCTCGCCCTGTTCGCCCTGGCGTTGTACTACGCCGAGCAGCTCAGCGAGTACCTGGCGAGCCGCTTCGTGGTGAACAGCCTGGCGGCGGGCATCTTCGCCTACGCCATTGCCGTCTCCCTGGACGCACGCTGGTGGAAGCCCCGCGATCTCTGGGGAGGCATCCCCGGCGAGGAGATCTTCCACGTCCCGCTGGAGGAATCCATGGAGCTGGTCGGGCACGTCCTCATCAGCCTCGGCGTGCTCTGCGCGCGGCGGTCTCGATCGGACTGAGTCCGGCCCTCCCTACTTCCGGGCGAAGACGTGCAGGCTCACGATCGCGTCGGCGTAGTGCTTCGCCTCGTCCTCGGAGATCTCGAGTCGCTCCATCAGCTCTCGGATCCGGGGATCGTCGAGGTCGAGGGCCTGGGCGAAGCGGGCCTCGCGATCCACACGCACCTCGGAGAAGCCGGCCTTGGCGATGGTCTCCAGGTACTCACCGCGGAGACTCGCGCCCCCGACGCAGCCCAGGTAGGCATCGATGCTGTCGAGAACCGCCGCGGGCAGCGGGCGGTCGAGCACGATGTCCGAGACCATGATGCGGCCGCCGGGCCGGAGCACCCGCCACGCCTCCCCATACACCCGGTCCTTCTCCGGTGAGAGATTGATCACGCAGTTCGAGATGATCGCGTCGACGCTCTCGTCCTCGAGGGGCAGCGCCTCGATCTGTCCCTTCCGGAACTCGACGTTCTCGATGCCCGCGTTCTGCGCGTTCTCCCGCGCCTTCTCGAGCATCGCGTCGGTCATGTCTACGCCGACCACCCGACCCGTGGGTCCGACCTGCCGAGCCGCCAGGAAGGCGTCGAAGCCCGCCCCGGAGCCCAGATCGACCACCGTCTCGCCGGGCTGCAGAGTGTCGATGGCCGTCGGATTGCCGCAGCCGACGCCCAGATTGGCTCCTTCCGGCGCAGCGTCGAGCTGGTCCTCGCTGTAGCCGAGGCGCGCCCCCATCTCCCGGGCGCGCTGGGCGTCCTCCGCTCCCCGGGCCTCCACCACCCGGGCGTAGCCCTCACTCACCATCGCCCGCACCTGGTCCGGGGCCTGGGGTCGTCGTTCCTGGGTCATGATGCGTCTCCTACTTCTGGGTTTGCGATGGCAGCTCCTCCCCGGGAGACGCCCTCGCAGCATTGCTCGGTCAGGAACCCCACGAGGCGCTGCATCGCGGCGAAATCCGGCCGATAGATGCGCGAGCGCCCCACGCGTTCGAAGCGGAGCAGACCGGCACTCGTCAGCTCCTTCAGATGGAAGGACAGGGTGGCGGAGGGCAGATCCAGGGCCTCGGCCACCTCGCCAACCGGGAGGCCCTCGGAGCCGGCCCGGACGAGCAGGCGAAAGACGTCGAGGCGGGTCTCCTGGGCGAGTGCGGCGAGCGCCGCGATGGCAACCTGTTTCTCCATATTTCCAAGTTTATGGAGACATAGAGGGAAGTCAAGGCCCCGCCTCGGATCAATCCAGCAGCCGGTCCACCCAGCGTTCCACCAACGCGCCCCCCATCCAGGACCCGACGGGGATCACCAGATAGAGCGCGAAGCGCAGAAGCGTCGAGCTGTCGAAGGGCCAGGCCCGGACCTCCGCCACGAGTCGGTGATAGGAGACCAGCTCGTCGAGGGTCCCTCCCCGGGGCGCCCCCTCCCCCGCCTCCAGCGCATCACGGCGCCGGCGGATCTCGCGACGCGACCAGGCGAGCTCGCGGCGTTTCGCATCCTGGATCACTGAATGTGCGCCACGCAGCGGCAGCACCAGGCTCACCACGCCCATGGCCACAGCCGTGCTCATCAGCGCTCCGAGCACCCAGGCCAGCCCCGGGCGGGACGCCCAGTCGACCACCATCAGCGACAAGATCGATACCCACCCCAGCGAGATCAGAGCGTTGCGCAATCCGTAGTGGGTGAGCGCGGCCAGGGTCGTCAGGTCGAGGAGATCCACCTCCAGACGCTCGCGCGAGATCGCCACGAGGCGGCGGGCGTCCGTGGCCCAGGCCCAGGTAATGCGTCCGAGCATCCAGCCGAGGATCGGTACGAGCACCCGGTGCCCCGCGGCGGCGCTGTTGAGCTCCCACAATCCATAGACCGCGGGCGTCAGATCGACTGCGATCGGGAGCGCGATGGCGATCGCGACGCCGAACAGCCCGGCCCTGCGCAGCACCCGACCGTCGAATCGGCCGATCCCCGCGGCGAGGGCATCGAGCTCGCCCGGCCCACCGCGGAGCATGGGTCTCAGCCCGGCGAAGGCGTGGCGACCGGCGCGCACCGTCCACACGTAAGCCGCGGGCAGATAGCCCGCGAGCAGTCCGAAGACCACCGAGAACCGGTACTCGGAGGCCTTGTAGGCATTGGCCTCACCGCGGAGCAGACGCGCGAGGTCGCCGGAGAGGATCTCCACCAGGGTGAGGGTCCCCAGTACGGCCAGGGCGATGACCGCTCCGAAGCGCCAAGGTGGCGCCGAGGAGCGATCCGCCCAACGCTCGCACCAGGGCCGGGCGATGTCCTCGGGAGGCTCGAGAAGCCCCGGGCCTTCGCTCACCGCTTCTGCCATGGATCGATGCTACCGCGGACGCCGGTACTGCCGCCG
>CALDCK010000276.1 GCA_937937315.1 uncultured bacterium
GTGGTGGAGATCGGCTTCGGCCGGGGGGAGTTCCTCCTGCACCTGGCAGAGGCGGAGCCCGAGACGGCATTCGTCGGGGTCGAGTACTCGCGAAAGCGAGTTCTCAAGCTCGCGCGGCGCCTGGCCCGCACGCCCACGCGCAACGTGCGGCTGGTCGAGGCGACGGCCCAGGAGGTGGTCGCTGATGCCCTCGGGGACGACAGCGTCTCGTGCTTCTGGGTCAACTTCCCGGATCCCTGGCCGAAGAAGCGTCACTTCAGGAGGCGTCTGATCCAGCCCGATTTCGTTGCCGCGCTGTGCCGCCGGCTCGTCCCGGGCGGCGTACTTCGCATCGCGACGGACCATCCGGACTACGCGGAGTGGATCGACGAGGTCCTGCGCGACGCCGCGGGGATCGAGAACCGCTACGCCCCCGACGCCTTCCGCCCCGAGGCGCCCGGGCGCATGCCGACGGCCTACGAGCTCGAGTGGCGCGCCCTGGGCCGCTCGTTCCACTTCTTCGAGTACGTGAAGAGCGCCGGGGCGTCCGGTGGGCGCGAGGCCGTCCGACGACTGCGCGGCGAGGCGTAAGCGGTCCCGGCGAGGAGCTCGAGAGAGGAGGTTCGCGTCCCTCAGGGCACCCGCGCGATTGCGGTTCGGCTCGCGCCGCCGTGGAGCGCCCCAGCCGGTCGCCACCTCTCGCGAGAGGCGCGGCCGGGCCCGGTGCTACGTTTGGCGCCGTGACGTCTCGGCCGAATCTGAAGGACTTCTCCCCGGAGAGACTGCGCGAACAGCTGGCGACTGCCGGGCTGCGTCCCTTTCGCGCGGATCAGATCGTTGCATGGCTCTATCGTCGGGGCGTCGAGGATTTCGACTCGATGACGGACCTGCCCCTGGAGGAGCGCCGCCGCATCGGGGCCGAGTTCGAGCTCCGCGCCCTCGAGGTGGCAGCCATCGACCGCTCCCGGGACGGAACCGTGAAGGCTGCCCTGCGCGCGAGAGATGGCAGCGTCGTCGAATCGGTGCTCATCCCCGAGGAGGATCGCACGACGCTCTGCGTCTCCACCCAGGTAGGGTGCCCGATGGCGTGCAGCTTCTGCGCCACCGGGTTCCTCGGCTTCACGCGCAATCTGACGACCGCCGAGATCGTCGATCAGGTCTGCCGCATGCGGGAGGTCGCCGGCGCCGGGCAGCAGATCAGCAACGTCGTCTTCATGGGCATGGGCGAGCCCCTGCTCAACACCGAGGCGGTGATCGAGGCCGTGCGCCTGCTGGTCCACCCAAAGGCCTTCGGTCTGGCGCCCCGCCGAGTCACCGTCTCCACGGTCGGGGTCGTGCCCCAGATCGAGAAGCTTCTCGAGAGCGTTCCGGTCAACCTCGCCGTCTCGCTCCACGCCACCACGGATCTGGTGCGGGACCAGCTCGTGCCCCTGAACCGGCGTTTCCCCCTGGCCGTTCTGCTCGACACCCTGCGCCGGGAGAAGCGTCTGAGCGCTAGACGTCCCGTGTTCGTCGAGTACACCCTGATCGGTGGCGTGAACGACGCGCTGGCCGATGCCCGGCGGCTGCCCGGTCTGCTGCACGGGATCCCGGCGAAGGTCAATCTCATTCCCATGAATCCGCACCCGGATTCCCCCTACGAGGCGCCGAGCGAGGCGTCCGTCGACCGCTTCATGCGGGAGCTGGCGGCCCGGGGCATGACCGTCACCGTCCGCCGCAGCCGCGGCGAGGACATCCAGGCCGCCTGCGGACAGCTCGCCCTGCGCCGGACCCGCGACAGCGCAGCCTAGGCCCGCATCGTCGGCTCCAACGACCCGGGCGCCTGCCTCGGCGTGCCGTCAAGCGGGGGCCGGGTCGCGACGAAACGAAGGCGGGGAGAGGACCTTGCTCTACGCAGTCGGCGACATCCACGGGGAGAGCGCGAAGCTCGACGCGCTGTTGGCATCGCTTCCCCTGGAGGAGGGCGATCGCTTCGTATTCGTGGGGGACTACGTCGACCGTGGCCCGGACTCTCGCGGCGTGGTCGACCGCCTCGTGGCCCTGGCGAAGCGTCATCCCTGCACCTTCCTCTGCGGCAACCACGAGTCCATGTTCCTGGACTTCCTGGGCTGGCGGAGGTCCGACTACTTCGCGGGCGATGCCTTCCTGGCCAACGGGGGCGACCGTACTCTCCTGAGCTACGGCTACTTCGACGCCAAGGATCCGAACCCCGCCACCTTCTCCCTGCCCCTGGACCACGAGCGCTTCTTCCGCAGCCTGAAGCTGACCCACCAGGAGGGCGACTACCTCTTCGTCCACGCGGGAGTCGGCCGGACGCTCCTGAACGAGCGGGACCTCCCTTATGCCCTGCGGCGGCTGCGCCCGGAGGATGCGCTCTGGGACCGCGTCTCGATCGGCGAGCCCCATCGCCTGGGCGTGACGGTCGTCTACGGTCACACCCCGAGCGACGATTTCGAGGTGCGCTGGGACCCGCCCTTCGGCATTGGCATCGACACGGGCGCTGTATACGGTGGACGATTGACGGCGATCCGCCTGCCCGACGAGACCCTCTTCCAGGTGTGACCGGCTCGGCGTGTGCCGCGCCGGGTCACGCGTCTTCGCGCGCCTCGATCTGGGGCACCACCATCGACGAGCCCGGCGGAAGGGTGGAGAAGTCGAGGTCCGGGTTGTACTGGCGGAGCAGCCACAGGGGCACCCGGTACTTGCGCTCGGCCAGGTACCAGAGGGTCTCGCCCTTGCGGAGCACGTGGGTCTCGGTGCCCGTCACCTCGAAGGCGCTGAAGAACTCGTCCTGGAGCGTGCGATGGAACTCGAGGCGCCGGCGCTCGAACTCCTCCGGGGTCACCTGACTGAAGTCGAGGCGGATCAGGCGGCCGATCACGAGCGGCTGCTCGTAGCGCATGCGGTTGGCGCGGCGTAGCTGACTCGCGCGGATCTCGAGCCAGTCGGCGTAGTGGCCGATCGTCTCCGCGGCCTGGACCGTGATGCGCTCGTCCGAGTGGACCGCGTAGTCCGAGGGATCCGGCGTCTGCTGGGGCGGTGTCCTTCCGGCGAGCTTCGCCGGGGGGGACTCCTCGTCCGCGACCGTCTTCGTTTCAGGGGTGGGCTCCGGCGTCGCCTCGGCCCGAACGGGCTCCGGGATCGTGATGGGCTCGGGCTCGGGCTTCGCCTCGGGCTCGACCTTCGTTTCGGGTACGACCTTCGCCGCGGGCTCGGGCTTCGCTTCCGGCTCGGGCTTCGCCTTCGCCTCGGGGGGCGCGGCCTTCGGGGTCTTCGCCGGCTTCGGCGCTGCCACCTTCTCCGGCTTCTGGGGCGCAGCCGCGGGCTTCTGCGCGACCGACGCCTGCTCGACCGACGCCATCACCACCGGCGCGCCGCCCGGGATCGTGAGGCGCTGGCCCACCGCGATGCGGTGGCGGTTGCGCAGCCCGTTCGCCGAGACGATCTTGCTCTCGGAGACGCCAAAACGGCGCGCGATGATCGAGATCGTGTCGCCGCGCCGGACCCGGTAGGTCCCGTCCGAGGGCAGCGGCTCGCGCGCGACGCTCACCGATCCCCCGGCCTTGGTCGGCAGCACCAGCACCTGGCCCACCCGGATGCGGTGGCGGCTGCGCAGATGGTTCAGGGCCACCAGCTCGCTCGTCCGGACGCCGTGACGCTTGGCGATGCGCGACAGCGTGTCTCCCCGTCGAACCTTGTAGTAGCGGTCGATGTGCTGCTTCGAGAGCCGCTGGCTCTGGGGGATCCGCGCCAGCAGGATCGAGGGGCGCTCGGCGATCCGGGTCGCCGGAACGCGCAGCTCGTAGTCCTTGGGGACGTACTTGCTCTCCTCCCACACGGCCGGGCGCAGGGCGCCATTGCTCTCGCGCAGGGTGGCGACGTCGACGCCGAGCGCCTTCGAGAGCACGGAGGCGCGGTAGTAGTGGGGCAGGGTGATCAGCGCGTAGTCGGTGGGCCGGTTGCGCACGATCGGGCCGAAGTGGGCCTCGGCATGGGTCGAAACCTCCAGCGCCGCCAGGAAGGATGCGTAGAAGTTCCGGGAGGCGAAGCCGAAGGTGCGACTCTTGTACTTCCGCGCGATCGTCGCCATGTCCCGGGTGCCGAGTTGGCGCGCCGCACGCTGCATGCCGCC
>CALDCK010000277.1 GCA_937937315.1 uncultured bacterium
CTTCGGCGTGGACGTCCTGCTGCCGGCTGCCACGGTCGCGGCCGGCGACGCGCCCGCCGAGAGCGCACGCGAGATCCCCCTGTCCGACGCGCTGAACGCGCTACCCGCTGCCCACCGCGAGTGGCTGCTGAAGATCAAGGAGGAGCTGCGTCTCCCGGACAGCGATGCCGTGATCAGCGGCGGGACCACGACCTCGCGCCCCCATGCCGCCGTCGAGGTGTGCATCGAGGAGGGCGTCCCGCTCTTCTGCGCGGGCCTCGGCAATCCCGGGTTCATGGTCGAGGCCGCACACGCCTCGGGCATGAAGGTGCTGGGCATCGCGGGGAACGCGAAGAACGCCGGGCGGATCGCTCGGGGCGGCGCCGATCTCGTGGTCGCTCAGGGGCACGAGGCGGGAGGGCACACCGGACGCATCGGCTCCATGGCGCTCTGGCCCCAAGCGATCGACGCGGCAGCGCCGACGCCCGTGCTCGCGGCCGGGGGGATCGGCGATGGTCGGGGGGTGGCCGCCGCCCTCGCCATGGGCTGTGTGGGGGTCTGGGTCGGGACGCGCTTCCTCGCCTCGGCGGAAGGCGGCGCCCTGGACATCCAGAAGCAGGCCATCGTGAACGCCGGAGACGAGGATACCCGCCGCACCACGATCTACACCGGAAAGACGTCGCGCGCGACCTACAACCGCTTCCACGACCTCTGGGAGGAGTCGGGCCTCGAGCCGCTGCGCTTCCCCGTGCAGGTGGTGCTCGCCTCGGCGATCGTCGACATGTTCAACCGGGCGGGCAACGTGGAGTACGTGGGGCCCTTCGCGGGACAGGTCGCGGGCCTGATCGACGAGGTCAAGCCAGCCGCCCGGATCGTGGAGGAGATGGTCGAGGAGACGGCCGACATCCTCACCCGCCGGCTCCCCGCCAGCGTCACCGTGAGCTGACGCAGCCCCGCTCCCGGGTCGCGCCCCGGACGGTCCTCAGCCGGAGCCCAGGAAGCATCCGATCACGTTGCGCGTGACGCGCGAGACCGCCGGGTCGTCCAGCCCGAAGGCCCAGTCTGTGCAGCCCGTGGTGAAGACCGCGCCCGAGCCCGACTCGAACGAGCCCATCACGCAGTGCCCCTGCGCGAAGCGCTCGCGGTTCTCGGGGGTGTCGGCGCCGGCGAGGCGCTCTGCCACCCAGTTGAGCTCGGCGGGCCCCACGTCGGCGAGGGCCTCGGGCCGCTCCTCGGTCTCCCACAGATGCGCGGGCGCGGTCGCGAGGATCTCGAAGCTCTTCGGGGTGCCGTCCTGGCCCGTGGGCACGGGAAGGCCGTCCTCGAGCCGCAGCTCGCAGCCGTCGCACTCGTATCCCACGACGACGGGCTCGGCACCGATCACGTCCCCCGGCGCCAGGCCCAGGCCGTCGAAGGCCCAGTGGCCGGGCCGATGCACCGTGTAGCCGCCGGTGCCCTGGGGTGTGTTCTCGAGGTGGGCGTAGCCACCGCGGGTGAAGCTCACGCCGGTCATGCGGTTCTCGGGCCGGCCCACCAGGGGGTCGGACCACATCGTCGAGAGCTCGTGCTGGCGCTCGGTCCCGAAGACCGGATCGTCTTCGAGGTCCGTCTTGTAGCCGACCTGGACGCGGTGGTCCTGCTCGTAGCGGATCTGCCAGAACGAGGTATTGCCGGAGAAGAAGGCGGCGCGCCCGCCGCGATCCACGAAGCCCTCCACCGCGTCGCGCATGCCCGCCGACCAGTACTCGTCGTGGCCGACGCTCAGGTAGAGACGGTAGGGGTCGAGCAGGCCGGGCACGGTCTCGAGGTCGCTGCTCACTGCGTAGTCGATCGCCACACCCTCGCGCTCGGCCCACTGCACGAAGAGGTGCTCCCAGGCCGACCAGCCGGCGGCGACGACCCAGAACGAGTAGCCGCGCCCCAGGTACTGCGCGATCTCCCGGGGCTCGAGCTCCTGGGCTCGCGCCGCGCGCAGCCGCCGGGGCTCGGGGCGCGCCAGGAAGCCCTTCGGGAGCGGGCGCTCGAGGGAGGCGATCTGCCCGCCGGTGTAGTAGCTCGGGCCGCCCCAGTCGTTGTAGGCCGCCCACGTCGAGGTGGAGAGCACGAGCAGCGTCGAGCCCGGCTCGCGGGCGCGCACCACGAAGAAGGCCTCGGCCTCCTCGCCGTCGGCGGTGCGCAGACGCACCAGGTAGAAGCCCGAGGCCCAGTCCTCGCCGACCTCGACGGTCACCGTCGCGGGCCAGCGACAGCCAGCGGCCCCCGCATCGGCGGGGACGGCGTGCTCACGGCCGGAGAGCGCGGTCCGTGACCAGACGGTCTCGTCGCGCAGGCCCTGGCGCACGACCTCGACGTCGAAGGAGGTGGCGGAGGTCGAGCAGAAGAGCTCCACCTCGGCTCCCACCCGAACGCTCTGCGGCCAGCAGTAGCCCGCGATCATGCTGGGGGCAGTCTACCTCCGTTCGACACGCGGCCGCGAGGGCAGGCTCCGGGCGGTCGGCCATGCCGTCCGCTGCCCGCGACGCTTCACAACGGGGCCCGGCTGGGCCAAGATCCACGTGAGGCAGGGGACGGCGTTTGGACGAGACCGGGCCGGAAGAGCGCTTCGAGAGGTCCCTGGGCTCCGCCCTCGCCCTGCTGATCTGCGCCACCGGGCTCGTCCTTGCACCCGCCGCGCACGCCGACGAGCGGCCGCCCAACATCGTGCTGATGCTGAGCGACAATCTCGGCTTCGGAGAGATCGGCGTCTACGGAGGGGGTGCTCTGCGCGGCGCACCCACGCCGCGTCTCGATCAG
>CALDCK010000278.1 GCA_937937315.1 uncultured bacterium
AGATCTCCCCGGGGCGCATGTGCGGGGGAAGACCCTTGAGATCGGCCTCGGTCGGCGGTCGGCACTCGTCGACCCGGGGCGGCGGCGCCCGCCACGAGAGCCTGATCCGGGCGTCCTGCTCGGGTGAGACCCGGTAGGGCACCTGGGAGCCGGCGACGATAGCCAGAGTGAACAGCACGCCCACGACGAGTCCGGGAAGCAGGGCCCATCCCCTCACGACGTCTCCCCCTGAGCGGGCTCGCATTCCGTGTCGATCTCGACCTCGGTCTCCACCTGCGCCCGGTCGAGGTCGGCCACCTCGCTTCGAAGCCGGGCCAACGCGTCCCGGACGATCCGTCCCTCGGCCTCGCCGGCGTGAACGACGTCGATGCGTCGCCGGTCGAGGCTCTCGCGCAGCTCGGCCTCGCGCCCGTGGTGCAGACGTTCCTCGAGCCATTTCGGCCCTTCACGGTTCCAGCAATCCCGGGGCGGACAGCTCGCCACGAGCACACCGCCGGCTCCGGAGCGCAGGAACAGCTCGATGACCGAAGTATGGAGGTGGCCCACACAGGCGACCGGGTGGATCGTCGCACCGTCGACATCTCCGGCGGAGGCCATGCGTCCGGCCCCGTTCGCACAGGCCACGACCACCACCTCCCCCGGCTGGAATCCGCGATCCGAGACGAAGGCCCTCGCTTCGCCGAGGGTGTCACGGCCCGACGCACCGACGGGTCCGACCACCATCGGCGCACAGGATGCGGCGCAGATGCCACAGCTGACGCAGAGCGTCGGGTCGACCCGGGCCACGTCGCGATCCGCCTCGAGTCTCACCATCGAGATCGCCTCGTAGGGGCAATCGAGGGAGCACTGCAGACACCCCGTACACAGGTCTTCGTTCGAGCGGGAGGGCGCGCGGCGCCTCTTCGCCGAGGGGCGGCTCCAGATGGGAACGAGGCAGAGCACCGCCGAGACGGCGACGAAGGCCAGCCAGACGGTGCCCGGCGCGAACTTCCGCGTCACCGGGAGCCAGAATCCGTAGAAGACGTCGAGATCGACCTCTCCAACCAGGGTGAAGGGATCGGCACGAGGACCGATCGGAGCGGGTGCGAGGACCGAGATGACGGTGAGCACCACGACGCATCCCCAGAGGAGAGGTCGCGGCGGCAACAAGACCGGGCGCGCGACGCGCGAGACGTGGATCCAGAGGACGAGCGCGAGTCCGATCGGGAGCGCAATGTGCGCGAACAGGTTCAGGAAGAAGAACGCGCTCGGGAGGGGACGCTCGCCCACGAAGCTGCGAGAGATCGGCTCGGAGAAGATGGGGAGCGCATCCATCAGCCGCGCGCCTTCCCGCGCCAGCAGCTGCCCGTGGTCGTCCCAGACCATGACGTAGCCGGTCCAGCCGCAGACGAAGAGCAGGAAGAAGAGCGCCAGACCCGACACCCAGGCCAGGGCACGCGGCCCCCACGTGCGCCCCTGCACGAACATCCGCACCGCGTGAACGACGGCGGCGACGATCGAAAGATCGGCGGCATAGCGGTGGAGCGCACGGATCCACTGCCCAGCCACGGCCTGCTCCTGGATCCGCACCACCGACTCGTAGGGGCTTCCGATCCGATAGAAGAGGAGCAGGTAGATGCCGGTCACCAACATGACGATGCACGCGACGATCGCCAGGGTGCCGGTGTGGTAGAGCGGGTTCGCGCGCCAGGTGTAGAGGCGGTTGAAGACCGCATCCAACATCGCCAAGGGGCGCCGTGCCCCATCCCGCAGCTTCTTGATCAACCGATCACGCATGCCGGGTGGATCACCCCACAAGTTCGCGTCGCGCGCGAGCTGATTATTCATCTGCGCATGATAAAATGCTTTGATCCGTCGCGCAGCCGCAGCGTCGCACAGTGACCGACGAACGACCGCGAGGGGAACGACGGCAACGAGAGAGGGGAGCCCGCGGTGTTGCTCTCACAGACGGGTCAATACGCATTGCGAGCCGCCCTGCTCCTCGGAGAGCTCGGACCGGACGAGCGCGCCACGGCCGACGAGATCGCGTCGGCTCTCGACGTCCCGCGCAACTATCTCTCGAAGATCCTCCACGTCCTCGCGCGGGAAGGCGTCCTCGAATCGACGCGCGGTCCGGGGGGCGGCTTCGCCCTCGCACTCCCCGCCGCCGACCTCCCGCTCTCGCGGATCCTCCACCCCGTCGAGCCAGGCCTCGATGGCGAAAGCGGCTGTCTCCTCGGTCGCGCAGAGTGCAGCAACCGCGACCCCTGCGCCGTCCACCACGAGTGGACGTGCCTCGCGGGCCGCATCGACGGGTTTCTGAACGACACGACGCTCGGCTCGCTCACACAGCAGAAGCGAGCCTCGCGGAAGCAGGCGTCGAGGGTACGAAGGCTCCCCACCAGGAAGAGAAAAGGAGGCACACGGTGACCGACCCCGATTCGCGTCCCCCGGACCCGCCCTCGGGTCGAGACGATGAAGGCGAGAAGATCCCGCTCGGGCAGAAGCTCTGCGACAGTCCCTTCATCCTGCTCATCGCCTGCATCGTGGTGATGTTCGTCTTCTACACCGGCTGGGGTCTGTGGGAGATCGCTTCTCTCACCGACGCCCCCCTGCCCTGACGCGAGGATCCGTCGTGTATCACTCAGGACTCGAAGCACCCCAGGGAATCTGGTGGAAACCCGTCCACGGGAGCGAGAAGGTCTGGGCCACCATCGCCTTTGCCTGGTGCCTCGTCCTCTTCGCAATGATGCCCTTCTGGCATCTGCGAGGGGGCCAGAACCCATCGGGCATCCGCCACCGCGTCGACCCCGTCGCCTTCCGAACCCGGGTCACCGAGTTCATCGAGGAGTACAAGGTCGGCACGGACAACCAGATTCCGGTGGTCGAGCCGCCGCCCGGAAGCCACATCTACCTCCAGGGGGCGATGTGGTCATGGACGCCGGTGCTGCGCCTGAAGCAGGGCGCCGAGTACATCCTGCACCTGTCGTCGGTGGACGTGAACCACGGGTTCAGCCTCTACCCCCTCAACATCAACTTCCAGGTCGTGCCGGGATACGACTACGGGCTGCGGATCACTCCGCACGAGGCCGGAGAGTTCCAGATCGTCTGCAACGAGTTCTGCGGAATCGGCCATCACCTGATGGTCGGGAAGGTGGTCGTGGTGCCGAGTGACGACGAGCAGGCGGCGGGGACGACCGTCGACACCGCTGCGGCCGCCGTCGCAACGGAAGGGGGATCCCGATGAGTGCCTCGATGCGAACCTGCCCGACGACCGGCCTGCGCGTCGACAAGACCGCTGAGAACTTCATCAAGATCCACGCCGTGGTGGCGACCGTCGCGCTCCTGATCGGGGGCGTGTCGGCTCTTCTCGTCATGCTCACGCGCTGGCAGGCCATCCACCTGCTCGACGTCGTGTGGTTCTACCGGCTCCTGACGGTGCACGGCATGAACATGCTGATCTTCTTCATCATCTTCTTCGAGATGGCCGTGCTCTACTTCGCTTCGGCCGTCCTGCTGAACAGTCGGGTCCCGGCACCGAAGGTCGGATGGGTCGGCTTCGCCCTGATGCTGGTGGGCACGCTGATGGTCGAGTGGATGATGTTCTCCGGTCAGGCGGACGTCCTCTTCACGTCCTACGTCCCCCTCCGCGCCGAGCCGCCCTTCTACCTCGGTGTCATCCTCTTCGCCGTCGGCACACTCACGGTCGTAGGCCACTACTTCGGGATCATCGTAGTGGCGAAGCGCGAGAAGACCTACACGGGCTCGGTGCCCCTCGTGACCTTCGGCGCCACGACCGCCGCGATCATCGCCGCGGTCACCCTCCTCCACGGCGCGCTCGTCTACATCCCGACCTGGCTCTGGTCCATGGGCTACATGGAGATCGATCCGCAGTTCTACCGCCTGATCTGGTGGGGCCTCGGGCACAGCTCTCAACAGATCAACGTCGCCGCGATGGTCTCCATCTGGTACATGCTGGCCGCCTTCACCGTCGGCGGCGTCGTGCTGAACGAGAAGATCAGCCGCGTCGCCTTCGTGCTCTACATCATGTTCATCTCCATGGCGTCGGCCCATCACCTTCTGGTCGACCCGGGCATGGGACCGGCCTGGAAGATCTGGAACACCAGCTACTTCATGTACATGGCTGTGTTCGCGAGCATGATCCACGGGTTCACGGTGCCCGCAGGCATCGAGATGGGCCAGCGGCTGCGCGGGGTGACCCAGGGCGTCTTCGGCTGGCTCCGCCGCGCACCCTGGGGAGATCCGGGATTCAGCTCCCTGGTCTTCTCCCTGACGATCTTCGGCTTCGTCGGCGGAATCACGGGGGTGACCTTCGGAACAGAACAGATCAACATCATCGCCCACAACACGCTCCGCATTCCCGGCCACTTCCACTCCACCGTCGTGGCGGGAACCGCCCTCGCCTTCATGGGAGCCACCTACTACGTGATTCCCCTGATCTTCCGGCGCGAGGTAGCCTTCTTCAAGCTGGCGAAGATCCAGCCCTATCTCTTCGCCTTCGGCATGCTGATCTTCTCGATCGCCATGACCTTCGCGGGGACCTTCGGCGTCCCGCGGCGACACTGGGACATCACCTTCGCCGGGGCGCCCTTCCAGGTCGAGTTCTCTCCGACGGTGGATCTGGTGATCGGCGTGATGGCGGTGGGCGGCCTGATCGGGATCCTCGGTGGCGCGATCTACATCGTGATCACCGTGGTCTCCGTCTTCTTCGGCAAGAGGCTCCCCGAGGGCGAGAGCGGCCTCGGAGCCCACGGGCGCGGCCTGCCCCTGGGCATCATCGCTCCGCCCCGCGCGCTCACGCCGGAGGACGACGGCGAGGACCTCGAGAAGCACGCGCTGGGAACGACGCCCGGCACGATGATCCTCGTGATCGTCTTCCTCGCCGCCTTCATCACCTACTACTTCGTCAACTGGAAGCTGCTGTCGATCGTGTGGAAGATCGGTTGAGGACCACGGCATGAGCCGATCCGGCTCGGAACGCGAGCATCTCTGGGGAGTGGCAGCGCTGCTCTTCCTGACCCTGGCCACGGTCGGCTGGTGGGCCCTGGCCCTCTGGCCAGTGCCCGGTGACACGCCGGAGTGGCTGGAGCGCGCGCGCTGGGTCTGCTTCGACGCTGCTCCCGGTGGATTGCCCGGACCCTCGGGGTGGATCCTCCTCATCGGGCAGCCGATCGGACTGCTGGCGGTGCTCATGCTGGGCTGGGGCCGCGCGGTGCGGGCGGGGCTCGGCTGGCTGGCCGGGCCGCTCTGGGGACGTGCACTGCTGGCCACCTGTGTCGGCGCTCTCGGCCTGGGCCTCGCGGCGTCCGCGATCCGGGTCTCGAACGACTCCGGTGGACAGGTCGTGCTCCCGGGCGAGCTCCCCCCGGTGGGGGCCTACCCGCGGCTCGACCGCGAGGCGCCGGCTCTCGGCCTCGTCGATCAGAACGGCGAGCGCTTCGACCTCGATCGCCTCGCGGGGCGCTCCGCACTCGTGACCTTCGCCTTCGGCCACTGCGAGACGGTGTGCCCGGCGATCGTCCGCGAGACCCTCGAGGTGCAGGAGCGGAGCCGGGCGAAGGCGACCGCCGGGAGCCTGCCGATCGAGCAGGTGCCGCAGGTCGTCGTGGTCACCCTCGACCCCTGGCGCGACACCCCGGCGCGGCTCCCCCATCTGGTCCAGCACTGGGAGACCGGTGAGGACGCATTTCTCCTCTCGGGCGAGGTCGATGCGGTAAACCGGGTGCTCGACGGGTGGAATGTAGCCCGCGAGCGCGACACCCGGACCGGAAGCGTGGCGCACCCGCCCCTGGTCTACGTTCTCGATGCCTCGGGGCGCATCGCCTACGCGACGACCGGGGGCGTCGATACCCTGCTCGCCCTGGTGAGCCAGTTGGAGAGCGGATAGCCGGATCCTACCCCTGGCGCTCGAGCTCGAGACGAGCGGGACCGCGCACCAGGAACGAGTCGACCCAGGGCGACGCTCCCCCGACGCGCTTGCAGTGGAGCAGCTCCGGCGCGAGGCACTCGAGGGCCACCCGCGCCTCGAGCCGCGCCAGGGAGGCGCCCATGCAGAAGTGGGGCCCGAAGCCGAAGGCCAGGTGCCCCTTCGTATCCCGGTCGAGATCGAAGCGATCGGGCTCGGGAAAGACCCGCTCGTCGCGATTGGCCGAGCCCAGCAGGAGCGCCAGCACCGCGTCCTTCGGAATGCGCGTCCCGCGAAGCTCGACCTCGCGGGTGGCCTGACGAAAGACGAGCTGGATGGGCGACTCGTAGCGAAGCGTCTCCTCGACGACCGCGGGAGCGACGCAGGGATCGTCGACGACCCGCCGCAGCACGTCTTCGCGCTCGATCAACAGCTGGACCATGTTCCCGATCAGGTTCGTCGTGGTCTCGTTGCCCGCCACCAGGAGCAGGACCACGAACTGGATCACGTCGAGCTCGTCGAGGGCGTCCTCCTGGGAGGGATCGACGAGGAGACTCACGAGGTCGTCGGCGGGTGCGCTTCTGCGCTCGCGCGCGCAGTCGCGCAGGTAGACGTAGAGAGCGCTGAACTCGCGGAGCAGACCGCTCGCCGCGGGATTGCCCCGGGCCGGGCCCGAGGCCACCGCCACGATCGCGTCGCTCCAGCGCTTGAAGTCGCGCTGGCGCTCGGGCTCGACTCCCAGCATCTCCGCAATGATCGTGACCGGAAGGGGCACCGCGACCCGCTCGATCAGGTCGAAGGGGATGCCGGGGCGAAGGTCCGCCAGGGCCTCGGTGACGATCCGCCGCGCCCGCCCCTCCCAGGCGGCGATCCGCCTCGGCGAGAAGCCGCGGCTCACGATCGCACGCAGGGCATCGTGACGGGGCGCATCCATGCTGATGAGGCTCCCGCGCCGCTGCATCTCGAAGGGATCGACCCGCGTCCGCAGCAGGAAGCCCACCAGGGCCAGGGCGAGGCGCGGGCCGATCGGGCCGAGATCCGTGAGGACGCTGTTCATGGCGGCGGAGGAGAAGGCCTCCGGATCCTTGAGCGCCCGGGAGACGTCCTCGTGACGCGAGATGCAGTACATCCCGGACTCCGGGGCCCAGTGGACGGGATCGCGATCGCGCAGCTGCCGATGGATCGGGTGGGGATCCTCGCGCCAGTGCGGCGCGAGCGGCTCGAACTCGACTTCCATGAAACCTCCGGATCCCCCCACTCATCGACTGTCCGAGCGCCTACCTTTTGGGGATCATCGAGACAGGAACCAGGGAGGACGCGATGAAGCGATTCGATGGACGTCTGGCCGTGATCACGGGCGGCGGCACGGGAATGGGACGCGAGCTGGCGCGGCAGCTCGCCGCCGAGGGCTGTCACGTCGCGATCTGCGACGTCTCCGAGGAGGCCATGGCCCAGACGAAGGCCCTCTGCGAGAGCGAGGCCCCGAGCGGCACCCGGGTGAGTGCGACCCTCGCGGACGTCTCCGAGGAGGCCCAGGTGCTCGCGTTCCAGCAGGCGGTCGCGACGAGCCACCAGACCGACCATATCCACCTCCTCTTCAACAATGCGGGCATCGGCGGAGGCGGGAGCTTCATCCTCGACGACCGCGGCGACTGGGAGAAGACCTTCGCCGTGTGCTGGAGCGGCGTCTACCTCTGTACGCGGGCCTTCCTGCCGATGCTGTTGGCGAGCCCGGAGGGGCACGTGGTCAACACGAGCAGCGTGAACGGGTTCTGGGCCAGCCTCGGCCCCACGATGGCCCACACCGCCTACAGCTCGGCGAAGTTCGCCGTGAAGGGCTTCACCGAGGCACTGATCAACGACTTCCGGTTGAACGCGCCCCACGTCAAGGTCTCCCTCGTAATGCCCGGGCACATCGGAACCTCGATCATCATCAACTCCGGGCGCATCCTCGGCCACGACCCGAAGGAGATCCCGGACGAGGAGGTGGAGGCTGCGCGCGAGCGGATGGCGCACCTGGGGTTCGAGGTGGAGGGCGCGACGAACGACGAGATCCGGCAGGGTCTGCAGCAGTGGGGGGAGGACTTCCGCGATCAGGCCCCGACGACGGCAGCGGAGGCCGCGAAGGTCATCCTCGACGGCGTGCGCGAGGAGCGCTGGCGCATCCTCATCGGTGCCGACGCCGAGGTCCTCGACCGCCTGGTGCGCGAGGCCCCGGAGGAGGCCTACGAGCCCTCGTTCATGGAGCGACTCAAGGCCGCGACGGACTGGGCCCTGGGCACCTGAGGCGAAGTCTCAGGCCCGAGGCCCGTCGCGGTCCGGCTTGCCGTCGGGGCCGGTCGCCGTGTGCTCCGGCGTGTAGGCGCGCTCTTCCCAGCCCGGATCCCCGGCCCAGCGAACGGAGAGCGGAACGATCTCGCCGGGGCGCTCGAGGGCGACTCCCGCCTCCAGCGCCGCCGCGACGATCGCCCGCTGGCCCTCGGGATCGTCGGGGGCTCCGGTTTGATGTCCGAGCGGGTGGTGCACGTAGACCGCTCGCGGCGCTCCGACGGCGGCCGTGATGTCCCAGGCCGAGGTCATCGACAGGGTCGGCACCCCGGCCGCCTCGATCTCCCGCGCGATCAGTCCCACGGACTGATGGCAGACGGGTCAGGCGGGCACGAGATAGGCGAGGTCGGCCCGTTGGCGCAGCACCCAGTCGCGAACGCGAGGCGCCAACTCCTCGCGCACCCGGCGCGCCGAGTAGATCCCACCCATGAAGGAGAGTGCCTGGCTCGCAGGCTCGCCGACGACGCCGGCCGCTGCCAGATCTCGCAGCGCCCGCAGGGGAAGCACACAGCCGGGATCGCGCTGGGCATCCCGGATGTCGTAGCCGAAGTGGGCCACACGCAGTCGCGCCGGATCCGTGTCCATCGGGATCTCCCGATGGGAGGTGTCGTCGCGAAAGTGGAAGGGCTCCTGATCGTCCCGGTGCACCCCACCCGAGGCGATCAGGGCGATCCGCGACTCCGCCAGGGGGCGGGTGACGGGTGTCCACGGCGGCGGCTCCCGCTGCGGATCGTGGACGACCCAGCGATAAGCCGCCTGGGACGCGTAGAGTTCCCGCGTCCGATCGATGTAGGGAACCACGTCCGCCGGTCGCTCCACTGCTGACCCTCCACGTCTTCCGTCAGGCTAGACGGACCCGGCGAGCCGTCAAGCGCAGGGCCCTGGGATATCATCGCCCCATGACGAATGCCCCGGACCGGAGCGGCGAGCGGGTGGACAGCGCGCGCCTCCAGGACCTGGCCCTCGGCTACTGGAAGTCGGCGGCCCTGATGTCGGCGGTCGATCTCGGCGTGTTCACCGCCGTCTCCCAGGGTGCGACCGACGTCGACGCGATCGCCCGGGCGACCGACCTGAGCCCCACCAACGCCGAGCGGCTGGTCGCCGTGCTTCGCGCCCTCGACCTGATTCGAGAGCGCGACGAGCGCCTCGAGAACGCGACCGACGTCGAACGCTTCCTGGTGGAGGGAGGCCGCGACTACGCCGGGCCCTGGATCCTCTTCACGCGCCCGCAGTGGGAGCGCTGGGGCCGACTCACCGAGCTCCTGCGCTCTCGCGAAGAACGCGTGCTCGGCATGTACGAGACGCTCGACGTAGAGGCGGCACGCGAGTACCACCGCGCCACCTGGAGCATCGGCGTGGGCGCCGGCAGGCGCTTCGCCCGCCAGGTCGACCTCGGCGAGCGACGCCGGATCCTCGACCTGGGCGGCGGCTCCGGCGCCTACAGCATCGTGGCAGCGCAGACCCATCCCCACCTGGAAGCGGTGGTCTTCGATCTCCCGCCCGTCGCCGAGGTGGCGAGGGAGTTCATCGAACGCGCCGGGGTCGGCGACCGGGTCCGCGCGGTCGCCGGTGACTTCACTCGAGACCCGTTCCCCAGCGGTGCGGACGTCGTGATCATGGCGAGCAACCTTCCCCAGTACTCGGGGGAGATCATCCGCGACGTGATTCGCAAGGCCTTCGACGCCCTCGAGCCCGGGGGCGAGATGCACCTCATCGGCGAGACCCTCGACGACGACCGGTCGGGTCCGGTCGGACCGGCGCTCTGGGGGCTCGCCGAAACCCTCTTTCACAGCACCGGCAAGGCCCACACCGAGGCCGAGTGCATCGCGTCGTTTCGCGCCGCCGGCTTCACGAACGTCGCGGCGACACCCTTCGTGCGCGGGACCCTCACCCGCATCCACGGAACCCGACCCCGCTGACGCCCACGCCACCCGACCGGGAGCCCCCATGCCCTATCGATCCGGATTCGCGCCCGGTCTCTTCGAAGACCAGAGCATCGTGGTGACCGGGGGCGGCAGCGGTCTCGGCCGATGCATCGCTCACGAGCTCGTCGCACTCGGGGCACGCGTCGCGCTGGTGGGACGTCGGGCGGATCGACTCGAGAAAGTCCAGGAGGAGCTCGCTCGCGAGGGAGGCCTCGCCACGACCCACCCCTGCGACATCCGGGACGAGGAGGGCGTGACCGCAACCGTCGGGCGCATCCTCGCGGCCCAGGGCGGGATCGACGGTCTGGTGAACAACGCCGGCGGCCAGTTTCCGGCGCTCCTGCGGGACCTGAGCCTCAAGGGCTGGAACGCGGTCGTCGCCAACAACATGACCGGGACCTTCCTCTTCTCGCGGGAGGTCTACCGCCAGTGGATGGAGGCCCACGGCGGCAGCATCGTGAACATGGGCGCCGACCACGACCTCGGCATGCCGGGCATGGGCCACAACGGATCTGCCCGGGCGGGCCAGGCCAACTTCACCCTCACCGCATCGGTCGAGTGGGCGCACTCCGGCGTCCGGGTGAACCACGTGATCCCGGGCTTCATCGCATCCTCCGGACTCGACGCCTATCCGGAGTCGGCCGCCGAGACCTTTCGGCAGGTGCGCCCCCGCATTCCCCTGAAGCGCTTCGGCAACGAGGCCGAGGTGTCCGCGGCGGTCCTGTTCCTGCTCTCGCCGATGGCGGCCTACGTGAACGGCGCGTGTCTGCGTGTCGACGGCGGGCTGCACAACAGCATCGGCGGCTTCTACCGGGTACCGGAGCACGACCGCTCGCCGAGGTGGGACGCCTATCCCCTGACGGAGTCCCCGAAGATCCTGGGCAAGCCCGACTGATCACCACGTCGGCCGGTCAGCCGGACAGGCGCTCCTTCGACCCGTCCTCGTCCGTCGGATCCGTGTCGCGCAGGTCGCGCACCTCCCGCTCCTCCCGCGGTCCCCAGGGATCCGAGGTCTGGACGTGGAGCTGTACCTGTCCCTGCTCGACGGCGCGCTCTAGACGGCGCAGCAGGAAGCGCTTCAGGAGACCGCGGAAGGCGGGCACCAGGCACGCGAAGCCGAAGGCGTCGGTGAGAACGCCCGGGGTCACCAGCAGCGCCCCGGCGACCAGGATCGCCGCGCCGTCGACGAGGGACCCGGCGGGCAGCTGTCCTGCGGCGGTCTCGCGCTGGAGCTCGCGCACCACCCCGAGACCCTGCCAGCGCGCGAGAGAAGCCCCCACGATCCCCGTCACCACGATGAGGCCGACCGTGGCCACGGTGCCGATCCGCGCGCCGATCTCGACGAGGAGCGCGAGCTCCACGGCGGGCAGGACGACGAAGAGCAGGAGCAGGAGGCCCATCCGGGCAGGGTGGCGCATCGGCGAAGCCCCCGCACGATTGCCGGCTCGGTGAGACGCTCGACCCGACTGCCCTCCACGATGGTATGGTGGGGCCATGCAACTCACCCTGACCGAAGGCGAGACCTCCCACGAGCTCGAGGCCGTCCGCGAAGACGGAGCCATTCGCATCCCTGCGGAAGGCCTGCGCGAATGCCTCGGCTGGGAGCTGAAGCCCGAAGGGCTCTGCCGCGACGCCGTGTGCATCCCGGTGCGCGACCGCGAAGCCCTCGTCCGCGAGGCGGGACTCGACCTCGAGACCCTGGCCGCGCTCCTCGATCGCCCCCTCGCCCTCGACGCCGAGGAGGGCCTCGCCGTGCTGGGAGAGAGCGCGGGGGCCCGCGGAGCACGGCTCGAGAGCCTCGAGGCGCCGGATTTCTCCCTGCCGGATCTCGACGGCACGCTGCACTCGCTCTCCGAGCACCGCGGCAAGAAGGTCCTGCTGATCGCCTACGCCTCCTGGTGAGGCTGTCGCGAGGACCTGCCGGTCTGGCAGGCACTCTACGAGGAGCTCGGGGATCAAGGCTTTCTGCCCATCACCGTCGCCCTCGATCGCTGCGACGACGCCCGGCCCTTCATCGAGGGCGCGAAGGCGACGCATCCCAGCCTGATCGACAGCGACCACGTCCTGGCCGACCTCTACCACATCAGCAACGTACCCACGCTGATCTGGATCGACGAGAGCGGTCGCATCTGCCGCCCCCACGACGCCCAGTTCGGAACCGATACCTTCACCGCCTTCCACGGCAAGCACTCGGCCCCCTACCTCGACATGCTCCGCGCCTGGGTGCGAGACGGCAGCGGCGCGCTTCCCGAGGACGAGGTGCGTCGCCACCAGCCCTCCCCCACTCCCGAGGCCCAGCGCGCCCGGGCCGAACGCCAGCTGGGGTGGATCCTGCATCAGCGCGGCCGGGAGACCGCCGCCGAGCGCCACTTCGAGCGCGCCGGCGAGCTCGCCCCCCTCGACTGGACGATCCGGCGCGGCTCGATGCCACTGCGCGGCGAGAACCCCTTCGGGCCCGCCTTCTTCGCCCTCGCCGAAGAGGGCGCGAACGTCTACCCGATGGACGAGGTCACGCCGACACGCCAATCGCCGGAGTGAGTCGGCGGGCGCAGCGGACCTTGCCCGAAGCGGCGCGAATCAGTCGAAGCTGCCCATTCCGCTCCACGGGAGCTTGCCGAATGATAAGGTCGCGCCGAGCACGAACACGTGGTTCGTCTCGTACTTTCCGCGTACCGTCGGCTGCCGCACCCGGCTCTCGCCCAGGTTGGCGTAGACGAAGTTGAGACCCAGATCGATGGTATCGGTCAGGTCGTGGATGGCCCCGAGGGCAAAGCGGAACTGCTGGTCGATGGGGAGCGCGGTCGTCCGGTCGCTGCCGTCGAGGGGAGAGCTGTCCCAGCCGAAGCCCGTCTGGAGCAGCCAGTCGTCTCGCAGGCGATAGTGCACGCCGGCGAGCACCTTGTAGGTGTCCTTGAAGCCCAGGGGCGCGCTCAAGGAGCCCCGGGCCGTGGACACCGGAATCGTGTCGAGGGTGCTCCAATCCTCCCAGCCGAAGGTGCCCAGCAGGGAAAGGCGGTCCGTCGCCCGCCAGTTGAATCCGACGCGAACGAGCTGGGCCAGGTCCAGATCGAGGCCCAATCCGACGCTGCCGATCGCCGGCGCCGGGATGTCGACGTCTCCGTCGAGCTGGAGCTCGGTCTCGGACTGGTAGTAGACCCCGACGTCGAGGTCCTCGTGGGGCTTGAGGAAGATCCCCGCGCGCGCGGCAGCCCGGATGTCGTCGACGTCGATCTTGGCCTTCGGCTCGTTCCCCACGGGCACCTTCAGGTCCCACTCGAGCTGTCCGTAGGTGATGATCGGGCCGGCGCCGACGGACAGCCAGTCGTTGACGCGATACGCGAGCGTTGGGGAGACGCTCATGGTGAGCAGCGAGATCTCCGTCACCTCGAAGCGTCCCTGCCAGCCGTCGTTGGGGTCGAGGATCGAGCCCGAGATCGAGAAGAAGCCCATGCCGAAGCGCAGTCGGTCGGTGAGACGATGGACGTAGCTCGCGCTGGCGACGGGTGCGAGGCCCGCCTGATTGCCGCCGTCGCCGCCGTCGCCGGGGCTGTTCGACGAAGCGTCGAACTCGACCCGGCCGAAGATGGCCTGGAGGCCTATGGCGGCCTCGTGATCGTCGAGCTCGGTCATCCCCGCCGGGTTCAGCAAGGTGATCGAGGCATCGCTCGCCCAGGCAATCCCGCCCGCGCCGGCCGCTCCCTGGGCCTTCGTGGCGAACTCGTTGACGTAGAGCCCACCGGCACTCGACGGCGAGGCCAGGAAGGTCACTCCCAGGAGAGCCATTGCGGAGAGGGTGACGAGGCGTTGGAGACCCGGCGCGCTGGATGACGTCATGGGACGCATCATATCGAAATCCGCGATCCGCAGCCGGACCGCACCGCTTCCCTCGAGACCGCTATCGACCGAGCGCGAATCCCTCGTAGCCCTTCGCCGCCACCTCCTGGCACTTCTCCACGTAGGGGGGAAATCCCAGGTAGGGCATGAAGACTCGCGGCTTGCCGGGCACGTTCGCCCCGAGGTACCAGGAGTTGCAGGTCGTG
>CALDCK010000279.1 GCA_937937315.1 uncultured bacterium
GGGAGATTGAGCTCCTCGAAGCTGCGGATCTGAAGGGGGATCACGCGCAGGACGACGTTGAAGAAACGCCGCTGCCTCGAGATGTTCACCCGGAAGCGGCCCTCGCCGGGCAGCTCGAAGGCGAGATCGACCTCGTTGAAGTCCATCGTCTCGCCCCGGGGGTCGCCTTCCAGCAGGAGCTGGGCGATCGACTCGGTGTCCTTCTCGGTCAGGACCTTGTAGCGGAGCTCGACGAGGTCGCCGTTGAACCGATAGAGCGGCAGGTAGCCCACCTGGAAGTGGATGTCGGATGCGCCCTTCTCGATCCCAAGGCGAAGCAGGCGGTATAGCTTCTCGCGATCCATCGCTCCCCATCCATGCGAACGGGCCGGAGGTTCCATTCCGTGCATTGCGTATCGGCGGCCAGCGCGGACCCTTGACCCGCGCGCTTCGCCCGGGCCCCGGGGCTGCCCCCTGGTTGCCCGGAATCGGGATCGTCTCCGGGGCCCGGCGAGGGGATCTCGCTAGACTCCTTGCGATGGTCGTACGAGGCGTGAGTCGCGGGATCCGCCGGGTGCTGGAGTTCTCCGTCGTGAGCGGACTGGCTCTGGGCGCTCCCGCGGTCGCCGAACCGCCGGTGGAGGCCGCCGAGACCCGGTCGTCGCCCGCGCCGGCCGAGGATGCGGCGCCGTCGGTGGGGCTCGATGCCCTGCTCCGGCTGCCGCCGCCGACGGCGATGCCCAAGTCGCCCGAGAAGGGCGGGGGGGGGCCGGGCGAGTGGCGGGCGCGGTTTGCCGCAGCTCGCGGCGACCTCGAGGCCGCCGAGAAGGCCCTGGCGGATGCCCAGGGAGAGCTCGAGAAGCTCGCGTCGGATCAGGAGTCTTGGCAGGTGTCGGCGCCCGGGGGGCAGGCCGGAGCCGACACCGGGCCGCTCTCCTACAGCCTCCGCCAGGAGATCCGACGGCAGCGCGAGGCGGTGGAGCGCGCCTCGCGAGAGTTCGACGAGCTTCGCATCGAGGCGAACCTCGCCGGCGTTCCCGAGGAGTGGATGCAGGAGCCGTCCGCCGAGGCCCCGGACTCCGAACCCGACTCCTGATCAGGCGTCCGAGCCGTCGAGCCAGCGTCGAGCGCCGGTGAGCACGACGAAGGCAGGGAGCGCGTAGACGGCTGTGAGCGCGAAGTAGTGGGCGTAGCCCATGCGCTCGGTCAGCCAGCCCGAGGGTACGGCCACCATCGTGCCGATCACCGCGTAGAGGCCGGTGAGGAGCGCGTACTGGACCGCCGCGTGCTCCTTCTCGCAGATGCGCATCAGGTAGGACATGAAGGCCGCCGCGGCGAGGCCACCGCAGAAGGACTCGACGATGGAGGCGGCGTAGACGGGATTACGCCCGAGAGAGGGCAGGGCCGCCGCCGCCGCGTAGGCGAGATTCGAGGCCAGGGCCGGGACTCCGAGCCACCACAGCGATCGCCCGATGCCGATCCGCGAGACGACCGTGCCGCCGACGATCGCTCCGAGGACCGTGGCGCCGACGCCGAGCGTGGAGGAGACGAGGGCGATCTCCTCGTCCGTGAAGCCACGGTCGACCCAGAAGGGCTCCACCATCGGTCCCATCGCGCGGTCGCCGACCCGGTAAAGCATCACGAAGAGGGCCACCCAGATCACTCCCGAGCGTTCGGACCAGCGGCGCAGGGCCTGCCAGGTGCTCTCGCGCCGCTCCTGTGGCACCGCAACCTTCGGACACAGCAACAGGCTCGCTGCCATGGCCAGGGTCAGGGCGGCCGCCGCGGCGAAGGTTCCGTCCCAGCCGATCCAGCGGGGCAGCAGAAGGAGTCCGCCCGCCAGCACGAGCCCCACCCGGTACGCAGTGAAGCGCATCCCGTTTGCGGGGCCTTCCTGTCCGCGATCGATGAAGCCGATGGTGTAGGCGTCGATCGCGATGTCCTGGGTAGCCGAGGCCACGCAATAGAGGCCGATGGCCAGCCAGATCGCGGCGCCGATCCGCACCGGGTCCAGGGCCGCGAGGGCGCCCAGACAGGCGACCATCACGAGCAGCGCGCCCGCGATCCACTGTCTGCGCTCGCCGTAGCGATCCACGAGCGGAGACCAAAGTGCCTTCGCAGACCAGGCGAGGGCCAACCCGGAAAGGCCACCGATCGCAGTCAGGGAGACGTCATGGCGGCGCAGGAAGACGGGCAGCAGCTTCGTGAACACGCCCATCGGAAAGCCCTCGATCACGTACACGACCGCGACGATCGAGAGCTTGTACCGGAGCCCGCCCCTCACCCACCGTGAGTATCGCGCGCGCTCGGACCCCTGGCCAGGCGCGCTACGTTGCTCCCATGGCCGAGACCTCGACGCGGCTTCCCGAGAGCGATGCGGAGCTTCTCGAGCTCGCCGGCCTGGACGACCTCCCGCCCGCTGACGAGGGCCTCTTTCGCAGCGACGGCTGGCTGCGCCGGATCAGCGGAGAGCGGGTGCTCCTCTTCGGTGGGGGACGCGCGCTGCTGCTCGAGGTCGCCCATCCCCTGGTCGCTGCGGGAGTCGCGCAGCACTCGGACTTCCGGAGCGATCCCTTTGACCGACTACAGCGAACCCTCGATGCGATGTCGACCCTCACCTTCGCGGATCGCGGCCGGGCGTTGGCGGCGGCGCGACGGGTGGAGCGGGCCCACGCGAGGGTTCGCGGCGTGCTGGGAGAATCGGTAGGACCCTTCGCCGCGGGAACGCCCTACGACGGTCGGGCGCCGGATCTGGTTCGCTGGGTCTGGGCGACGCTCGTCGACAGCGCGCTCGTCGTGTTCGAGCGCTTCGTCGCACCCCTCGAGCCAGCGGCACGAGAGGCCTACTACGCGGATCAGTGCGTCCTGGCTCGCCTGCTGGGCGTACCGCCCGAGTGCGTGCCCGAGACGCACGACGCCTTCCGCGCCTACTTCGACGAGCAGGTCGAGGGCGAGGTGCTCAGCGTCGGACGAGAGGCGAGAGAAATCTCCGAAGCCGTCCTCCACCCGCCGGGGGGCCTGGGTGGGGCGGGCACGGTGCGGCTCGTCACGGCCGGGCTGCTCCCGGCGCGTCTGCGCGAAGCCTTCGGGCTGCCCTGGGACGAGGAACGGGCGGCGCGTCTCGAGGCCCTCGAGGCCTCGGTCCGGGCCCTTCGCCCCTCGACCCCTTGACGAGACCGGGCTCGGCCTCCTAGTCTGCGCCCGCCCTGAGACCCAGCGAAGGGGGACACCGATGGATGAGGAACCGCGCGGCAAGGTCGATCTCGTATCGATTCTCTACATCTTCGGCGGGATCCCCATGATCGTCCTGTTCCTGGTGGTCCTCTTCGGTCTGGCGCGCTCCTGCAACATTCCCGCCTGAGGTCGGGCCCCCCTCGTCCAGAGCAAACGCGGGGGACGGTCTCGCGCCACCCCGCGGGCGGGTAGCAGGCCTCCGGGGCCTGCCGTCGAGTTGCGCATTCGTGGATGCGCAGCTGTGGCCCGTCCGCCCGAGAACTGCCTCGATAACTCCCGATTTGTATAAATCTTCATATAAAACGGGTAGTTATGACTAAGGCGATCGCAGGGTGCGGCCGATAGCCCACGCATGCTTTCGCGCTGGGTCCTCCGCAGACACCGCTCGGTCCTCTGGGCCGTGGTGGCCGCTGCTGCCCTGTCCTCTCTGGGCGGGTGTCGGACTGCGCTGCCCGACACCCGGCTCGCGGGGGCCTACGACTACTTCGCGACCCCGGCCGTCGGCGACGCCTGGAGTCGCAAGATCCGCGCGTGGCAGGATCGGGAGCGCGAGGATCCGGTAGCGCCGGCAGCGACCTCGGCCGGTGCGCCCCAGGCCGAGGCGGATACATCGCCCCAGGTCTCCGAGCGCCCCGGCCTCGAGCGGGAGTCCGTGGGAGACCTGCGGCTCAAGTACGAGGCCTTCCGCAACGAACGCCGCCGGGCGCTGGCAGAGCAGGTCGCCGAGTGGATCCAGACCCAGTCCCGAGCCCACTACGTCGCCGACGGGCCGGTGGACCACTGGGCCACCCTCGAAGAGACGCTCCGCACGAACGGTGATGACTGCGACGGGCTGGAGCTGCTCACCTACAACTTCCTGCGGGAGCTCGGCTTCCCCGCCGACGAGATCTTCCGGGCGATCGTCGTGCGTCGGGACGATGGGCAGCACCACATGGTGACCCTCTGGTTCGAGGACGAGCGGGACCCCTGGGTGATCGATCCGACGGGTGCGATGACTTCGGGAATGCCCCGCATGTCGGACGTTCCCGAGTGGGTTCCCCTCCGTGTCTTCTCCCATGAGGACGACTTCACCGTCCGCGACCGCATGTTCCTGACGGCCGTCCACTAGGGCTTCCTCCCGGATTCACCGGCCGGAGTCCGAGCGCAACGAGGTCGCCCGGAGCGAGGGCGCGTGGGGGCCGCGGCCAGGTATGCTGCGCTCGTGGCGCCGCTGCACCCGATCGAGGCTTCCGAGCTCCACGCCCGGCGGGAGCGGGTGTTCCTCGTGCTCGCGGGGCTCTTCCTCGGCTCGATGACGATGCTCAACATCCTCGGGGTGTCGCGCTTCATCGACATGTCCCCGACGGTGTTCGGTGTGCAGATCCCCCTCGTGCTCGCGGTGGGGGTTCTTCCCTATCCGATCACCTTCCTGTGCACGGACTTCATCAGCGAGCTCTACGGGCGTCGTCGCGCCAGCTCCGTGGTGTGGGTGGGATGCGGCCTCAATCTCTGGGTGGTGGCCTTCCTGTGGCTCGGAGGCACCCTCCCGCCGGCACCGACTATCGACCCGGCTACGGGCCTGCCCCCCACCGACGCCTACGACTTCGCCTTCTTTCGGATCCGCATGCTGACGATGGGCGCCGTCATGGCCTCGATGCTCGCCTACCTGGCGGCCCAGTTCTGCGACGTCTTCCTCTTCCACTTCTGGAAGCGGCTGACCCGGGGCCGGCACCTCTGGCTCCGCAACAACGGGTCCACGATGGTGAGCCAGTTCGTGGATACCTTTGCGGTCATCACGATCACGCACTTCTACGCACGGGCGCTGCCGATCGACCCGGACCTGGCCCTGTGGCCGCAGCTCTGGATCTTCATCGGGTCGGGCTACGTGTTCAAGTTCAGCGTCGCGCTCCTGGACACGATCCCCTTCTATCTCGGCGTGTCGTGGCTCTCCAGGTACCTGGAGATCGACCCGACGGAGGAGCACAACGAGATCTAGGCTTGTTCGTCTTCGCTCGGCTGCGCCTCGCTGCGCGCGCCCCGCGTTCGACTTCGCTCACCTACGGCTCGCTGCGCGCGCCCTTCGGGCGCTTGCGCGGTCCAAGCGGCAACTTCGGTCGCTCCCGGCAAGCCGGCTCGCTCGGAGACCCATGGCCTGCTCGTCGCGGCAGGGGGCGCGCGCGTAGCCTGCTTCGTGGCGCCAGGCGCTACGGCCGGGGTGCCCTAGGTAGGCCGCGCCCGTGTCGGGCGCGCGTGACTCGCTTCGCTCGCACGCTGCTCCCAGACGCCCTTCGGGGAGCATGATCCGAGCGGGTAGAAACGCCTCTCGGCATTTCCAGGGCAACGAACCCGAACCGTGTCGTAGCGCCCGAAGCTCCGTCTCACTCTCCGAGCCCGCCGGCTTGCCGGGAGCGACCGAAGCGCCCGCTCGGCCCGCGCAAGCGCCGCAGGCCGGCGTAGCCGGCCGATCCGGCGCGCGCAGCGAGGCGCAGCCGAGCGAAGACGAAAAAGGCTCGTCTCGACTAGCCCGCGCCGAAGGCGCCGGCTAGTCGAGGTCGCCTTCGAGCTGCAGAATCTTGCGCTGCTCGTCGGCCAGGGCCTGGGCCTTCGAGCGCTCCCGCTCGATTTCGAGCAGCAGGTCCTGACGGATCTGCTCGGCGTGGGCCTCTTCGGCGCTGAGCCGTCGGCGCTTCACGTCCCGCAGGCAGTCCTCGAGGAGTCGGTTGCGTCGGACCGCGAGCTCGACGGGGACCGGCGGGCTCTCGGCGTTCGGGTCCATGATCATGGCCCGCAGCTGCTCGATCTCGGCGCCGTCGTCGGCTCGCGCCCAGGCGCGCACCTCGTTGGGACCCGGATCCATCGGGACCAGGGCGGCCCAGTTCCCGTCGAGGGTGGTGCGCAGGTAGTTCGCCGGGAGCTCGCTCGTCTGATTCGTGAGGGTCAGGGCTTCCAGGTTGGCGAAGCTCGCCTCCTCGATCACGTTCTGCAGGTCTCCGGGATGGCGAACCGGCGTGAAGAAGCCCTCGGTGCGGCTCGCCAGCTCGACCACGGCGATCGGGCCGGCGAGGGCGTCGGGGCCGATCGCGAAGGTATGGACGCGAACGCCGTAGCGGGCGGCGCGATTGGCGGCGCGCAGCACCGCGCGCACGTTGTCGGCCTCAGCGGCCTCGCCGAAGGGCAGGGTGGGCTGTCCGTCGGTGAAGAAGAAGACGACCTTCTCCCGCTCCGGATCGGGAGTCGACGCCGCGCCCTGCATGCCGAGGAGCTCGAAGGTCGCGCGATCCACTCCCGCCGCCATGTCGGTGTTGCCTTCGGGCTCGGAGGCGAGCACTCCGTCGAGGGCGGCCTCGATGCGGTCGTAGTCGGCCGTGAGTGCCTCGAGGGTGAAGGCAGAGCGGCGATTGCGCCGGTAGTTCGGCGGATCGCCTGCAAAGGAGACGAGTCCGACCCGGGTGTTGCGCGAGTCGAAGCCCTCCAGCAGCTGTCGCGCCGCCGCGACCTCCGCCGCCAGAATGCTGTCACCGGAGTCACTGCTGCCCGAGCCGAAGAGCGAGCCGAGGCGCCCCAGGCGCTGTGAGCCGACGACCCCGTTCTCGTTGATGTCGGTTCCGGCGGGGTTGCCCGTCGATCGGGACGTGTCGAGCACGATCACCACGTCGAAGCGCCGCATGTCCCCGCGCAGCGCCACCGCGTGGCCCGCCACGAAGACGCCGCAGATCGAGGTCGAAACGCGGCTGCCCGCGGGCGGGTACTCGATGCCCATCTCCATCCGGGTGGGCTCCGGCGGCTCGGACCGCACCGGATCGCGCGGGGCGTCGCGGTGGGAGGGCGGCACGTCCTTGTCGAGAGCGGCCGGCAGCGCATAGGTGTCGAGGCTGGCGAAGGCCGTCAGCGGGCGTCCCTCGCCCTCGTCGAGGGGCTTGGCAATGGCCCCGAGCACCCCCGTGATGGGCGCCGCGAAGACCCGCGAGGTGTCGCCCTGGGGAACGTGGGCCTCGAGCAGGCCGATGACGCGACCGCTGCGCGTTTCGAGCAGGGGCGCTCCGCCCCACCCGCGCAGGTCTCGGCGCTCGTCCAGGTCGATCTCGATGCGGTCGTGCGAGACGGCGACGACCCGTCCGTAGAGGGTCTCGCGATCGCGTGCACCGTCGCTCGGTACCCCGATCATCTTGATCCGGGTTCCGAGGGCCGGTGTGGAGGAGGTAGCCCGCAGGACCTGCACGCCGATGGGCGCCGCGTCGAGGGCGTAGACCAGGTAGTCGTCCCGGAGGGTGGCTCCCGGGGCGCTGAAGGGCCGGCCCGGCTCCGCCAGGAGGCGGTGGGAGGTGGCGACCCGGCGCAGGGAGCGGCCGGTGTAGAAGTCGACACGTCCGGCCCGGCCCACGGTCGAGATCGGGAGCGTGTGTGCCGTTCCGACTGCAGCGACGCCGTGAGGGGCCGCCGTCGCGAGAAAGAACACGACGCCGGGCACATCGATCGCGGACTTGCCGCCGGGGATCGTGGGGCGAGCCGCAACGGGCTGGGCTGCCTCGGCGCCGGCCGCCAGGAGCAGCGCCAGAAACGCGCCGATGGCCGCCCATCGGCGTCTGGCGCGGGCTTCGCGGAGCCGGAGCGGTCGATCGCGTTCTGCCACGCCGGTATCCATCGGCAGGACCCCGATGGTGCTGAATCCCGCCACCGAAGCGCACCGAGACCTTTTCGAGCTGCGGTCGGCGCGCAGCAGGGCTCCAGGAGTGCGTAGGAGGGGCATTTCGCTCACGGTGGGAGAGTTCCTCGTTGAGTGAGGGGATGCCAGAGCGCCCGAGGTGTCAGTCGTTTGTTACGCTGGCTGTGGGGTGATCGACCGGGTGCGGAGAGAGCGAGCCCAGCGGGTCTGGGGGGGGCGGGCGTCCGTTCTGGCGCTGCTCGTCGTCCTCGCGCCGGCTCCGGGCCCGGCGGCCTCGCAGGATCCCCCCGCCGAGCGCTTCGATACGGTCGTGATCGATGCGGGCCACGGCGGCGAGGACGAAGGGGCTCGCGGCCCCACGGGTGCGCTCGAGAAGGAGATCGTGCTCGCCGTCGCCGAGGGTCTCGCGGAGCGGCTCCGGGCTCGCGGCCTCCGGGTCGTTCTCACCCGTGAGCGCGATGTCTTCGTCCCGCTCGAGGAGCGTACCGCCATTGCGAACGACGCTCGCGGCGACCTCTTCCTCTCGGTCCACGCGAATGCCTCGTCCGACGAATCGATTCACGGCACCGAGACCTACTTCCTGGCGCTGGATGCGAGCGATGAGGGAGCCGCCCAGGTGGCGTCTCGGGAGAACAGCTCCTTCGACCGGGCGACCTCCGGGATCGCTGCGGTGGACGATCCCTTCATCGCCCTGATCGGCGACATGATCGCCACCGAGCATCTGCACGAGTCGAACGACGTCGCCCGGATCGTCCAGAAGCAGCTCGCCCGCACCTCGCTCAAGTCGCGGGGCGTGAAGCAGGCTCTGTTCGTCGTGCTCACCGGCGTTCAGATGCCGGCCGCATTGGTGGAGATCGGATTCGTGACGAGCCCCCGGGACGAGAGGTCCCTGACCGGCCGAGATCGCGAGGATGTGATCGCCTCGCTGGAGCGGGCCGTGCTGGAGTTCGGTCGGCGCTACGATGAGCGCCGGGGCGCGCAGCCCGCTCTCCCTCAACCCTGAAGGACGACGCCCGCAGGATCACTGCGGCGGATGATCCGGGAGGACTCCTTGCGACCGGATGGACGTGGACCCGCCGAGATGCGGGTGGTGGATCTCATGCCCGATTTCACCGAGAACCCGCTGGCGGCGCTGCTGTGTCGCGTGGGTCGGACCGTGGTGCTCTGCACCGTCTGCGAGGAGGCCTCCGTGCCGCGCTTCCTTCAGGGACAGGGCCGCGGCTGGATCACCGCCGAGTA
>CALDCK010000280.1 GCA_937937315.1 uncultured bacterium
CGGGCGATCCGCGAGGCCCGGCGGCAGCCAACCGACGACGCCCTTCACCCTGGACGGGGCCATCGTCACCTCGGCCGCGCTGCTGGCCGGCCTCGGCATCGTCATGAACTACAGCACGACGGCGGCCCTGGCGATCGGAGAGCCGATTCCGCCCCTGGCCATCCGCCACGCATTCGGCGTCGCCATCGCGTTGGGGTGCGCGGTGCTCTGCGCGCGGCTCCCCCTCGTCTTCTGGGCCCGGATCGCCCTCCCCCTCTACGGCGTCTCCGTCGCCCTGCTGGTGCTGACCCTCTTCGTCGGCCTCACGGCGAAGGGCGCCCAGCGCTGGCTGCCGGTACCCGGGCTTCCCATCGCGATCCAGCCCTCGGAGCTCGCGCGGCTGTTCACGACCCTGTCCCTGGCCGCCCTGCTGGCGGGCGCGACCCAGCGTGGCGGGCCGCGCCCTGCGGTGCTGAAGACGGCGGTGCCCCTGATCGCCCTGCCCGCAGCGCTGCTGCTTGCCCAGCCGGACCTGGGGAGTGCGGTGGTCCTCGTGTCCACCGCCGCCCTGGTGCTCTTCGCCTCCGGACTGCCCCTGCGCGTCCTCGCCCTGCCCGGTATCACCGCCCTCTTCGCCGCAGGCGTCTACGTCGCGGCCCGCCCCTATGCCCTGGCCCGGCTCCGGGGATTTCTCGATCCCTGGCGACACGCCAGCGACGAGGGCTTCCAGCTCGTCCAGTCGTTCGTGGCCTTCGGTCGCGGCGGCGCCATGGGCGTCGGCATCGGCTCCGGGCGCCAGAAGCTCTCCTACCTGCCCGAGGCCCACACCGACTTCATCCTGTCGGTCGTAGCGGAGGAGCTCGGCCTGATCGGGGTGCTGGGAGTGCTGGGCCTGTTCGCGACACTCGCCTGGGTCGGTCTGCGCATCGCTCGACGCGCGCGCGATCCCCTGTCGCTGCTCTTCGCCACGGGGGCGACGGCGACGATCGCGCTTCCCGGCATCATCAACGCCGCCGTGGTGATGGGGCTGCTGCCGACCACCGGTCTGACCCTGCCCTTCCTCAGCCACGGCAGCAACTCGCTGGTCTGCACCGGCGTGGCCCTCGGCATCCTCCTCCGGGTCGGCGCCCGCGAGGCCGCGCCAGCGCGAACACGTGTGCGGGGCGCCTCGACCCGCTGGGCCCGGGCGTGAACGGTCCGCAGGCACGGCGTCGCTGGGCCGTAGCCGGCGGAGGAACGGGAGGGCACGTCACGCCCGCCCTGGCCCTGGCCGAGCGGATCGCGGCGCGGGGCGACGAGGTCGTGCTGATCGGCTCGCCCCACGGCCTCGAGAAGCGACTCGTCCCCGAAGCGGGCTTCCCCCTGGTGACCCTGCCGGCTCGCCAGATCATGGGACGCGGGCCGATCCCGCGGATCCGCGCCCTGGCCGACATCGCCCGGGGCATCTTCGCCGCGCGAAGTCTGCTGCGCAGCCGGCGGGTGGAGATGGTCCTGTCGGTCGGCGGCTATGCCTCGGTCCCGGCCGCCTGTGCCGCGGTGATCTCCGGCGTCCCCCTCGCCCTGGTCGAGCCCAACGCCCGGCCGGGTCGCGCCAATCGACTCGCGGCGCGGTTCGCCCGGCGCATCTTCGTCCAGTTCGAGGCCGCGGCCGAGATCCTGGCGCAGGCGGGCGATCCCCGGATTGCGACCCTCGGCATTCCACTGCGGACCGGGTTGGTCCGCGCCTTCGAGCAGGCGCCGCCGCGGCGGTCGCCCAGCCCGCCCTTCGGCCTGCTCGTGTTCGGCGGGAGCCAGGGCGCGCGACAGCTCAACGATGCGATGATCGAGCTGGCGCCGCGCCTCGCGACCCGGGCCCTGCGCGTCGTGCACCAGACCGGCGAGGCGGATCGCGAACGGGTGGCGGAGGCCTACGCGAGCGCCGGACTCGAGGCCGAGGTCCTCGCCTTCGAGCCGGACATGCCCCGACGCTACCGCGAGGCCGACCTCGCCCTGTGCCGCGCCGGCGCGCTCACCGTGGCGGAGCTGGCGATGGCGGGGCTGCCAGCGCTGCTCGTGCCCTACCCCTTCGCCGCCGACGACCACCAGACCGCGAACGCCCGAGCCCTCGCCAACGCCGGCGCGGCGCGGATCCTGGAGTCCCGACCGCTCGACCCCGAGGCCGTGCTGGGCGAGATCGCGTCGCTGTGTGAATCGCCCGACTCCCTGCGATCGATGAGCGAGGCGGCGGGCAAGCTCGCGCGTCCGGACGCCGCCGACCGCATCGTCGAGGTCTGTATACAACTGCTCGATCGGGAGGGGCGCTGATGGAGCGACGGATCAAGCGCGTGCACTTCGTCGGAGCCGGCGGCATCGGCATGTGCGGCCTCGCCGAGCTCCTTGCGGGCCAGGGCTACGAGGTCTCGGGGTCGGACCTGCGGGAGGGACCCACCATCGTGCGGCTGCGCTCCCTGGACATCCCCGTCGCCATCGGCCACGACGCCGCCCACGTCGGCACCGCGGACGTCGTCGTGTTCTCCTCGGCCGTGCGCCCGACCAACCCGGAGCTGCTCGAGGCCGAGCGACGCAAGATCCCCGTCATCCCTCGCGCCGAGATGCTGGCCGAGGTCATGCGACTCAAGGACGGCATCGCGGTAGGCGGCAGCCACGGCAAGACCACCACGACGTCCCTCATCGCCCACATGCTCGATGCCGCCGGGCTCGACCCGACTGCGATCATCGGCGGTCGCGTGCTGGTGCCGGGCCGGGCGCCCTCCACCACCCGCCACGGGGGCGGCGATCTGGTGGTCGCCGAGGCGGACGAGAGCGACGGCTCCTTCCTGCGACTGGCGCCGGTGATCGCGGTCGTCACGAACATCGACCCGGAGCACCTCGATCACTACGGCAGCTACGAGGCGCTCCAGGAAGCCTTCGCAGAGTTCGCCAACCGCGTTCCCTTCTGGGGCGCTGCGGTGCTCTGCCTCGACCACCCGGGTGTGCAGGCGATCCTCCCGCGCACGACCCGCCGCATCGTCACCTACGGCACGACCGCCCAGGCCGATCTCGTGGCGTCGGAGCTCGAGCGGGACGGCGGGGGCGTCCGCTTCACGGTGCGCGCCGGAGGCGAGCGGCTCGGCAACGCGCGCATGCGCCTGCCCGGTCGCCACAACGTGCTGAACGCCCTGGCGGCCCTGGCGGTCGCGCGCGAGCTCGAGGTGCCCTTTTCGACCGCCGCCGAGGCCCTCGACACCTTCGGCGGCATCGAGCGGCGCTTCGAGCCGAAGGGCGAGGCGCGCGGAATCCGGGTCATCGACGACTACGGACACCACCCGGCCGAGATCCGCGCGACGCTCGCCGCCGCCCGCTCGGTGCACGACGGTCGTGTCCTCGTCGCCTTCCAGCCCCATCGCTACACGCGCACACGCGATCTCTGGGACGACTTCGTGACGGCCTTCAATCAGGCGGACGAGGTCCTGGTGTCCGAGATCTACGCCGCGGGCGAGGAGAAACTTCCCCACGTGGAAGCCGCGCGCCTGGTGGAGGCGATCGCCGCTCACGGACACCGAGACGTCCACTTCGTCGCGAATCTCGACGACATCCTCGAGCGGCTGGCAGAGGACGCGAAGCCGGGAGATCTCGTGCTCACACTCGGGGCGGGCAGCATCGCGTCCCTCGGCGCCCGCCTGGTCGATCGGCTCCGGGAGGGGAACGCTTGATCGCACCCCGCGCCCGCAGCGCCCTGCTCCGCATCCTCGGCGATCGGATTCGCTTCGACGTCCCGATGTCGCGCCTCACGTCGCTGCGGGTGGGAGGGCCGGCCGCGGCCGTCGCCACTCCGGCCGACCGCGCAGAGCTGATGGCTCTGCTGCAGCTGTGCGCCGGCGAGCAGATCGAACACCTGACCCTCGGCGCGGGCTTCAACACCCTGGCCCTCGACAGCGGATTCGAAGGCGTCGTGGTCCAGCTGAACCGCTTCCGACGCATCGAGGAGCGACCGGGGGGTGCGCTGCGCGTCGAGGCAGGGGTGTCGCACTCCCAGGTCACGCGCTTCTGCGTGCAGCACGGCCTGGCCGGCCTCGAGTTCGCGGCGGGCATCCCCGGAACCGTCGGCGGATGGCTGGCGATGAACGCGGGAATCCCCGACCGCGAGATGAAGGACGTGGTGCTCGAGCTCGAGGTGGTGAGCCCGACCGGACGCCACACCCAGCGCTTCCCGGCGGCGGAGCTCCACTTCGACTACCGCTCGCTCCGCGGGCTCGCCCGGGGAAGCATCATCGTCTCGGCGCTGCTCCGCGTGACACCCTGCGAGTCCGCCCGGGTCCAGGCAGCGGTGGACCGGCTGCTCTCGCGGCGCGCGAGCACGCAGCCGCTGAACGTCCCCTCCTGCGGCTCGGTCTTCAAGAATCCTCCGGGAGACTTCGCGGGCCGTCTGATCGAGGCCAGTGGTCTCAAGGGGCATCGCGTGGGCGGGGCGCAGATCTCGCCCATCCACGCCAACTTCATCGCCAACACGGGCGGCGCCACCGCCGCAGACGTGCTCGCGCTGATTCGCGAGGCCCAGTCCCGGGTGGCGCGCAGCAGCGGGGCGCACCTGCATCGAGAGGTCCGCATCGTCGGAGGGGCGGAAGAATGAGGATCGTGAGCTCGAGGGATGTGGATCGAACGGACCGCAGTGCGCGCGAGCGCCAGGAGCGCGCCCGCTCACACCTCCATCGCGTGCGCCGGGGTCGCCATCGCACCTCCTTCCGGGGGCGGGCCTGGCCCCTCGCAGTAGCGGCCGCGGCCCTCGCCGCCGGCGCGACCTTCGGCCAGGGAATCGCCGCGCGCCTGATCGGCATGGCGAGTCGGCCCGTGGACCGGATCGCCGTGCGCGGCGCGACGCACCTCAGCCCGGAGGCGATCGCCCGCGCTGCGGCGATCGCTCCGGACAGCGCCATCGGCGCGCTCGACCCGAAAGCCGTGACCGAAGCCCTGGAGGAGCACGACTGGATCGCGTCGGCCGAGGCGCTCCGCCTGCCCGATGGCACCCTGGTGCTCGGCGTGGTGGAGCGCGAGCCCTCCGCCACCATCGCGATCGGCGAGGTGGTCTACGCGGTCGACGACGCCGGATCGCCCTTCGCCGAGCTGGGTCCGGAGGGCGACCCCGCCCTGCCCCGCATCGTCTCCGCGGACGAGGTGACGGCACGGGAGACGAGCCCCGATCTGGCCCAGGCGGTTCGGCTCGCGCGCCGGCTGCCCCAGCTCGGTCTGGCGCCGCCGGCGGAGATCCAGGTGGCGCGAGACGACGATCCCGAGGGCTACGCCCTGCGCCTGGCCACGCCGGATGCCCGGGTGGTGCTCGGCCGGGAGGACCTGGACGCGCGCCTCGACGACCTCGTCCGGCTGCTCACAGCGCGGCCCGACGAGGCGGCCAAGGCGACTCGAATCGATCTTCGCTTCTCGGACCAGGTGGTCCTGCGAAGTGCGCCGACCCGGGAGGGGTCGGCGAAGACAGCGGTAGGCCGCGGAGGCGGTGGGCCGCGAATCAGGCGACCGGCCGGGTGATCCGGCGGCCGCCACTCTCAAGGGGGGAACGAGAATGGCCAGGAAAGACGACCTCGTCGTCGGACTCGACATCGGAACCACGAAGATCTGCGTCATCGTGGCCGAGAAGACCGAGAACGGGATCGACATCGTCGGCATCGGGACGCACCCGTCCCGGGGCCTGCGCAAGGGAGTCGTGGTCGACATCGAAGCGACCGTGAACTCCATCAAGCACGCCGTGGAAGAGGCGGAGCTGATGGCGGACTGCGAGATCACGTCGGTCTACGCGGGAATCGCCGGCAGCCACATCCGCGCCTTCAACTCTCACGGCGTGGTCGCGGTGAAGGACCGCGAGGTGTCGCCCAGCGACGTGAAGCGGGTCATCGACGGCGCGAAGGCCGTTTCGATCCCGATGGATCGGGAGGTGATCCACGTCATCCCCCAGGAATTCATCATCGACGACCAGGACGGGATCCGAGAGCCGCTCGGCATGAGCGGGGTCCGCCTCGAAGCGAAGATCCACATCGTCACGGCGGCCGTGACCAGCGCCCAGAACATCGTGAAGTGCGCCAACAAGGCCGGGCTGAACGTGATCGACATCGTGCTCGAGCCCCTCGCCTCGGCGGAGGCCTCCCTGGCCGACGACGAGCGCGACCTGGGCGTCTGCCTGCTGGACATCGGCGGCGGCACGACGGACGTGGCGGTCTTCGGCGAGGGGTCGATCCAGCACACTTCGGTGCTCGGACTCGGCGGAGCCCACATCTCGAACGACATCGCGGTGGGACTCCGGACCCCCTTCGAGGAGGCGGAGCGGATCAAGAAGCGCTTCGGGGTGGCGTCGGCGCGCTACCTGTCGAGCGACGACGTGATCAGCGTGCCTTCCGTGGGCGGACGACGGCCGCGCGAGGTGTCGCGAAAGATCCTTTGCGAGATCATCGAGCCCCGCGTCGACGAGATCCTCAGCCTGGCACGACAATCCCTGGTGAAGGAGGGCCTCGAGGACCGCATCCCTTCCGGCGTGGTGCTCACAGGAGGGTGCTCCGCGCTCGAGGGGCTGCTCGATCTCGCGGAGGAGATCTTCGAGACTCCTGTCCGGCACGGCGTCCCGACGCAGATCGGCGGTCTCCAGGACGTCGTCCGTGGCCCCATGTACGCCACGGGAGTCGGGCTCGTCCTCTTCGGCGCGACCCAGGACATCCAGAACACCCGCTTCCGCATCCGAGACGAGTCGATCTTCGGTCGCGTGCGACAGCGAATGAGGGACTGGTTCTACCAGTTCGAATAGGCCCCTCGAAAACTCGCAGGAGGGGTAACAAGATACCCGGTTTCATGTATGATTCGTGCGACGTCAAGGTCGCGCATGGGGGGTGAGATCATGGCGACGAAACGCTCGTCGAAGTCTAGGGGTGCAGGCGCCGGTTCCAGCGGCGCATCGGGTTCGGGGTCCTTCCAGGGTTCGGGTCGGGTCCAGGGTGGGAGCGGCGAGAGCCGCGACGGCTCCGGACAGCCGGACATGCTGGAGGGCGAGGGGCAGGATCTCCTCACCTTCGAGGAAGAGACGAGCCATCGGGCCGTCATCAAGGTCGTGGGTGTGGGTGGCGGGGGCGGAAACGCCCTCAACAACATGGTGGTGTCGGGCCTTCAGGGCGTCGAATTCATCGCCGCCAACACCGACGCCCAGGCGCTCCAGCACGCGCACGCGCCGATCAAGCTCCAGCTCGGTGGCGAGATCACTCGTGGCCTCGGCTGCGGCGCGGATCCGGACAAGGGTCGCTCGTCTGCCCTCGAGGTGCGGGACCGCCTGCGCGAGCTCTTCCACGGCACCGACATGGTGTTCGTCACCGCCGGCCTCGGCGGCGGTACGGGCACCGGCGCAGCGCCGATCGTCGCCGAGGTGGCACGAGAGGCCGGAGCGCTCACCGTCGGCGTCGTGACGAAGCCCTTCCTCTTCGAGGGCCGCGTCCGCATGCGCCACGCCGAGCGTGGGCTCGACGACCTGCACCGGGTGGTCGACACCGTGATCACGATCCCGAACCAGCGGCTTCTCGCCCTGGCCGGGAAGAGCACGGCGATGCGCGACGCCTTCAAGCTCGCCGACGACGTGCTCTACAACGCGGTCCGCGGCATCTCGGACCTGATCACGATCCACGGCCTCATCAACCTGGATTTCGCCGACGTGCGAACGATCATGAACGAGATGGGCGTGGCGTTGATGGGAACCGGCGTCGCCCTCGGAGACGATCGCGCCGAGGAGGCGGCCCGGATGGCGATCTCGAGCCCGCTGCTCGAGGACCTGTCCATCGACGGTGCCCACGGCGTGCTGATCAACATCACCGGCAGCTCGGACCTCTCGCTCTTCGAGGTCAACGCAGCATCGAGCCTGATCCAGGAGGCCGCCCACGAGGACGCGAACATCATCTTCGGTGCGGTCGTGGACGACACGATGCCCGAGGGCGAGATGCGGGTGACCGTGATCGCGACGGGGCTGGTGGACGACCGGATGCGGCGCGGCCGGGACGACGACGCCCGGGCGGATCACTCCAACGTGACCCCCCTGCGGCGGGAGCCGGTGCCGGCCGAGCCTGCGCCCCTCACGGCCGAGGTCCAGGAAGTCCTGCCCACCGTGGCCGAGGAGAGGCCCCCGGCGCCGCCGAAGCCGAAGAGCGACGACTGGATCTCGCCTTTCGAGGACGAGCTCGACGTCCCGACCTTCCTTCGCAAGCGGGACGACGACGACGACGACGACCACGACAAGCCCGCCTTCCTGCGCCGCTCCGCGGACTGAAGGCGGACCGGAGGGCGAGCCGGCTCGGGCCGGCCGCTCCCCGGGCCCTGGCAGGCCAGCGCGGTCGGAGACCCGATCGCGCCGCCTGCCGCGCTTGCCGCCGGGTCGGGGGTCGGGCAGCCTACCCCCATGCCGAAGCCCCTCGTGCTCGTCGACCGCGACGGAGACGTCGCCGTCGTCACCTTCAACGATCCGGAACGCCGAAACGCCATGACCCGCGACATGGGAGAGGCCTTCGCCCGGGAGATGACCCTCCTGGCCCGGGAGCCGGGCCTGCGCGCCGTGATCCTCACCGGAGCCGGGGGTGCCTTCTCGGCCGGCGGAGACCTGGCGATGATCGAGGAGCGGGCGGCAGAAGGCGCCGCCGAGCCGGGTGTCGCGCGGCGTGGGATCCGCGCCACCATGCGCAGCTTCTACGAGCTCTTCCTCTCGGTCCGCGGCCTCGCCTGTCCGAGCATCGCCGCCATCAACGGACATGCCATCGGCGCCGGTCTCTGCGTGGCACTTGCCTGTGACCTGCGCATCGGGTCCACCGAGGCGAAGCTGGGCCTGAACTTCACGAAGCTCGGGCTCCACCCGGGCATGGGCGCCACCTGGACCCTTCCGCGGCTCGTCGGCGAGGCCCGGGCGGCGGAGCTGCTCTACACGAGCCGCATCTTCGGCGCCGAGGAGGCGGAGCGCATGGGCCTCCTCTCCCGGACCCTCGATCCGGATGCCGTTCTGGGTGAGGCGCGGCGCCTGGCGGCCGAGATCGCCGCCTGCGCGCCGATCGCCGTGGCCGGGGTGAAGCGAGCCCTGGAGCGCTCCTCGAACGCGACCTTGCAGGATCAGCTGAGCTTCGAGGCAACGGAGCAGGCGATCTGCTTCGAGACCCGGGACGTTCACGAGGGTCTGGCCGCGGCCCGCGAGCGTCGGGCCCCAAAGTTCACCGGGAGCTGACGGCCGACGCGCGACTTCGGGCCGCGGCGAAGCAGCCGCGATTTTGGTGACCTACGTCACGCTCGCGCCCCGGCTTCTGTGCTAACGCTCAAGTGCTGGCGAGAATGTTCGAAAGGACTTCTCGAACGAGTGGTTCCGACCTCGCTCCGGGGGAACGGAACGAGAGGGGGGATTCGAGTTGGCGCGCGCTCTTCGCAACCACAATGTCTGGCTGACACTGACCTACGTGGGCCTGATCCTGCTCATGGCCCGGACATACGCCTAGCCCGACCTTCCGCGCGCGATCCCTCGCGGTCCCGCCTCAGACCAGCGCCTCCACCGGCGCCAGGATCTCCGAAGCGTTGAAGAAGTAGGAGATCTCGACCTTCGCCGTCTCCGGTGCATCGGAGCCGTGGGTCGCGTTCTTCTCGATATCGGTCCCGAAGTCCCCGCGGATCGTCCCCTTCGGCGCCTCGGTGGAGTTCGTGGGCCCCAGCAGATCCCGGTGGGCCTGGATCGCATTCGGTCCCTCGAGCACGCTGACGACCACCGGACCGGAGGTCATGAAGGCGACGAGCTCACCGTAGAAGGGGCGCTCCTTGTGGACGGCGTAGAAGCCCCGGGCCAGGTCCTCGGTGAGCTGGATCCGCTTCATGGCCACGATGCGCAGCCCCGCCCGCTCGAAGCGGGCCAGGATCTCGCCGGCTGCGCCGGGCACCGCCGTGGCGTCGGGCTTGATGATGGACAGGGTTCGCTCGATGTCGGCCATGGGTGCCTGCTCCTCCAATACGGGGCGCCGAGACTAGCAGCCTGGACCGGCAGGACGACTCCCGGTGCTGGCGATCGACGGATCGCGCCGCCCCGGGCCCGGGCTCAGCGAGAGCCGACGGCGCTCGCCAGCTCTGCCTCGACCAGATCCGCCAGGGCGCGTCGCTGGTCCCGACCCGGATCCGGGAAGAGCGCGCCGAAGCCCGCCGGGCCGTCCCGATTGGCGAACTCGCGGCAGTGGACGACCATCGCGTCCACGTCGAGGGGCTCGTCGAGCAGGGAGCTCTGGATCTCGAGCCGAAACCGGGTGCCCGTCGCCAGCGGCCGCTTGCAGCATACGAAGACGCCGCCTTCGGAAAGATTCTCCAGGGCGACCACCTCGCCCTGGGGTCCGATGCGAGCATCGAGGCGGGCCGGAACGCGCAGATGGCGCGCGGGCCGGATCGGACCCACCGGCAGCGCATCCCCGAACTCGTAGGCGAGCTGGTCGCGCAGCTCGGCCCAGCGCTCCTGCTCGCCGGCGCCGAGGGGAGGATCCCCATCCCGGCGACGCCGATCGAGGGGGACGAACTCGGCCGCCAGCTCCGCCATGCGCCGAATGTCCACGCCACCTCCGAGAGGGTCCAGCCCTGGGTATCGGCCGATCCCGGCGGGCGCTGAACGACGAGCGCTCTCGGATGGGCGGAACAGGACCGGTCTCCGCCGGCGTCCCGAGCCGGTCCCGAGCTGGGGCCTCAGATGGTGAGGAGGACCTTCCCGAAGTGCTCGCTGGCCTTGACCACGCGGTGCGCGAGACCGACCTCCGCCAGCGGGAGCACCCGATCGACGACCGGACGGATTCCGCCCTCGGCGAGGGCCCCGCCGAAGCGGGTCAGGAAGTCGGCCACGATCTCCGCCTTCTCGGCGACGGGCCGGGCCCGGAGCGTCGAGCCGATCACCTGGAGGCGTCGGGCGAGCACCGCACCCAGAGAGATCTCGGCCTTTGCGCCGCCCATCAGACCGATGAGCACGAGGCGTCCACCGATCGCGAGCGCGTCGAGGTTGGAGGCCAGGTAGGGCGCCCCGATGGAGTCGAGCACGACGTCTACGCCGCCTCCCCCGCCGAGCTCGCGAGCTGCCGCCGCGAAGTCTCCTTCGCGGTAGTTCACGGCGGCATCGGCGCCGAGGTCCAGGCAGCGCTGGCACTTCTCCTCGGTGCCGGCGGTCACGAGGATCCGCCCCCCCGCAGCCTTCACCAGCTGAATGGCCGCGGTGCCGATGCCGCTGCCGCCCCCGTGCACCAGGGCGCATCCATCCGGGGGCAGCGCCCCCAGCATGAACACGTTCAGGTGGACCGTGAGGAAGACCTCCGGGATGGCGGCCGCATGCTCGAGGGGAATCCGGTCGGGCACGGGCATCGCCGAGCCCGCATCCACCACGACCTCCTCGGCGTAGCCCCCTCCGGCAAGCAGCGCCATCGCGCGGTCGCCCACGCGCCAGCCGTCCACGCCGTCGCCGACCTCGATCACCTCGCCCGCACACTCGAGGCCGAGGACCGGCGACGCTCCCGGCGGCGGGGGATACAGCCCCTGGCGCTGGAGCAGATCCGCCCGGTTCACCGCAGTCGCGACGACCCGGATGCGCAGCCCTCCCGGAGACATCTCCGGCGCCGCCACCTCACCCAGCCGCATCACCGACTCGTCGCCGGGCGCGTCGAACACGATCGCCTTCACGCCGCGCATGATAGCCGGGAGCGCTCGGGCGTCGCCCGGCGCCACGAGGCGGGGCCCGGATTCCGGTCCGGGCCCCGAAGGATCAGTTCAGCTCGGCGCGGCCGTAGCCCAGCAGGGCCCGGGCCGTGATCATGCGCTGGATCTCGCCGGTCCCCTCGTAGATGTCGGTGATCCGCACGTCGCGGAACCACTTCTCCAGCAGGTGCTCCCGTGAGATCGCCATCGGTCCGA
>CALDCK010000281.1 GCA_937937315.1 uncultured bacterium
GCGCGGGTACTCCCCTCCATCGGTTCGCGCCACGAAGCGCAACAGATTCCGCCACGATGGCCGATCCAACCAGAGGTGCGTCACGCCCTTGCCATCTTCATCCTCGGCTCGCTGTTGGGTACCGCCGCAGCGGGAGAGATCTATCGCTGCACGGATCCGGGCGGCGGCATTCGCTTCGTCGACGATCCGTCGAGCTGTGCCAATGCCACGGAGCACGTGCCACGGCGCGAGATCGTGGCGACCACGCCGGACCCCGCGAGCGAGCCGCGCAGCGCGCCGCTCGTTGCCCTCGAGGCGCTGTTGCCGAACGCGTCCCAGATCGAGCCCGAATGGGAGATCACGCTCGAGGCGGCAGTCACCGAGATCGACACCGACGAGCGGCGGTGGGGCGTCGTCGAGACCCAGGCACGACACTACGGCCGTACCAGCAATGGCGTGACCGAGGTATGCACCATCGATCTCTGGCGCTTCGAGAAGCCGTCGCAGGCAACGGCAGCGGCCACGGGCATCTCGTATCCCGGCTGGAGCTTCGAGGCCCGCGGGGCGCTGCTCGTGACGCTGCGAGGCACGCGTTGGCAACGCGGCCAGCCCTTCGAGAAGGGCCTGTTTCCCGCCTGCTACGCACTGGGTGCGTTGGTCCGCGAACCCTGACCTGGAGCGCAGCATTCCAGGATCCGACCTCCGAATCCTCTGCACCCTGCTGAAGTCAGTCGGAATCGTCGCAGCCGGGGTGACGCCTTCGTATGGAAGCCACGGCGTCGTCGCGCATGGCCAGATCGGACGGCCGGACGAAAGCCTCTTCGAGTGCGGATGGCCGAACTATTGGGTGGCATCGCGACGCGCTTCGAGCTCCTCCCAGCGCTCGGTCAGCTCTACCACACGGGACCGCGCGTGCAGGAACGCGTCCTTCAGGTCCGCGATCTCACGACTGCGGTCGCGAGCCTTGTAGGTCGCCGGGTCGGCGAGCTGCGCTTCGAGGCGCAACGCCTCAGCTTCGGCCGCCTCGATCAGGTCGAGCAGGCCTTCGAGCTCCCGGCGCTCACCGTAGCTGAGCTTCCCGCGCCCCGCGGTCCCGACTTCGCCCGCAGGCTTGCCCGGACGCCCCGCACGGGGTTCGGCCCGCTTGCGATCCCCGCCACTCTGCGCTCGCCGCCGGTCGAGCGTCCGCTCGCGGTACTCCGAGTAGTTGCCCGCGTGCAGCTCGACCCGCCCGTCGCCCTCGAACGCCAGAATCGAGGTCGCCACACGATCCAGGAACCAGCGGTCGTGGCTCACCACGATCGCGCTGCCGGCGTACTCGGTCAGCATCGTCTCGAGCGCCGCGAGAGTCGAGACATCGAGGTCGTTGGTCGGCTCGTCGAGCAGCAGCAGATTCACCTTCTGCGCGAGCAATCGCGCCAGGCACACCCGTGCACGCTCGCCGCCAGAGAGCTGCCCCACCTCGACCTGCTGCGCGCGGCGATCGAACAGGAAGCGTTCGAGGTACGCCGCAACCTCCATGCGCTGCCCGCCACTCTCGACCACACTGCGCTCGCCGAGCGATTCGAGCACCGATTGCTCCGGATCGAGTCCGCTGCGCTGCTGATCGAGGTAGCCGATGCGCGTATTCGAGCCTCGTCGCAGCTCGCCGCCGTTCGGCTCGAGCTCGCCCTGGATCGCGAGCAGAAGTGTCGTCTTGCCGCAGCCGTTGGGCCCGATCACGCCGATGCGCTGTCCCGCTGCGACCCGGAGCTCCAGATCGTCGACCAGGCGCGCACCCCCTCGCTCGATCGTGACGGAATCGATCTCGAGCACCATCTTGCCCTGGCGCCCGGCGGACACTCGCAGCACCGCCTCGCGCTCGCGATTCGGCGCGCCCTGCCCGATGGCCAACCGCGCGCGGTCGACGCGCGCCTTCTGCTTCGTCCCACGCGCCTTCGGCTGTCTCCGCAGCCACTCCAGCTCGCGGCGCAGGAAGTTCTGGCGATTGCGCTCCGCACGGTCGGCGTGCGCCAGGCGTTCGGATCGGGCAGCGAGATAGCTCGCGTAGCCGCCGTGGTAGCTCGTGAGCCGACCGCCTTCGAGCTCCAGGGTACGGGTCGTGACGCGATCGAGCACGTAGCGATCGTGCGTAATCAGCAGCAGCGCGCCGCTGAAGCGATTGCGCAGGTAGTCCTCCAGCCACTCGATCGTCTCGACATCGAGGTGGTTGGTCGGTTCGTCGAGGATGGCGAGCGAAGGCGAGCCGACGAGCACGCGCGCCAGCGCCAGACGCCGCCGCTCGCCGCCGCTGAGCGCGCCGGCGAGCCGATTCGGATCGGCGAGGCCCAGGCTGTCGAGGATGGCCTCCGCTTCGTGCAGGCGATCCCAGCCGCCGAGCCGCTCGAGCTCATCACCCGCTTTGGCCTGCTCTGCAGCGAGCGAGCGAGCATCGCCCTGCACTTCTGAGATTCGCGACGTCAGCTCATCGTAGCGTTGCCTCGCCCGACTCCAGACCTCGAGGCTCGCGAGCACGACGTCACGCAGGCTCTGGTCGGGCGGCAGCTCGGGTTCCTGGGTCAGGA
>CALDCK010000282.1 GCA_937937315.1 uncultured bacterium
ATCGCGGCGGCGTCGGTCGCCGTCGCAATGGCGAACTCCGTGTCGCCGTTGATGTAGCGGATGAGTGCGCTGACGCCGAGGTCCATGTTGCTGGTGACGTCCACCTCCATGATGAGGGCCTCGACGAGCACCTGGGGCCGCACGATGTCGAGCTGCTCGATCACGGCCCGGAGCGTGTTGAAGCCCTCCTGGCTGGCCTGGATGATGAGCGCGTTCGTGGCCGGGTCCGCGGTGACAGTGACCCCGCCGCCGAGACCGGCCACGCTGGCCCGAAGCGCCCGGGCCGCGGCGCCGGCCCCGGTGGCAGTCGTGCCGCCGGTGGGCGCGGTGGCGGTACCGCCCGACACGAGCCCGCCGAGCGTCTGCCCCAGCTCCTCGGCGTTCGCGTGCTTGAGGTAGTAGACGTGGATGCGTCCGCCGCCGGTGACCGGCACGTCGAGCTTCGCGACGAGCCGCCGCACCTCCTCGAGCTGTTGGCGCGCGGCCAGCACGAGCAGGGAGTTGGTGCGCTCGTCGGTGAGGATGCGTACATGCGCGCGCCGGCCCGTGGCCCCCGCCGGCTCCGGGGTCGTCGAGGTGCGGCGACGGCTCGAGCGGCGCGGCGAGGCTGCCCCCGTGCTGCTCACGTCGGCGCCGTAGATCTCGGAGACCTGTTCCGCCAGCGTCGCCGCGTCCGCGTACTCGACCTCGATGACGGCGAGCTCCTCCTTGTAGGTCTCCACGTCGATCGATTCGAGGATCGAGATGAGCCGGCGGATGTTGGAGGCCGACTCCGTCAGGATCACCGTGTTGGTGGGGGCATAGGCGGCCATCGCCGCATCCTTCGAGACCAGCGGTTTGAGTGTGGTGACGATGGACTCGGCGTCGATGTAGTTGAGCGGTATGAGGCGCGTCACGAAACGGTCGCGATTCGGTGGCCGCCGGGAGCTCTTGACGGTCTCGATGCTCGATTCCTTCGCCTCGCGCACCGGCACCACCTTGATCGCCCCCCCGGGCGTGGTGACGGTGGTGAATCCCTTGACCTGGAGCACCGACTCGAAGACTGCGAAGGCCTGCTCCACCGGGATCGGAGACGGCGACACGATCGTGACCCGACCCCGCACCCGGTCGTCGTAGATGAAGTTCCTGCCGGTCATGCGCGAGATCGTGTCGATCACGACCGAGAGCTCGACATCGTCGAAGTCGAGCGTGACGAGGTCCGACGCGGCCTCGGCGGCGGGCTGCGCGGCCGGCTTCACTACCCGGCGTTGGGCCTGCGCGGGCGCCGCCGCCAGACCGGCGGCGACGAGGCCCACGGCGAGAAGGCGTGCGCCCAGGCCCGGACGGCGCCGGCTCGGGGCAGGGCTGTAGAGATCCACCACGCGCCGGCCTCTAGTCTTCCGGCTCGAAGTGCAGGACGTCCTCGCTGCCGTCCTTGCGCTCGATCACCATGCGGAACTCCTGGGCGTCGCTGAACTCGCGCAGCAGCTTGGCGCTCTGCTCCGGGCTGTCGATCGAGATGCCGTTCAGCTCGGTGATCACGTCGCCGTCCTGGAGCCCGATCTCCTCGAACAGGCTTCCGCTCTTGATCGCATTCACCTGCATTCCGACCATGTCCCCGTCCTGGTAGCGGGGCAGGATCCGGGCCTGGGAGAACAGGTTGGCCGGGTTGCGCAGGGTCTCCTCGACCTCGGCCTTGGGAACCGCGAAGCGGTCTTCGGCGAGCCGGCGGATGCGATCCCCCGAATCCCTGCGCGTGGTCGCGCTGCGCCGCCTCGAGCGGGTGTTGGACCGCTTGGCCTGGCGATCGGGCGCTCTGGGCGGGGCGTCGTCCAGGCTCAGCTCCCGTCGGGCGTCGTTCTCCGCGAGGATGACCCTGCGTCGCTCGATGCGCAGCACCGTGGCCTTGTCCTGGATCCGGTCGCCGACGGCGACCACGAGGGTCTTCCGCTTCTCCTTGTCCTCGATGGCGGCGCGGGCCAGGGAGGCGTCGCCCGCAGCGGCGGTGCCCAGCAGCCGGAGCGGCAGCTTCGTCGCTTGCAGCTCCTCGTCGGGCTCCGCGTCGGTCGGAGGCGGCGCGAGGGTCGACGAGTTGAAGAGGTTGCGGGTGACGATGGCTTGCCGCTGGGACCAGGAACGATCGACGGCCGGCGGCGGCGCCTCGGAGGTCTCGCCCTCGATGGGAGGTGCTGCGAGCAGCGATCCGACGACGGCGCTGCCCGTGTCGGCCGCGAGGAAGCAGCCCAGGGTGAACAGAACGGCATTCGCTCCCCAGCTCAGATACGAAGCCATCGTCTCACCCCGCGCCCCCGCGACTCGCCCCGCTGCGCGGCGAATGCAGGAAGTATACCGGCGCGGCGGTCTCTCTCAAAGGATCCCTCGCGATTTCGAGGAGTTAGGGGACGTACGGGCCACATCGGCGCGCCGCCCTCCGAGCTTTTGACGTCGATGCGCCGGCCCCCGTTCTCGACTCGCAGAACGAGAAGCATGTGTGGAATCTACAACGCAGGTCCAGGGGGTCGATGCGCCTGCGCACTGCCTCCCGGTCCATTCCCCTTGGGGATCAGGCGGCACGGACCCTCCGGGCACCAGCTGCTGGCCCGGCAAGCACCCCCTTTTCGCTTCCATTCCCACGTCCTTCCTTGACAGCGCGGGGGGGGGAGCGAGTTTTGCCCCGATCGCGGACCCCGAGGCGGGGCCTCGCAACTGGAGGCGCAAGGATAGGACATGGCGGATTCGGGAAAAGTCATCGGGATCGACCTCGGCACCACGAACTCGGTCGTCGCGGTCATGGAAGGGGGGCAGCCCACCGTCATCGCCAACGAGGAGGGGGGGCGCACCACTCCCTCGGTGGTGGCGTTCGCAGACGAGGGCGAGCGCCTCGTCGGCGCGATCGCCAAGCGCCAGGCCGTCACCAACCCGAAGGGGACGGTCTACTCGATCAAGCGCTTCATGGGGCGGCGTCTGTCCGAGGTGCCCGAGGAGACCAGCCTCGTTCCCTACGAGGTGATCGAAGGCAAGGAGGGCACCGTCAGCGTCAAGGTCGGTGACAAGACGTACTCGCCTCCCGAGGTCTCGGCGATGGTGCTCCAGAAGCTCAAGACGGCTGCAGAGGACTACCTGGGTCAGCCGGTGTCCGCCGCCGTCATCAC
>CALDCK010000283.1 GCA_937937315.1 uncultured bacterium
AGCGCCGACGCGGCGAGGCGGGGATCGCCCGAGGTGAGCAGATCGACGGTTATGCCACGCAACGCCTTCATGCGGTCCGAGGTCCCCGGCACGCTCTCGACGGCCACGTAGCGCCGCACGGCCTCGAGCACCCGCGAGCGCGTCTCGGGCGCGAGGACGTAGCGGGCGTCGTGCTCCTGGAGGGAGACCCAGCGCAGGCCCGCCGCCTGCAGTGCATCGAGCTCGGGGCTGCGCGCGAGAGGGACGAGGAAGACGAGCACCTCCTCGCCGTCGGCGTAACGCGCGACGCCATGACCGTGGGAGGCGAAGCGCAACACGTCTCCCGGCGCGCCCTCCCCCTTGAGAACCTCTCGCACCTCGACCTGGACGACGGGGCGGCTCTCGCCCGTGGCCTCGACCGACACGCTGGCGTGAGCATCGACGACCCGCACGTGAACGACCCGCTCGGCACCTCCGACGAGCCGAAGCAGCGTCGGCCGCCCATAGACGATGTGCCCGTCAGCCTTCCCGGCCAGCAGGCACACCCCGAACAGCGCAGCGCCAGCTGCGATCCGCCAGAGCCCCGCGACAGCGGCCGCGATCACGAGCCGCGGCCCCGTCGCGTCATCGGCTCAGTGCAGCTCGGCCAACACCGGGAACATTGCCCCGGAGATCGAGGGATCCACCTCTTGGCCGACGTTGTTCTGGAAGACGGTGTTGCAGTCGATGTTCGGGAAATAGGGACAGAACTGCGGCACACCCCCCAGGACGAAGGGGGCACAGGCGTGGCAGCTGTCGTCCCACTTCTCCGCCGGCAGCTGATAGCCGATCTCGTCGTTTCCCAGCCCGATGATGAAGGTGTGCTCGGCCCCGGTCATCGCCGCCCGGTAGGTCTCCCCGATCTGGGGATCGAGCTCCGATGGCACGACCGCGAAGCTCGCCTCGTTGATCGTGAAGGCCGCCACCTCGGTGTGGAGGTCTTCGCCGAGCGCCTGGGGAATCGACTCGAAGGGCGGCGGGTAGGGGAAGCCCACGCTGTCGTCGGGCACCCCGTTGGTGAAGAGGGTCAGGCGCGGATTGAGCACCCCGATCGCAATGAAGAAGCGGAAGTAGGGGTTGTCGAGTCGCACCGGAACCGGATCGCTCGAGGCCATGCGAATCGTCGCCACGGGGTTGCCCGGCATACTCGGAATCGCCGAGAGAATCCGGTCGGCGAGCTGTTGGCCGTGCACCGCTGCCCAGCGGAAGGTGCGCCGCACAGCAGGCTGGTTCGTGTCCGGATCGAGCACGTCGAGGTCGAGGGGCCCCTGGAGCACGCCCAGGTCACCGCTGACCCAGATCGCCGCGCCCCCGGTCGCCTGCTCGATCCGCTCGCGTGCGTAGTGGGGGAAGTCGGAAGTGATGAGGGTGTTGTTGCTGCCGAGGCTCTCCGGATGGCTGGCGAAGTTCACGAGGGTGGCCAGCACGTCGTGGGGCGGCCCTCGCCTCGTGACCTGCATGATCGCGAGCCGGGAATCGACGATGCGTCCGTCGGTGTCCGGGGCGAGCAGGTCGTCGTCGACGAGCACCTTGCCATCGGAAACGCCGAGGCCGTCGTCCTCGACGTCGATGCCGAGGCTCAGGCCGTCGGAGACGGTGGTGGCGAACTTCACCCGAGCCGGCTCGAGATTGGCAGCGGCCTCGTCGATGCAGTCGGCCACGGTCGCGTTCACGAAGTCGAGGTAGCCGAAGTCGATCCCGCTGGTGAGGGCATCCGGGCCCCAGATCCCGATGGTGTCGGGACCTTCGTGCTGGTGGGTGCTGTGGACGACGACGTAGTCGACCGCGGAGGCCGGTGACACCATCGAGCGGATGGTGTCCACCTCTCCGTTCAGATACCCGACCACGTCGAGGGAGACGATGGCGATGCGCCCGCCGAAGCCGTCGACGACGACGCTCCGGGCCCAGAGCTGATCGTTGTAGCCCGTGGCGGCCCGACCGTCCCCGAAGCCGGCCATGAAGATCGGGTCCGTGTGGTTGACCACCGCCGGCACGCCGAAGGCGGCCTCGTACTCGTCGGCGAGGTCCGGGCTGATCGGAGTGATGTCGCAGACGGACACCCCCGCCTGCAGGTTGGGTCCGGCGCAGACATTGCCGAGGAGCGCGACGGCCGAGATGACGAGCCCGAGGATCAGCGCGCGAGCCCAGCGGTTTCCGAAGTGGAGCTGCGAAGTCATGGGGTGCCTCCCGCACTCGTTGTCGCCGCGGGCCCCACCCGGCCGTGCATCGGATTCATCCGCGTCGGAATCGCCGATGCAGCAGACCTGGGGGCCGCGGATTGAGTGCAGCCCGATTCTATGGGCCCGTGGAGCGTGCTGACAAGCACGAATCCAGCCCCCAGGGGTGCGCGCCGGAGACGCTCAGCCGACTCCGGCGCAGACCGCCTCCCCGGCGGAGGCCTCGAGCCAGCGGCGGTAGACGGAGGGAGCGAAGAAGACGGGCCACAGGATCGCAAGGGAAGCGATCTCGAGCCCGCCCACGAGGGCATCGGACCAGACGCTGTAGACGCCGGCCCGCCCGTAGTCGATGAACATCGCGATGATCGCCAGGCTGACCAGGACCTGCGCGACCCCGAAGATCCCCCAGAGCAGATAGCGGTTCGCCACCAACGGGCCGACGAGCCCGAGAGCTTGGCGCCGCAGCGCGTGGCGATACCCGGAGAGGGACGCGATCACTTCGAAGAGGTACGCGCTCGTCTCCACCTGGCCTCCGGGCATCCCGTCCCCCGAACGCGGGGACCCACCGGGAGGCATCGGCCGGCGGGGTGTACCCTCGAGGAAGCCGGAGTAATCAGTCGCCGCCTAGAAAGAGCTGGATCAGCGCGTCGGCGTGGGCGTCGATGACCGCGTCGTCCGAGGGGTCTAGACCGGTCAGCCTGCGGAACTCCGGGCCCTGGTGGAAGAGCTGGGTCACGGCCCCGACCAGGATGTAGTAGAGGTGAGCCGGATCGAGGCCGGTCATGGCAGGGCTCCCGACCCGGGCTCGCCCCAGGAGCTCGAGGCTCGCCGCGTGCATCGGCCGGACGTGCCGATCGACGATCCAGCGCATGCGCGGCCCTTCGCGCTTCCCCTCCTCGCTCATCAGGCGGGCGAACTCGGGACGACGCGCCACGAAACGGACGAGTCGCCGGATCATCCGCTCCAGGCGACGCGAGGCGTCGGCGTCCTCTTCGAGGTTGGATTCGAGCTCGCTCCGCAGCTCCGTGAAGGCCCGGTCCACGGCCTCGCGCCAGAGCTTCTCCTTCGTGCCGAAGTAGTAGGGGATGAGCCCTTGATTCACGCCCGCGCGCGCGGCGATGATGCGCGTCGAGGCGCCGTCGTAGCCGAGCTCTGCGAAGGCCCGGAGGGACACGTCGAGCAGATGCTCCCGGGTCGAGGTCTCCTCAGCGCGCGTCGCCCGTTTCTCGGATCCGGATGCGGCCATGTCTGCCCTCCGATCCCGCGATCGGTTCCCTCGACCGAGGGTGTTATTCGATCGAATAGGAACTTGATCCTACGGGGGAACCGCCCGGCCCGCAAGGCGCCGAGGGCCCGGTCGGGCGCGCTACGCTGGGCCGCGTTCAGGAGCCACCGGAAGTTCATGCAGCCGATCGATCGAAGCGCCATCGTGGTCCGCCGGCCCTCTCTCGACCTCTCCGGGGAGATCCCGCGCTACTGGAACGGCGGGGACCCCTTCGCGACCCACTTCCTGAACGCGCTGTCCTCGGTCTTTCCCGACGGAGAGGCCTTCTTCGTGCGCTCGGTCCAGCGCTACCGGGACCGGATCGACGATCCGCAGCTGCGAGAAACCATCCGCTCCTTCGCGGCGCAGGAGGGCCAGCACAGCGCCCAGCACGATCGCCACGTCCGGATGCTCCTCGACCAGGGCTATCCCGGAATCGGTCGGCGCAACGCCTTGATTCGCCGGCTCACGCGCTGGAGCGTCGAGTGGATGCCCCGCCACTCCCTCGCGGGCACGGCCGCCCTCGAGCACCTGACGGCGCTGCTCGCACGCAAGCTTCTGGAGTCCCCCGAGCGCTGGACCGGCCAGATGGATCCGCGGATGGCGCGCCTCTGGCAGTGGCACGCCCTGGAGGAGGCCGAGCATAAGGCGGTGGCCTTCGACGTGCTCGCGCAGGTGGCGCCGAGCTACCCGCTCCGGGTCTTCGCCCTCGTGAGCAACACCCTGGGCCTCTTCCTCGAGATCCTCGACCGGACGGTGTACATGCTCTGGAAGGACGGCATTCTCTTCCGTCGCGACGTCTGGGCGAGCGGCCTCCGCTTCCTGTTTGGACGCGAGGGGCTCCTGCGCGGGGCCAGCGCCGACTACCGCGCCTGGTACCGGCGCGACTTCCACCCCGACGACGCGAACGACGCAGCGCTGATCGCAGCCTGGCGTCCTCGGGTCGAAGCCCGAGTGGCCTGAGAGCGGGTCACCCGAAGGAGGATTCGATGCCCGGATTTCCCCGCGAGGAACTCGAGGAGATGATCGGCCGCTGGGTCGCCGCCAACGACGAGGCGGGGCACAGCGGCGATTGGTCGAAGATGTCGCGCTTCTACGCGGAAGACGCCATCTACACCTGGAACAACGGCGCGAAATGGGAGTTCGTCGCCCGGGGTCGGCAGGAGATCCACGACTGGGTCTTTGGCACCGAGATGGAGGGCCTCGAGCACTGGGTCTACCCCTACGTTCGCACCCTCATCGACGATCAGAAGGGAGAGATCCTCGGGGTCTGGCGCCAGATCGCGCCGGAGAAGGACCCGGACGGAGCCCCCTACGAGATCGCCGGAACCGGAGGGTCCTGGTTCCGCTACGCCGGCGACTTCCAGTGGAGCTGGCAGCGCGACTTCTTCGACCACATCAACGCCGGCGCCGTGTTCGGCGACATGGCAAAGAACGGCCAGCTCACGCCGAAGATGCAGGAGCGGATGCAGAAGGGCTCGAAGATGCCGGGCTGGGTGCGGCGCTCCGAGTTCGACTGGTACGCCACGATCACCGATCGGGAAGACTGAGCGTCACCAAGGGGGGGCGGGGATGCGGGGATCAGTACGACTCGTGCGACCGGGCCTGGGCCTGGCGGGGCTCCTCGTTCTCGGGGGCGCTCCCTGCCCGGGCGCGGCCGTCGAGATCATGGGAACCGAGACGGTCACCGAGAACGTGACGGACGGCATCATCGCGACCGGCGACTCCGACGACGTCCTCACGATCGGCTCCGGAGTGACCGTCACCAACGTCGAAGACGAATTCGGAACCGGGGTGACCATCAACTCCCCAGGCTACTCGGTCGTGAACGAGGGAGCGATCGGCGAGTTCGTCGAGGGCGTGGGCGTGCAGTTCACCGGAGCCGGTAGCGAGCTCACGAACGACGGGGCCATCACCGGCTTCATCGCGGGCGCGTTCTTCGCCGACGAAGGGACGGTGGTCAACTCGGGCGATATCCTCGGCGGCTTCGTCGGCGTGGACTTCGCAAATGGCGGGACGGTCGAGAACCAGACCGATGCGACCATCGACGCCCCCAACGACAGTGCAGTCTGGATCGAGCCGACGGAGAAGGCTGGCATCGTGACGAATCTCGGGACGATCTCGAGCGACAGCGCGGCCTCCCCGACGATCGACATCGCCAGCTCGACCCGCAGCGAGCTCGACAACCAGGGCACCATCACGGGCGTCTTCGATGCGGTGGTGATCGCGGACGCCGCAGTCGTAGCGAACACGGGGACCATCGAGAGCACGGCGGGGCGCGGCGTCGTCCTCGAGGGATCG
>CALDCK010000284.1 GCA_937937315.1 uncultured bacterium
TCGGCGCCCAGCTCGGAGGCCTGCTCGCCGAGGCCATCGGCCTCTCGGCGGTCGTCGCCCTCTACGGCACGATGCTCGTCGCCTACTCGGCCTGGGCCCAGCTGCGCATGGATCGGCTGCACGACCTCGACTGAGGCGCTCAAGCAGCTCGGCTACCCGCGCCGAGCGAGAAGTAGCCTAGCCTTCGAGTCCCGGCGCATGTTTGGCCAGCGTCTCACCGATCTCCGCCGGCGACGGCGAGACCGCCACGCCATTGGCTTCGAGTGCCGCGATCTTGTCCGAGGCCTTGCCCTTGCCGCCGGCGATGATCGCGCCGGCGTGTCCCATGCGCTTTCCAGGCGGCGCGTTCTGGCCGGCAATGAAGGCAGCCACGGGCTTCGTCATATTCGACTTGACGAACTCCGCCGCCTCCTCCTCGGCCGAGCCGCCGATCTCGCCGATCATCACGACCGCCTCGGTCGCCGGGTCCGCCTCGAAGAGGGCGAGGGCGTCGATGAAGTTGGTTCCGATCACCGGATCTCCGCCAATGCCCACGCAGGTCGATTGACCGATTCCGATGCGGGAGAGCTGGTCGACCGCCTCGTAGGTGAGCGTTCCCGAGCGGGAAACGACACCAACCGGTCCCGGCCGCGTGATCTGCGCGGGCATGATGCCGATCCGACACTGCTCCGGCGTCACCACGCCCGGGCAGTTCGGCCCGATCAGCACCATCGGGCCGTCGTCGAGCACCTGCTTCGCGCGAAGCATGTCGAGGGCCGGGATGCCCTCGGTGATGCAGGCGGCCAGGGCGATCCCGGCGTCGGCGGCTTCGAGGATCGCATCGGCCGCTCCCGGGGGCGGGACGAAGATCACCGACGCGCTCGCACCCGTCTCGCGAACGGCCTTCTCGACCGTGTCGAAGACCGGGATCCCGTCGAGGGTCTGCCCACCCTTCCCCGGCGCCACACCGCCGACGACCTTCGTGCCGTACTCGATCGAGAGTCCCGCATGGAAGCGCCCCATCCGGCCCATGCCCTGAACCAGAAGCTTCGTGTCACTGTCGCAAAGGATCGCCATGCCCTACCCCGCTGCCGCCGCGACGGCCTTCTCGCCCGCCTCTCCGAGGGTCTCCGCCGGCGTGATGTCGAGTCCAGAGTCGGCCAGGATCTTCCGGCCCTCCGCGGCGTTCGTGCCCTGGAGCCGCACGACCAGGGGAACCCCGATTCCGAGCTCGTCCGCTGCGGCCACGACGCCCTCGGCGATCAGATCGCAGCGAACGATACCGCCGAAGATGTTGACCAGGATGGCCTTCACCTTCGGATCCCGCAGGATGATCTTGAAGGCCTCCTTGACCTTCTCCTTGTCTGCACCGCCGCCCGCGTCGAGGAAGTTCGCGGGCGAGCCGCCGCAGACCTGGATCATGTCGAGGGTGGCCATCGCCAGCCCGGCGCCATTGACCATGCAGCCGATGTCGCCATCGAGACCCACGTAGGCCAGATCGATCTGCTTCGCCTCCAGCTCGCGGGCGTCCTCTTCGTCGGGATCGTGGAGTGCAGCCACGTCGGGATGCCGATAGAGCGCGTTGTCGTCGAAGTTGAGCTTCGCGTCCAGCGCCAGGATCTCTCCCGACTTCGTCACCACCAGGGGATTGATCTCCACGAGGGAAGCATCGCGCTCGACGAAGAGGCGCAGCAGACCCTCGAGGAAGGCCTCGAGGCGTCCGATCTGATCGGCCTCGAGCCCCAGCCCGAATCCCACCCGCCGGGCCTGATAGGGCCGAAAGCCGAGATTGGGGTCGACCGGGACGGTGAGGATCTTCTCCGGGGTGCGCTCCGCGACCTCCTCGATCTCCATACCGCCCTCGGTCGAAGCGATGATCGCGAGTGTCTCCTCGGCACGGTCGAGGACGACGGCGAGATAGAGCTCGCGCTCGATCTCGGACCCGGCCTCGACGTAGACCTTGCGGACGACCTTTCCCTCCGGAGGCGTCTGGGGCGTGTGGAGCGTCATTCCCAGAATCTCGCTCGCGGCGGTCTTCGCCTCCGCGGGCGACTTCGCGAGCTTGATGCCCCCGCCCTTGCCGCGACCGCCGGCGTGGACCTGGGCCTTCACCACGACGACGGGGGCGCCGAGCGCCCTCGCCGCATCCTCGGCCTCGGCCGGCGTCCCCGCGAGTCGCCCATCGGGCACGGCAACGCCGAACTCCCGGAGCAGCCCCTTCGCCTGGTACTCGTGAACGTTCATGGATCCCTCTTCGCTCCCGGCGGCCCGTTCCGCCCGCCGTCGACTGTCGCCACCCCGGGGCGAGGACATCCCCACCTCCGGTCTCGACGGATCCGGCCCGCCGACGCGGCCGACCGACGTCGGGGCTCTAGAGCTCGATCTGCTCGACCAGACTGCGAACGTGCTCGACCGAGGCGTCGAAGAGCTTCCGCTCCTCGGCGTCCATCTCCACCTCGATCACACGCTCGACGCCATCCGCTCCCAGCACGCAGGGCACGCCGACGTAGAGTCCGTTCACACCGTACTCACCATCGAGCTGGCATGCGCAGGCGAGGACGCGCTTCTGGTCCCTGAGGATCGACTCGGCCATCTCGATCGCCGAGAGCGCGGGCGACACGAAGGCCGACCCGGTCTTCAGTAGAGCCACCACTTCTCCGCCGGCGCCCTTCGTGCGATCGACGATGGCATCGATCCGATCCCGGGAGAGCAGCTGCTCCACCGGCACGCCCGCCACCGTGCAGTAGCGGATCAGGGGCACCATCGTGTCGCCGTGGCCGCCCAGGACCAGCGCGGTGACGTCGCGGACCGAGACGCCCAGCTCCCACGCGACGAAGGCGCGGAACCGGGCCGAGTCCAGCACGCCCGCCATTCCGATCACCCGGTTCTTGGGGAATCCGGACACCTCCTTGAAGGTGTAGACCATCGCGTCGAGCGGGTTCGAGATGACGATGACGTAGGCATCCGGTGCGTTGTTGCGCACGCCCTCCGCCACCTGCTTCATGATCGACAGGTTCGTCTTCAGCAGGTCGTCCCGACTCATCCCGGGCTTCCGCGCCAGGCCCGCAGTGATGATCACCAGGTCCGCCCCGGCGATGTCGGCGTAGTCGTTCGTCCCACTGAGCGAGGAATTCGCCCCGAGCACGGGGGCGCCTTCTGCCATGTCGAGAGCCTTGCCCTGGGGCAGACCCTCCACCACGTCGAAGAGCACGACGTCGCCGAGCTCGCGATAGGCGGCCTCTTGAGCGAGGACGCCGCCGATGTTCCCACCGCCGATGAGGGCGATCTTGTTTCGTGCCATTGGGGGTGTCTCCTCAGACTTCCATGTTGGAGATGAACGCGTCACCGAGCTCCGAGCACTCGAGGTTCGTGGGTCGCTTCGAGGGTGCCTTCAGCACGGCGGTGGCGATATAAGTCATCCTTCGTCGAAGCGCCAATGCGCGGACCGTCCGCGGCGGTGCCCGACGCGGGGTCAGTCACCGGAGCGGTCCCCGGACCCGGAGGGCCCCTCCCCGCCGCCCCCATCGGGCGAGGCGAGGTCGGGAATGGCAAGACGCTGCCCCGGGTACAGGAGCGACGGGTCCTTGATCTGGTCCCGATTCGCCCGGTAGAGCTCGGGCCAGCGGTGGGGATTCCCGGTCAGCGCCGCGGCGATCTGCCAGAGGGTCTCGCCCTGGGCCACGACGTGGACTCCTTCCTGCGCGGGGCCGGCGCGAGCGAGCCCCAGTCCGGCGACCAGGATCGCGCTGGCCAGAACCCGAGCCGCGGTCACCCTTCCCTCCGAGGCCGTCGCACCCGCAGGGACAGCTCCTCGAGCTGTCCCGCGGAGACCTCCGAGGGGGCGTCCATCAGCAGATCCTGTCCGCGCTGGGTCTTCGGAAAGGCGATCACATCACGAAGGCTCGATGCGCCGGCGAGCACCATCGCCCAGCGGTCGAACCCGAAGGCGAAGCCGCCGTGGGGAGGCGCGCCTGCGTCGAGGGCCTCGAGCAGGAAGCCGAAGCGCTCCTCCGACTCCTGCTTCGAGTAGCCGATCAGCTCGAAGATCCGGCGCTGCAGGTCCGAGCGGTGGTTGCGCAGGCTCCCGGAACCGAGCTCGACCCCGTTGAGCACTACGTCGTAGTGGGTGCCGCGCACCCGCCAGGGATCGCTCTCGAGCAGCTCCAGATCGTCGTCATGGGGTGCGACGAAGGGCTGATGCACGTAGGTGGGGCGCCCCTGGTCGTCGGCCTCGAAGAGCGGGAAGTCCTCGATGAACAGCACATCCCACTCGCGGCCATCGACCCGTCCGAGACGCTCGCCGAGATCGAGGCGCAGACGAGAGAGGATCGCATTCGCGCGCACGGGCTCATCCGCCTGGAAGAAGATCAGGGATCCCGGACGCGCATCCGTCCGCTCGGCGATCGCGGCGCGCTCGGCGTCGGAGAGGAACTTTGCAATCGGAGACTGCCAGCCCCCTTCTGCGTCCACCCGGATCCAGGCCAGGCCCTTGCCGCCGAGCTCCTTGCGCACCAGGCTCTCGAGCTTGTCGATCTGTCCGCGCGAGAGCGCGTCGGCGTCGTGGATCGGCAGACACTTCACGATCCCCCCGGCATCGACCACCGACCGGAACGCGCGGAAGCCGCTCTCGGCGAAGGCGTCCGAGAGGTCCACGAGCTCGAGCTGGACGCGAGTGTCGGGGCGGTCGCACCCGAAGCGGTCCATGGCTTCGCGATAGCCCATCCGGGGGAAGGGTCGGGGCAGCTCCACCCCGCTCACCGCGCACCCGGCGACGGTCACGGCCTCGAGGACCTCCAGCACGTCCTCCACGCCCACGAAGGACATCTCGAGGTCCACCTGGGTGAACTCGAGCTGGCGATCCGCGCGCTGGTCCTCGTCGCGGAAGCAGCGGACGATCTGGAAGTAGCGATCGAAGCCCGCGACCATGAGCAGCTGCTTCATGATCTGGGGTGACTGCGGCAGCGCGTAGAACTCTCCGGGCTGGAGCCGGCTGGGCACCAGGAAGTCCCGCGCGCCCTCGGGCGTGGACCTCGCGAGCATGGGCGTCTCGATCTCGAGGAAGTCCCGCTCGGCGAGGGAGGCCCGGGTGGCCTGGTAGAGCTCGTGCCGCAGCCGCAGGGCCCGCTGGAGCGGGGGGCGGCGCAGATCGTGGATGCGATGGCGGAGCCGGGTCGATTCGTCCGCGTCCGTCTCTGCCTCGATCGCGAAGGGCGCAGGGGTGGCGCGATTGAGCAGCCGGATCTCGTCCGCGATCACCTCCACCTCGCCGGTGGGGAGCTTCGGATTCACGGTCTCGTCGGATCGGGGCGCCACGGTGCCGCAGACGAGCACCACGTACTCCGAACGCAGCTGGCCGGCCCGCGCGTGGCACTCGGGGGAGCTGTCCGGCTTGAAGACGACCTGGACGAGCCCCCCGCGATCGCGCAGGTCGACGAACACCACGCCGCCGTGGTCCCGGCGCCGCTGGATCCACCCGCCCAGCACCACCCGCTGCCCGACGTGCTCGGAACGGATCTCGCCGGCCGCGTGGGTACGGCGCAGCGCTCCGATGGAATCCAGCTGAGCCTCGCCCGCGTCCACGGCACCTCTCGAGACTCTGCCTGCGCGAGATTGCGCTCCCCGCGTCCAGCGTCACCCCGAGCCGCATTCCGGGGCGCCGAGGCGTCCCGGAAATCCGCTGCCGCGGCGCTGCGTTGGGGGTCCGGCGGGGGAGGACTCGCGGAAAGCAGAGTGAAATCAGGAGGTTGGTTAGCAGAGTCGGACTCGCGCCGCCAACCGCCGAAGGCTCTCAGGAGAGCTCGGACGCCGAGCAGACACAGTCGCGTCCCTGGGACTTCCCCCGGTACATGGCCTTGTCGGCCAGGTCGAGCAGCCCGTCGCGGTCTCGAGCGTGATCCGGGTAGGTCGCCACGCCGATGCTGATGGTGAGCCGGATCGGCTCACCGGCCTCGCCCTCGAAGAGCGTGTCCGCCACGAGGCGCCGGATCCGCTCGGCCACGAGCAGCCCGGTTTCGTGGTTCGTATCGACGAGCAGGACCGTGAACTCGTCGCCCCCGTAGCGCGCCAGGGTGTCGATCTGACGCACACAGTCCTTCAGCACCTCGGAAAGGCGGCGCAGCACGCTCGAGCCGACCAGATGGCCGTGTCGGTCGTTCACGAGCTTGAAGCGATCGAGGTCGAGGAAGAGCACCGAGAGCTGCTTGTCGTAGCGCTCCGCCCGCTGGATCTCGTTCTCCGCGGCCTGGAGCAGATAGCGCGCGTTGTAGACCTCGGTGACGTCGTCGACGAAGGCGCGCTCCTTGGCGCGGGCGTAGCGCTCGGCATTGACGAGGGCCATTCCCGCGGCGTCCGACACGAGCGCTGCCTGCTCGATCGCAGCGGGGCCGAGGGGCTCGTCCTCGCCGAAGACCCATGCCACTCCCCGCTCGCTCTCCTCGCCGCGCATCGGCACCGCCAGGACCGGGCCACCCGGGAGCCCCGCCTCACGCAGGGCCGCCTCGAAGGGCGCTCCCGGGAACTCGCGCACCGCATCGATCGGGTCGACGGAGCCCCCATCGGGCTCCTTCAGCAGGGCGCGCCGCAGAACGTTCGCCTCCTCCTCCGTGAAGCCGCGGAAGACGATCCCATCGGCGACCGGCAGCGACGCCCGGCGGAAGACGGCGAGGCCGCGACGCCGATGGAGCAGGCGAAGGAGCAGCTCGAGAGACGAGGCGTGCACCTCGCCCGGATCGACACATTGCATCAGCTCGCGACAGGCCTCGACGGTCTGAAGTGCATCGCGAAGGCGATGGTTCTCGCGCAGGAGGCGCTGGTGGGCGAGCACGCGATCGACCAGCAGGACCAGCTCGTCCTGCTGGATGGGCTTGCGCAGATAGTCCGCCGCTCCCATGCGCAGCGCCTGGATGGCACTGTCCACCGAGGCGTGGGCCGTGAGCAGGATGAAGGCCGTTTCGGGATGAGAGCGCCGGACCTCCTCGAGAAGCTCGAGGCCGGAGAGGCCCTGCATCTCGAGATCGCTGACGACGAGGTCCACCGGCTGACGCTCGAGGCATTCGAGGGCGCGCTCACCGCTCTCGACGGTCTCGACGTGCACCTTCCCGGAGAACGCGTCCGCAGCCAGCTCTCGCATGAGGCGAGAGTCGTCGACGAACAGGACGCGGGAGTTGCGATCGGGATGCTCGCTCATACGCTGGGCATCTCCTCCTACAACCCCACCGTATCGGCGGTCCGAATCGCGCCCTTGAGCCTTGGAATGATGGGTTTTCGACACGCTCCCGAGCGCCTCGGGCCGATCTCCCTTGGTGCGGCGGGGATCGCCCTCCTAGGATGCACCGTAGCCGGAGGATGCGCATGACCGAGCTGGGAACGACCCTCGACGCCTATCGGGAGGCGGTCCGCCGATTCCGATGGGAGGTGCCGGACGCCTTCAACTTCGGGCGGGACGTCGTGGACCGCTTCGCCGAGGATCCGGAGCGCCCCGCCCTGCTCTGGCGCGATGCCACGGGACGCGAGCGGCGGCTGCGCTTCGAGGACGTCCGGCGGGAGTCGAATCGCGTGACGCATCTCCTGAACGTCCTCGGCATCGGCCCGGGTGAGCCCGTCATCGTCATGCTTCCGCGCGTCCCCGAGTGGCAGATCGTCTGTGTCGGCCTGCTCAAGGCCGGCGCGCTCACGATCCCCAGCTCGACCCTGCTGCGACCGAAGGACGTGGCCTATCGCGCCCGGCACAGCGGGGCCGTCGCAATCGTGGCGGCCACCGAGGTCACCGCCGCCGTGGATGCCGTGCGCAACGAGATCCCCGAAGTCCGCCACTTCCTCGAACTCACCGACGAAGGCGCAACGCCGAAGCCCGGATGGACGGATCTGGTCGGAGCCCTCGAGGGCGTCCCGGAGGACGCCACCGCCCAGCGCGAGACGCGCGCCTCGGACCCGGCTCTCGTCTACTACACCTCCGGCACGACCGGCCCGCCGAAGGCGGTCCTGCACGATCACGCCTACACCTACACCCAGCGTTACACCTCGGGCTTCTGGCACGGCGTACGCGACGGCGAACGCCTGTGGACTACGAGCGACACCGGCTGGGCGAAGGCCGCCTACGGCGTGATCTTCGGGCCCTGGAGTCACGGGGCCGAAGTCGTGCTCTACCACGGGCGCTTCGAGCCGGACGCCGAGCTCGACTTCCTGATGGAGATCGACCCCGCCGTCTTCTGCGCACCGCCCACGGAGTTCCGTCTCCTCGTCAAACAGGATCTCTCGCGGGTGCGGTTCCAGAACCTCCGGGAGTGCGTGTCCGCCGGCGAGCCCCTCAACCCGGAGGTCATCCGCGCCTGGCGGGATGCCACGGGTCTCACCATCCGCGACGGGTATGGCCAGACCGAGACGATCCTGCTCGTCGGCAACTTCCCCGGGCTGCCGGTGAAGCCCGGCGCGATGGGCCTCCCGATGCCCGGGCACCGGGTCGAAGTGATCGGGGAGGACGGTAAGCCCGCGCCTACTGGTGAGGTCGGCGACATCGCGTTGCACGGCCAACCGAGGAGCCTGTTCCGGGGCTACTGGAAGGACGAGGCGGCCACGGCGCGCTGCCGGCGCGGCGAGTGGTACGTCACCGGCGACCGCGCCTATCGCGACGAAGACGGCTACTTCTGGTTCGTCGGGCGTGATGACGACGTCATCATCTCGGCCGGCTATCGCATCGGGCCTTTCGAGGTGGAGAGCGCACTCGTCGAACACCCGGACGTGCTCGAGGCCGCCGCGGTCGCCACTCCGGACCCGGACCGCGGCCACGTCGTAAAGGCCTACGTGGTCCTCCGAGACGGGGTCGCAGCCGACGAAGCGCTGTCCGACCAGCTCAAGGAGCACGTCAAGCAGGTGACCGCGCCCTACAAATATCCTCGGCGGATCGAGTTCGTCACCGAGCTCCCGAAGACCGTGAGCGGAAAGATCCGGCGTGTCGAGCTGCGCGAGCGAGCGGCAAGGGACTGACGTGGACCGCCAGCGCGGCGGCCCCGAGAATCCCCCCGTCGGAGGCGCCCCCTAGCCCGCGAGGCCGCCGACGCCTCGGCGCTCGAGCGGCGGCAGCACCTGGGTCCAGGTCTTCCCCGCATCGGAGGTGCGGAGGATCATCCCCTCCTGACCCACGATGAAGCCGAAATCCTTCGAGTCCGGCGCGAACGAGACGTCGCGCATGAAGGTGAAGATCGGCGGGAACGCCTCGTCGGAAGGCGGCGTCCAGGACTTTCCACGGTCCTCCGAGTACTGCACGAGACCCTTCTCGCCCACGGCGATCGATCGCCCCACGGTGCTGGCGACGGAGAAGAGCGCCTGCCGCCGGCTCGTCTCGACGTAGGTCCAGGTCCGGCCGCCGTCATCGGTGCGCAGCACGACACCGCCGAGCCCGGCGATGAGACCGTGCTCCGGATCCGCGAAGCGGATCGTGAACAAGAAGGGATTCTGGATGACGGAGATCTTGAGCATGACATGGTCGGCCCGACGCCCGTCGATGTAGCGATCGAGGAAGGTGTCGTCGTGCTCCATGAAGTCTTCGTAGTCCCAGGGAGGCTTGTTGTACATGCGAAGCCGGTCGCTCATCAGCCCCGCTTCTTCCAACACGCCCTTCGTCTCGTCGAGCCGCGCAGAGATCACGTCGAAGAGGTTCTCGGGGTTCTCACCGTCGTAGTAGCGCGCGATCTCCTCCTCCGAGACGAAGGGGTCGATCAGGACGTTGAGGTGCGACTCGTCCTCGATCTGCTTCGCGAACTCCGTCACCCGCTCGATGTCGTCGCCGTCCAGCTCGAGCTGATCGAAGTCCATGAGGACCGGGTCCATGCGGACGTCCCCCATGATCTCGCCGCGGCCCCAGGTCTGCCCTCCGTCCTCCGAGAGGAAGATGTAGCCGAACTCACCGATGATCCAGCAGTGGGCCGACTCGTTCAGGCAGTAGACGTCCTGGAGACTCACATCCTCGTAGACCTTGCCGCCGGTGCGAACCTTCTCCTGGTCCTCGATGGTCAGCCATACGAACTGGGGGTGGTCGACGCCGACCGTGAGGGAGTTGTCGCTCCAGGTCTTGCCGCCGTCCTGCGTGAAGATCCGGCCACCCCACTCGCCGACGGCGATCGCCGTGTTCGCGTCGAGGGCGTGGACGCTGAAGAGATGCGTCGCCTCGCCGACCTTCAGATTCGGCTGCGCCACCCAGGTGCGACCGCCATCCTCGGTACGGAGGATCGTTCCGAGCTGCCCGACCACCCAGCCGCTGGTCCGGTCCGCCATCGACACGCTGTAGAGCAGGGCGTTCGTCGGCGTGCGGCCCTTATGCCAGGTGTCGCCGCCGTCTTCCGTGAAGTAGACGGCCCCGTGATGCCCTACGGCGACCGCATAGTCGCGGTCCACGACCGACAGGGAGAAGAGATTGTCGAAGATGTCGATCTCGCCCGATCCGTAGCGCGAGCTGAAGTCCAGATTGTGACAGCCGATCGCGAGGGTCGCGAGAATGGCGGCGAGCAGCGCGGATCGGGTCGCGTGCATGGGGGTCTCCGAAAGAA
>CALDCK010000285.1 GCA_937937315.1 uncultured bacterium
CGTACGGAGATCGGCAATCACAACCTGATTCAGCACGCCTTCCACATCGCCCATGATTGCCGCATCGGCAATCATTGCGTCCTGGCCGGGCAGTCCGCCGTGAGTGGTCACGTCGTGGTCGAGGACTACGCCGTGATCGGCGGGAAGAGCGGCGTCCATCAATTCGTGAGGGTGGGGGAGTCGGCATTCACCGCCGGCAATTCGATGGTGTCGAAGGACGTCCCCCCCTACGCGAAGGTCGCCGGCGACCGCGCACGCTTCGTCGGCGTGAATCGCATCAACCTCGAGCGGCGCGGGTTCGAGCCCGAGCGGATCGCGGTGATCAAGCACGCCTTCCACATCCTCTTCCAGTCGAAGCTGCGCTTCGTGGAGGCGAGCGCTCGCGTCGAGGCGGAGTGCGGTGACTCTCGTGAGGTCGCGCATCTCCTCGCGTTCCTCCGCTCTGCCGAGCGCGGATTCATCCGCTAGGCGTGTCGGGCGCGAAGGCCGGGGTGCTGGGTCTGATCGCTGGCCAGGGAGCGTTCCCCCTCACGGTTGCCCTGGCCGCCCGGGAGCGCGGCCAGGAGCTCGTGTGCGTGGCCTTCCGCGGGCTGACGGATCCTTCGATCGACGACGCCGTCGGAGACGTCCATTGGATCCACCTCGGCGAGGTGATGCAGGGGGTCGCAGCCCTTCGCTCCAGCGGTGTGAGCGAGGCTGTGATGGCGGGGAAGGTGCCGAAGGACCTGCTCCTCGCCGACGCGCGCTCGCTGCGCATGGATGACAGCGCCGCGGCGCTGGTCGGGCAGCTCGAGGACCAGCGCGACGACACGATTCTCGGGAAGGTGGCCGACTTCCTGGGGGCTCTGGGTATCCGGCTGCTGCCCCAGTGGGCGCTCACACCGGAGCTCCTGCTCGGCGCCGGCCCTCTCGGCAGGGTGAAGCCCACGAGTGCCCAGCGCGCCGACGTGGAGTTCGGCTTTCCGATCGCGAAGCGGATGGGGGAGCTCGACATCGGCCAGACCGTGGTGGTGAAGGATCGCGCGGTCATCGCCGTGGAGGCGATCGAGGGAACGGATGCGGCGATCCGACGCGCGGGAGAGATCGTCAAGGGGACCTGCGTGATCAAGGTCGCGAAGCCCGGGCAGGATCCGCGCTTCGATGTTCCGACGATCGGCCCGGCGACCGTCGGATCGCTCGTGGCTGCGGGCTCGGCGCTTCTGGCCTACGAGGCCGGGGCCACGGTGATCCTCGATCGGGCCGAAGTGGAGTCAGAGGCGAACGCCCACGGCATCGCCGTGGTGGGGATCGACCCGGAGTCGCTCCGGATGGTGGCCGGATGAGCGCCCTGCGGATCATGGTGATGGGCGTGGGTCATATGGGCCGACTCCACGCCCAGAAGGTGAGGGAACGCGCCGGGGCCGGGGACGACGTCCGGCTCGTGGGCGTGGCGGACGTGAATGCGGAGCGCGCCCAGTCGGTGGCGGCAGAGGTCGGGGTGCGAGGAGTGGCGGATCCCCGCGACCTCTTCGCGGAGGCGGACGCGGCGATCGTCGCCGTCCCGACGGTCGATCACTTCGATCTCTGCGCGGCAGCGCTGGAGGCCGGCCTGCACGTGCTCGTCGAGAAGCCGATCGCCGCGACGATCGAGCAGGCGAACCGGCTGGTGGATCTCGCCGCCCGGCGGGGTCGCATCCTCCAGGTCGGGCACCAGGAGTGGTTCAACGCGGCGATGCAGGTGGTCAGGGACTGGATCACGATGCCCCGCTTCGCCGAGATCCACAGACTCGGCCCCTTCCCGGAGCGGAGCACCGACGTGGACGTCGTGCGCGATCTCATGATCCACGACATCGAGATCCTCCAGAAGCTGCTCGGCGAGGAGCCCGAGAGGATCGACGCCGTTGGAGTTCCCGTCGTCACCGACCACGTCGACATCGCGAATGCCCGGCTCACCTTCGCGGCGGGTTGTGTCGCGAATCTGACCGCGAGCCGGGTCTCAGTGGCTCCGATGCGGAAGTTCCGGCTGTTTCAGCGCGACGCCTACTTCTCGATCGACTTCCTCGAGCAGAAGGCGGCGCTCTTCCGGCGCCTTCCCTCCGAGGACGACGGCGCTCCTCGCATCGAGTTCGAAGACCTGAAGACCGACCCCGGGGATGCTCTGATCGCCCAGCTCGCGCTCTTCGCCGAGGCGGCCAGGTCGGCGGGCGCGAACGCCTTCTACGGCCAGCCGGGCGACACGCGCGGGGTCAGCGGGCGGGAGGGAGCTGCTGCGCTGCGAACCGCGCTGCGCGTCATCGATGCGATGCCACCCCTCGACGGGCTGTCATGAGCACGGTCCTGCTTTCGGTAGGCGATGCCTCGGGCGACGTCGTCGCCAGCGACTTCGTGCGCGAGCTGCGCGCGCTGCGGCCCGGCACCCACTTCCTCGGCATGGGGGGCATGGAGATGACGCGGGCCGGGGTGGAGCTCGTCGTCGATCAGCGCGACGTGGCGGTGAGCGGTCTGGTCGAGCTGCTTCCCGATCTCCCGCGCATCGTCGGTGCCTGGCGGCGCATGATGGTCGCGCTCCGGGCGAATCGTCCTGATCTCGTGGTCCTGGTGGACTCGTCGGGGTTCAATCTCCCCTTTGCGCGGCGCGCCAAGGGCCTCGGCATCCCCACGCTCTACTACGTGGCGCCGCAGGTCTGGGGCTGGCGCACCGGCCGGATCCGCAAGATCGCACGCAGGGTAGATCGTCTCGCCGTCATCTTTCCCTTCGAGCCGGCGGTCTACGCGGGCACCGACGTCGCGGTGGAGTTCGTGGGGCACCCCCTCGTCGAACGCCTGGCGGAGTCTCGGGAGAAGCTCGACCGGGTCTCCGCTCGTCGCGCACTCTCGCTCCCCGCCGAGGCACCGGTGGTGGCCCTCCTGCCGGGCAGCCGGCGCGCGGAGATCCGTCACATGCTTCCGCTCCAGCTGGAGGTCGCCCGGCGTATCCACGCTCGCGACCCGCGGATCCACTTCGCGCTGCCCCGGGCCGCGTCGGTGAGCGCCGAGATGCTGGAGGCGGGCATCCGGTCGGCCGCGCTGCCGTCACTCCTGCCCCTCTCGGTCGTGGAGCACCGGGCCCACGAGGTGCTCTGCGCTGCCGATGTCGCCCTGTGCAAGCCGGGCACCGGCACTCTCGAGTCGGCACTGCTCGGATGCCCTCTGGTCGTCGCGGCTCGCACGAACCGTCTGACCTCTGCCCTGGTGCGCCGGCTGGTCCGGGTGGATTCCCTGGCGATGCCGAACCTGATCACGGGCGAGTCCGTCGTGCCTGAGTTCTACCAGCAGGATGCGGATCCGGAGCGCATCGCCGACGCTCTGCTGGGCCTGCTCGCCGGGCCCGAGCGGGCGCGTCAGATCGAGGGATTCGCCGCGGTCCAGGAGGCCCTCTCCCGGGGTGGCGCGGCGCGAAGGGCCGCAGAGATCGCGTCGGAGATGATCGTTGCGCGTCTTCCGGCATAGCATCGCTGCGCTGACGGCCGTCGTCGGTCTGCCGCTCATGGCGTTGGCGATGGCCCTCGTTCCCCGCTGGCGCATCGGTTGGCGGGAGCGGCTCGGAGGCGGAGCGCGCCAGACGCCTGGCGCGGTCTGGGTCCACGGGGCAAGCGTCGGCGAGATCCTGGCGGCGACGCGCATCGTCGATGCGCTGCGCGCGAAGGGCCACGACGTAGTGGCCTCCACCTCGACGTCGACCGGCCGCGATGTAATGCGCCGGACGAGACCCGACGTGCCGTGTCGGCTGGCCCCCCTCGACCATCCCTGGTGTGTCTCTTCCGCGATGGCCCGGGTCGCGCCCCGCGCCATCGTGCTGATCGAGACGGAGCTCTGGCCGTCGTGGATCGCTGCCGCCGAGCGCCGCGGCGTACCGGTGGTGCTCGTGTCCGGGCGCCTGTCGGACCGGTCGTTTCCCCGCTACCGGCGGGTCGCGCCCTGGATGCGAAGGACACTGCGGCGGCTCCACACCATCGGGGCGCGGACGGAGTTCGATCGCGAGCGCTTCGTGATCCTCGGGGCCGACCCCGATCGGGTCACGGTGAGCGGCGATCTCAAGCTCGAGCTCCACGCCCGGCCGCGGGCCCTGGCCCCCGAGCTGGCCGAGGTCCTCGGGTCCGCTCCACTGTTGGTGGCGGGCAGCACTCATCCGGGCGAGATCCCTGCGATCCTCGAGGCCTTCGCGATCGCCCGGGCTGCGCGGCCCGAGGTCGTCCTCGCCCTCGCGCCGCGCCACCCGGCTCGCGTGCCCGGTGCGGTCGAGCTGGCTCGCGCTGCCGGGCATCGCGTGGTGCGGCGCTCCGCCCTCGCCGGCGACCGACTGGGCGCAGGCGAGGTCATCGTCCTCGACACCCTCGGCGAGCTCTCGAGCCTCTACGCCCGCGCCGAGATCGCCTTCGTGGGCGGCACCCTGGTCCCGGTAGGCGGCCACAACCTGCTCGAGCCGGTGGCTGCCGGGCGTCCGGTCTGCTTCGGACCCCACACCACCAACGTGGCCCAGGCGACCCGGATCCTGTTGGAGTGCGACGCCGGCGAGGCCGTCGCCAACGGGGCCGAGCTGGGCGCCGCCTGGGCGGCTGCTCTGGCGGATCCCGACCGGGCCCGAGTCCGGGGTGAAGCCGGCCGTCGCGCGCTCCAGCGCCATCAGGGAAGTGCGGAGCGAGCGGCCCAGCTCGTCGTGTCGGCCCTGGGAGCGCGCTGACGGTGCGTGCCGACTGGCTCGCCGAGCGCGAGGCCTCCTGGCCCCGCCGGCTCGCCATGCTGCCCTTGCTGCCCCTCTCGTGGCTCTACGGAGGTGCCGCCGGGCTCCACCGGTTCGCCTACGAGCACGGCGTCTTCCGGCGTCGCCGCCTTGCGTGTCACGTGGTCTGTGTGGGCAACCTGGTGGTGGGGGGGACGGGCAAGACGCCGTTGGCCGCCTGGCTCGCCCGGGGACTCCACCGGCGCGGCCGCAAGGTCGCCCTGGCGAGCCGCGGCTACGGACGTTCCGGGGGAGAGCCGGTCTCGGTCGTCTCCGATGGGCGCTTCGTGCTCGGGCGCGCCGAGTCCGTGGGCGACGAGCCGATGCTCCTGGCCGCCCGAGCCCCTGGGGTGCCGGTGCTGGTCGGACGCGACCGGGGGCTGGTCGGCCTGCGCGCGCTCTCGGCCTTCGGCGCCGAGGTGCTGGTGCTCGACGACGGATTTCAGCACCACCGGCTTCACCGGGACCTGGACCTGGTGAGCTTCGACGGCCGACTCGGTCTCGGGAATCGCCGCTGCCTTCCCCGCGGTCCGCTGCGCGAGCCCTTGCGGGCGCTGGGTCGCGCCGATGCGATCGCCGTCGTCGACGGCCCGCTGCCGGAGCCCGACGCCTCCCTGATCGCGAAGCGCGCGCCAACGGCGCGGCGGATCGAGATCCGGCGTCGCGCCGGCTCGCTGCGGCCGCTCGCCGGCGGGGCGCCGGAGCCCGCCGAATCGCTTCGCGGACTGGAGGTGGGCATCCTCTCCGGGCTCGCGAACCCGGCGGCATTTCGCGCGAGCGTCGAGGCGCTCGGGGCGCGCGTGGTGGTGGAGCGCCATTTTCCCGACCACCACCGCTACCGAAGGGGAGATCTCGTCGGGCTTGCGGAAGAGGCGTCGCGCTGGGTGACGACCGAGAAGGATGCGGTGAAGATCGTCCCGGCCTGGGCGGGGCGAGCCGAGCTCCGTGTGCTCGGTCTGAGCCTCTCCGTCGAGGAGCCCGAGGCCGTGCTCGACTGGGTCGAGTCGCGACTGCGCTGAGCGCGTGCCGGCGGGTCATTGGCGGGCGAAGTCCCACTCCCACGTCCAGCCTGGGACGCGCCTCCGACGAGCCCGAGGTCAGCTGCTCGCGCCGTATCCGAGCGCGTGCCGCGCAACCCTCCGGCGCTCCGCCGGCCAGTGTCTGAGGAGTGCACGACCGAGCTCGTGATCGCCGTCCAGGTAGGCGTCCAGGAAGGCGCAGCGCCCGCTCTCTCCGATGCTCTCCGTCAGGCCGCGCTTGAGCAGCGAGCGGTAGAGGCGGGCGAGCTCGCGCATGCGACGTCGAGCGTCCGGGGGGGCGCCGGCGCGGGCCTTGTCGAGATCGATGACGAACGCTTCGGGCGCTCCATCGCGGGTGCGCAGCAGCAGGTTCTTCACGTGCAGATCGGCGTGGTGCCCGCCGGCATCGTGGAAGGCCTTCACGGCGCGTCCGGCGGCGGCGCAGGCGTCTGCGATCGCTCCGGTGGCGGGGAGCGTGGCGAGCCAGGCCACACCGTCGAGAGTGTCGTCGATGTGCAGGGTGCCGAAGACCGCGGACCAGAGCGGGGCCGCGCGCCACCCGGCGACGACGATGGGCCGGGGCACGGCGGCGCCTCGTCCGCGCAGCGCGGCCGTCACCCGCAGCTCCGAGATCGGGCGCGCGAGCCCGAGGAGACGGTGCCCCCAGAGGCGGCCCAGGGCGCCGCCGTGCACGACACGCCGCAGCTGGAGGTGTTCCACGTGCCCGGGCAACGCCACCCGGGCAGTCGCCGACCGCCCGGCCTCGGCCGGTGCGCTCGAGAAGAGATCCGCGATGGCCGCGGGCTCCGGAAGGCCCAGGGTCCGCACCGATGCTTCGAACTCCGGATCGACGACGAGGATGGTCCGGGCGGTCGTGAGCTCGCGGAAGTCCATCGGGGCCGGAGGGGCGTCCGCCACGGCTCAGTTCCCTGCGTGTCGCATGCGGGCGAGGAGGAGAACTCCGACGCCCAGGAAGATCACGATCGGAATCCAGGGCGATGCCCAGGGCGCCAACCAGCCCTCGATGCAGAGGAACTCGGCGAAGGATTCGAGGGCGTAGTAGGCGAAGGCGATTCCCGCGCACCAGAGCACGCCCAGGGAGCGCGCGCCCCGGGTTCGGCGCATCGCCAAGGGGACGCCTATCAGGGCGAAGACGGTCGGCGCGAGCGGATTCACGAAGCGACGGTGCCAATGGAGGGCATAGGTGATGGGATCCTCGCGGAGATCGTCCGTGTCTCCGGCGGCGACCCGTGCGGCGGTCGCGGCGAGCTCGTTCAGGCTCATCTCCTTCGCGCGGGACTTCTTGAGCTTCCCGAGGAGGGGCTCGATGTCGATCGCGTACTCGAAGTGCGAGAAGACGATCCGCTGATGGCGCTCGTCGTCGCCCGGGGCCGACTCCACGTGGATGTCCCCGGACTCGAGGCTGAGCAGGATCACCCCCTGCTCCTCGTCGAGACGCAGTGAGCCGGTGCGGGCGAAGACGATGAAGGGTCGCTCCGGGTCCGATCGATCGGAGATCACCACGCCGTGGAGTCGCTGGTCGCGATCGCGCGATTCGGCGTAGAGCAGACGATCGCCGACTCGTCGGAACCGCCCCGGCTCGATCGCGGCCCCCCGAGCGAGCATCTGTTTCACCGCCTCCCTCATTGCACGCCGCGCGGCAGGCTCCACGTCGAGACTGAGG
>CALDCK010000286.1 GCA_937937315.1 uncultured bacterium
CGTCTCGCCGCCGGCGAGCAGGCACGTCTCCGAAGAACTGCCTGAGGCAAGAGCCACGCGCGCGAGTCGGCGACCGGCCACCCGGGCCTCTCCGGCCATCCGGTCGCTCACCAGGAGCGGACGCAGCCCCTCCGAGCGGGCCCCGCTCATGGCGCCTTCGAGCGCAGTGCGGTTGTTCGCGATCACGACGTGGCGCACGCGTGGATCCGACTCGTTCGGCGTCTCGGGCAGCGAACCGGCGACGCCGGCCTCGATGTGCGCGCGCACTTCGACGGGGATCTCCCGCCACACCCCGCGCCCCTCGAGGATCGAGCGGGCGTCCCCATAGGTGCTCGGATCCGCCGCGAACGGTCCCGACCCGATCACGTCGAGCCGGTCTCCGAGCACGTCCGAGACGACGAGGACGATCACCCGCTGGGCCCGGGTCGCCGCCGCCAGGCGTCCGCCGAAGACCGCCGCCAGGTGCTTGCGGACGGCGTTCAGCTCGTCGATCGGCGCGCCCGCCCCGAGCAGGATCCGAGTCGTCTCGGCCAGGGCGGCCAGGGGGAGCCCGGGCGCCGGACGGGTCAGCAGGCTCGACGTGCCCCCGGAGAGCAGAACCAGCAGCGAGCCTCCCGGCGGCAGCCCCGCCACGAAGTCGAGCGCTGCGCGACCGGCACCTTCGCTGCTGGCGTCGGGGATTGGATGGGCCGCCGCGAGAGCGCGGGAGCGCAGCCGGACTGGCTCGCCTCCAGCCGGCGCGATCACCAGGCCCGTCGTCAGTCGGTTCCCGGCGAGGTCTTCGAGGGCACCCGCCATCCCGATCGCCGCCTTGCCCAGGGCGAGCATCGCCACCGGGGAGCCCGCGGGCAGAACCTCGCCGTCCACCTCGAGGGCGGAGTCCGCGCGGATGGCGAGGCGAGAGCGAAGTGCAGCCGCGGGATCGGCCGCCGCGACGCCGGCGCGGAAGATGCGCTCGAGCGATTCCCGGGCAGCCCGGGCCCCGCTCACGAGCCCGGCGCCACCTCGGCCTCGGGTGCCCCGGCGGCGGGGACCTGGATCATCGCCGGGTCTTCCACGGGCTTCAGCCGGATCTCGATGCGCCGGTTGCGGGCCCGCCCCTCGGCCGAGTCGTTGCTCGACACCGGAGCGAACTCCCCGAAGGACACGGCGGTCAAGCGGTCGGGATGGACCTGCTCTTCCTGGAGCAGTCGCACGACGCTGGCGGCCCGGGCGCCCGCAAGCTCCCAGTTCGTACCCCAGCGCTGGGCGAGGTTCACGCTGAGAGGCACGTCGTCGGTGTGCCCCTGCACCTCGATCACGTGACTCGTGCCGCTGAGCTGTCCCGCGACCTTGCGCAGCACCTCGACGCCGTGGGGCTCGAGCTGGACCGCGCCGGAGCGGAAGAGGATCTCCTGGGAGAGATTCACGCGCACACCCTCCGAGAGCTGCTCGATCTGGATCTGCCCCGCCGTGACCTCCTGCTCGAGCTCGTCCACCAGTCCCTGGTAGGTCGACTTCAGCTTCGAGAGCTCGTGGACCTCCTCCTCGCGCTCGCGCAGGTGCGCGCTCAGCAGATCCTTCGTCTTCTGGAGCTTCGCCACATCGACGGAGAGATCCTCGCGCTCCTGGCGCAGATCCTCCATCGAATCGAGCAGCTCCGCTCGCTCGTCCGAGAGCGAACGATTCGAGCGTTCGAGGTCTCGCACCCGCGACTCGAGCTTCGAGTTCCTCTCCTCCAGGTCGCCGACGACGGTGTCGTGGGTTCCCCGGGTGACGCACGCGGCGAGGGGGATCGCCATGATCGCGAGACAGAGCGCCGCGCTACGCGGGCGCAATGAGTGTGTGTTGAAGCGCTTCATCGATGGTCCCCACATACTCGAGAGCGAGACCTTCGAGGAGTCCGCTCTCGACCTCTTCCACATCCTTGCGGTTCTGCTCGGGCAGCACGACGGTCTCGATCCCGGCGCGCTTCGCCGCGAGCACCTTCTCCTTGATTCCACCGACCGGCATGACTTTCCCGCGCAACGTGATCTCACCCGTCATCGCCACCCCGGGTCGCCCCAGACGGCCCGTCACCAACGATGCCAGCGACGTCACCATCGCCACCCCCGCCGAGGGCCCGTCCTTCGGAACCGCCCCGGCCGGAACGTGAAGGTGGATGTCGCTCTCCTGGAACAGATCCGATTCGATGTCGAGATCCTCCGAATGGCCGCGGATCCAGGATCGCGCAGCTTCGGCGGACTCGCGCATCACATCGCCCAACGATCCCGTGAGCTTGAGCTCTCCTTTGCCGGACATGCGCGTGGACTCGATGAAGAGAATATCCCCCCCCGCGGGAGTCCAGGCCAGGCCGACGGCCACCCCGGGCAGATCCGTCCGCTCCGCGAGCTCCGTCTCGAGGCGGATCGGTCCCAGCAGATCCGCCAGATCCTCGGGCCCGATCCGCAGGGCGCCCTCGACATCGCCCTCGGCAACCCTCCGGGCGATCTTCCGGCACAGCGCCCCGAGCTCGCGCTCCAGGTTTCGCACGCCCGCCTCCCGGGTATAGCTCCGGATCACGGACTGGATCGTCACCCGGGGGATCTCGAGGGCGATCTCTTCCACGCCGTTCTGGGCGCGCTGACGCGGCAGGAGGAAGCGCGTCGCGATCTCGAGCTTCTCCTCCTCGGTGTAGCCCGGCAGCTCGATCACCTCCATACGATCGCGCAGCGCCGGCGGTACCGGATCCATCAGGTTCGCGGTCGCGATGAAGAGCACCTGGGAGAGATCGACGGGCACCTCGATATAGTGGTCGCTGAAGGTCGAGTTCTGCTCGGGGTCGAGCACCTCGAGCAGCGCCGACGAGGGATCGCCCCGGTAGTCCGCGCCGATCTTGTCCACCTCGTCGAGCAGGAACACCGGGTTTCGCGTCCCCGCCCGGCGGAGCCCCTGTACGACGCGGCCCGGTAGCGCCCCGACGTAGGTTCTGCGATGACCGCGGATCTCCGCCTCGTCCCGCACTCCACCCAGGGAGATGCGCTGGAACTCGCGCCAGAGGGCGCGGGCGATCGAACGGCCGAGGGACGTCTTTCCCGTACCCGGGGGCCCGGCGAAACAGAGGATCGGCCCCTTGAGATCGCGCTTCAGCGAGAGCACGGCGATGTACTCGACGATCCGGTCCTTCACCTTCTCGAGCCCGTGGTGGTCCTCGTCGAGAATTCGGCGGGCCTCCTCCGGGTCGAGCCGGTCCTCGGAGGTCCGCTGCCACGGGAACTCCACCATCCACTCGAGGTAGCTGCGAATCACCCCGTGCTCCGCCGCCGCCGGGGGCATCTGGGCCAGACGGTCGAGCTCACGGGTGGCCTGCTCTTGGGCCTCTTCGGGCATCTCGGCGGCCTCGATCCGCTCCCGCAGGCGCTCGATCTCACCGTCGGAGCCCTCACCCTCGCCGAGCTCCTGCCGGATCGCCTCCAGCTGCTGGCGGAGCATGTAGTCGCGCTGGGTCTTCCCGATGTCGGTCTGGACCTTCTCGCGGATCTCGCTCTCGACCTTCATGGCGTCTCGCTCGCGTCCCACCTCGCCTAGAACCGTCTGGAGGCGAGCCGGGACGTCGAGATCCTCGAGCAGGCGCTGCTTTCCGGCCAGATCGAAGCCCAGATTCGAGCCCACCAGGTCTGCCAGCTTCGAAGGGCTGTCGACGTTGTGCGCGAGCACGATCAGGTCGTCGGCGAGGCGCGGGCTCTCCGAGACCAGGGCGCCAAACTCCTGCACCGTGCTGCGCACGAGGGCAGCGGTCTCGACGGAATCGAGATCCCCCTTCTCTTCGAGGCGCTCGATCCGCGAGGTGAGAAAGGGGTCCTCCTGAACGAAGTCGTCGATGCGTACGCGTGCGATGCCCTGGACCAACAACCGATAGGAATCGTCCGGGAACTTCAGCATCTTTGCGATGCGCATCACGGTCCCGACCCGGTAGAGATCGTCGGGGCCCGGGCTCTTCTCGACGGGCCGCCGCACGGCGACGCAGACGAGCAGGCGATGGCTCGTGAGGAGTACCGAGTCGATCAAACGACGCGAGCGCTCCGTGTTCACCAGCAGCGGTGAGAGCAGGAAGGGGAAGAGGACCGTGTTCTTGAGAGGCAGGACCGGCAGCGTGTCCGGCAGCTCGACGAGCTCGGTCACCTCGTCGCCACCGCTACCGATGGCGATCTCCGTCCCTCCCGGGTCGGGTTGGGCCTGGATCTCTTCTTCGCTCATTCGCACTCTCGGCCCTCCGCGCTAGTCCCGTTCCACCGGCACTTCGCGACGGACGCGCTTCTGCAATGTGATCGTCAGGAATCCATTCGAGAGATTCGCGCTCACCCTCTCCCGGTCGAAGGCGACCGGGATGTGAACGCGCCGTTCGAAGGGGCCCGACGCGATCTCCATCTGATGCAGGCGTTTCACCGGCGCGCCGGGCGCCGTCGCCCGTACTCCCCGGACCCGGACCTGCGGTCCGTCGACACTGACCCGCAGGTCCTCGCTCGCGACTCCCGCCAGCTCGAAACGGACCACCAGTGCGTCCTCGGTCTCGAAGACGTCGGCGTCGGGCTGCCAGCGGTCGCCCGTCAACCGGTCCGCAAAATCTCCATAGAGCTCGGCGAAGGGATCGTTACGCGTCGAGTCGCTCACGGTTCTCCGCGGTCTCCCCGCTCCGGGCCACTGTCGCGCCGTGCGACGGCGACTCGGGCGATCGAGATCGGGCGCCTACTGGCCGCCCTTCTCCTCGGTGTACTCCGCGTCCACGACGTCCTCGTCCCCAGCCGGCGACTCGGGTTCGGGCGCGGCCGTGGCGGGGTCCGCCTCGGCACTCCCCCCCTGGGCCTTGTAGAGAGACTCGGCGATCTTGTGGAGCGCCTGCTCGAGTCGCTGGTGTCCCGCATCGAGACGCGTCAGCTCGTCGGACTCCAGGTCCTTCCTCGCCTCGGCGATCGCGTCCAGCACGCCCTGCTTCTCGTCCTCGGGGACCTTGTCCTTGTTCTCCTCCAGCGTCTTTTCCGCCTGGTAGATCAGGGAATCGAGGTTGTTGTGCTTCTCGACCCGCTCGCGGCGCTCCCGGTCCTCACCGGCGTGGTCGTCCGCCTCCCGAACCATGCGATCGATCTCGTCCTTCGCGAGGCCGCCGGAACCCTCGATGCGGATCGACTGCTCGCGGTTGGTGGCCTTGTCCTTCGCGCTCACCGAGAGGATCCCGTTCGCGTCGATGTCGAAGCCCACCTCGACCTGGGGCACCCCCCGCGGCGCCGGCGGGATCCCGTCCAGGATGAACTTGCCGATCGTACGGTTGTCGTTCGCCATCTCGCGCTCGCCCTGGAGGACGTGGATCTCCACCTGGGGCTGGCTGTCCGCGGCGGTCGAGAACACCTGGCTTCGCTTCGTCGGAATCGTCGTGTTCTTCTCGATCAGCTTCGTCATCACGCCGCCGAGGGTCTCGATGCCAAGGGAGAGCGGGGTGACGTCGAGGAGGAGCACGTCCTTCACGTCGCCGGCCAGCACGCCGCCCTGGACCGCGGCGCCAACCGCCACGACCTCGTCCGGGTTCACCGTCCGGTTCGGCTCCTTGCCGAAGAGCGCCTGCATCTTCTGCTGGACCATCGGGATTCGCGTGGTGCCGCCCACCAGCACGACCTCGTCGATGTCCGAGGCGTTGTAGCCGGCGTCCTTCAGCGCCTGGCGGCAGGGCTCGAGGCTCCGCTCGACCAGATCCTCGACGAGCTGCTCGAACTTCGCGCGCGAGAGCTTCAGGGCGAGGTGCTTCGGGCCGGACTTGTCGGCCGTGACGTAAGGCAGGTTGATGTCCGTGCTCGCCGCACTCGAGAGCTCGATCTTCGCCTTCTCCGCGGCCTCGCGCAGACGCTGCACCGCCATCGGATCGGCGGCGAGATCCACTCCCTGATCCTTCTTGAACTCGGCGATCAGGTACTCGATGATCCGCTGGTCGAAGTTGTCGCCTCCGAGGTGCGTGTCGCCGTTGGTCGCCTTCACCTCGACGACGTTCTCGCCCACCTCGAGGATCGAGATGTCGAAGGTCCCGCCACCGAAGTCGTAGACGGCGATCTTCTCGTCGCTCTGCTTGTCGAGCCCGTAGGCGAGGGCCGCCGCGGTCGGCTCGTTGATGATGCGCTTGACCTCGAGGCCAGCGATGGCCCCGGCGTCCTTCGTGGCCTGGCGCTGGGCGTCGTTGAAGTACGCCGGCACCGTGATGACCGCGGCACTCACGGACTGACCGAGATGTGCCTCGGCGGCCGCCTTCAGCTTCTGGAGGATCATGGCCGAGATCTCCGGGGGCGCGTAGATCGTGTCGCCCACCTTCACCGAGGCCGTGCCCTCCTTGCCCTCGACCACGTCGTAGGGCACGAGACTGATCTCCTCGGGCACCTCCTCGAGTCGGCGGCCCATGAAGCGCTTGATCGAGTACACCGTGCCCTTGGGGTTGGTGACCGCCTGGCGCTTCGCGATCGCGCCGACGAGGCGCTCGCCCTCGTCCGTGAAGCCCACGACCGAAGGGGTGGTTCGGCCCCCCTCCTCGTTCGCGATGACGACGGGCTGCCCGCCCTCCATCACCGCGACCACGGAGTTGGTCGTCCCCAGGTCGATTCCGATGACCTTTCCCGAATCCGCCATCTGTAAAATGCCTTTCTATTTCGATCCGTTACGCAGCAGTCGCGCCGAGACCCCATGGCTCCCCCGGGGGGTTCCGACGTCGTGAACGAGGGGCAAAGCTCGGCTCGGACCGCCGCATGTCAAGGCGTCCGGTGCGGAATCGTCCAGGAATTCGGCCCTACCGGCGCCCGGCGCCCCGCCCTTCTTCGGTCTAGCGAGCCCCGGGGAACGCGCGAAAGTCCATCGGGGTCGAAAGGGTGTCGAAAGGCGCGGGCCCGGGCAGCCGATACGCTTCGGCGAAAGTGAGTCCTAACTCCTTGGAATCGCGAGGAATCCACACTGGGGATGGGAGCGTTGGGGCGGTATACTGCGCGGCGGGGTTGGCACGCCGCGGAACGGAAAGCCGCGCCGGGCCGCGGGGTGAGATAGATGGTCTCCTACGTCAGCTGGGGAGCGAACATCCTGTTGTTCGTGGCGGGTTGCTTCCTGGCGGCCAATACGGTGAATGCCGTCTTCGCCGCCATGCTGACCCGCCCGTCGGGCCCCGTCGTCGCGCGAGACGCCCCGACCGACAACGAGGCCCGGACCTGGGCCCAGCGTCAGGTGATCCTCGACCGGAATCTCTTCCACTCGAGCACCGTCGACCCGCCCATGCTGGACGAGCTCGAAGAGGACGTGGAGCCGACCCGGCTCCCCCTCGACCTCCTGGGGACCGCTGCGGGCGACGACCCGGCCCTGGCCTGGGCGGCCATCACCGACCGCGAGACCCGCGAGACCCTGATCGTGAGCCTTGGCGACGTGCTCAAGGAGAAGGCGAAGGTGATCCGGATCGAGCGGCGCCGCGTGCTCCTCTCCGAGGGCGGCGCCCGACGCGAGCTCACCTTCGGCGACGCGCCCCCGGCCGCCCAGCCGGTCCGGCGCTCCCCTCGGACCGCCGCACGCCGGACGCCTCGGCGCACGCCGATGAACCGGGTTGCGGTCCCGCGCCGGGACGTCGAGGCGGCCCTGGCGAACCCCAGCGACCTCTTGTCCCAGGCGCGCTTCCTGCCGAAGCAGGAAGATGGAGAGCTGATCGGGATCGAGGTGAACGCGATCAAGTCCGGAAGCGTCCTCTCGGACGTGGGGCTCGAGAACGGGGACCTGATCACCGAGTTCAACGGCGTCCCGGTCAGCAGTCCAGAAGAGAGCGGGCGGCTCATCCAGGAGCTGGGCGACGCCGACGAGATCAACCTGGTCGTGGAAGGCCCCGACGGCCAGACGCGCACGATCGTCGTGGATCCCAACGGATAGCAGCGTGCGACGGAGCACGGAGCGGAGGAGAGGTTGAGTCGGACCGTAGCGGTGTGGATCGCAGCGTCCGCCACCCTGGCGTTGGCTCTTGCCATCGCCCCGGCGCCCCCCAGCGCAGCACAGGAACGAGAGGTCGCCCCGGAATCCGGGATGGTCACGCTCGACTTCAACGATGCCGAGCTCTCGGCCGTGATCGAGATGATTGCGAAGATGACCGGCCGAAACTTCATCTATGACGACCGGGTCCGCGGCCGGGTGACCATCGTCTCCCCCTCGCCGATGCCCATCGAGCAGGCCTACGCGGTCTTCGAGTCGGTCCTCCAGGTGAAGGGCTTCACCACGGTTACGACGCCCGGCGGAGCGATCAAGGTCGTCCCGATCCGGGAGGCGAAGGAGTCGAGCGTCGAGACGGTCCGCAGCTCGAAGCGACCGCCCAACCGCGACCGCTTCGTGACGCGGCTCATCCCGCTCAACTACATCGACGCCGATTCGATCGTGAACACCCTCAAGCCGCTCGTTTCGAAGGACGCGGCCATGGCGGCCTACGCTCCCACCAATACGGTGATCCTGACGGAGTCTTCCTCGAACATCCGGCGACTGATCGAGATCCTCGAATCGATCGACGTCGAGACCTACAAGGAAGAGCTCGCCGTCATCCCGGTCGAGTTCGCCGACGCCACGACCCTCGCGCAGCAGGTCTCGGAGATCTACGGGGCAGCGGTGAGCGCCGCGACGTCCCCGGCGAGCCGGCGCAGCCAGCGCGCCAGCCGGCGCACGCCCCAGACCGAAGCCCCGACCTCGGCCGCGCGCAAGCCGGTGCGGATCCTCACCGACGACCGCACGAACTCCCTGCTCGTCCTCGCGGCCCGCCCCCAGCTCGAGGAGGTGCGCCGCCTGGTCGCGAAGCTCGACGTCCCGGTGCGAGGGGGCGGACGCATCCACGTCCTCTACCTCAAGAACGCCAACGCCGAGGAAATGTCCCAGACCCTCTCCGGGCTCATCGGGGGCGGGGCCGGAGGCGGGGGCGGCGCGCCGCCTGGCGCCGGAGCTGCCGGTGGCGGCGCGGCGCCCGCGATCCGCACTGCGGTATCGGGCCTCGCCGGCGGCATCTCGGTGACGGCGGATCCGGGCACCAACGCACTCATCATCCAGGCCAGCCAGGAGGGCTTCAACACCCTCAAGGCCGTGATCGAGCAGCTCGATGTCGAGCGGCCCCAGGTGCTGGTCGAGGCGTTGATCATGGAGGTGGACGTCACCGACGGGAAGGACCTCGGCTTCAGCGGCCTGCTGCGCACGATCAACGGCGACACGGACTTCCTCCTCGCCACCGCGACCGACCCCACCGTCGCCGGCGCGCTCGGCGCGGCCACCGGCCCTGCGGCGCCGATCACGGCTCCGCTCATCGGTCGCGTGCTGCGCAACACCCTGGACATCGACGACGACGGCAACGCCGTGGGCGGCAGCCTGATCGACGGCATCATCCGCCTCTCGGCGAGGAACGGCGACGTCAACATCATCTCGGCACCGCACATCCTGACGTCCGACAACGAGCAGGCCGAGATCCGCGTCGGCGACAACATCCCGATCATCACGAGCCGGGTCGAGTCCGCCGCCGGTCAGACCGTCGGTCTCTCCAGCTCCGTGAACGTCGAACGCCAGGACATCGGCGTCACCCTGCGCGTCACGCCCCAGATCACCGAGGGCGACAGCCTGCGTCTCGAGATCTTCCAGGAGATCTCGGCCATCAACGAGACGCTCGCCGTGGGCGACGTCGAGGACGTGGGCGTCGCGCTCACGAACCGACGGATCGAGAACACGGTCATCGTGAAGGACAAGGAAACCGTGGTAATCGGTGGCCTGATCGGAGACGAGTACCAGGACGGTGTGTCGAAGGTGCCGTGGCTGGGTGACATCCCGGTGCTCGGCTGGGCCTTCAAGAGCCAGTCGACGACCCTCACCAAGAAGAACCTTCTCGTCTTCCTGACTCCGCGCATCGTGCGCACCCCGCTCGACCTCGAGAGCGAAACCATCCGCAAGCGGGAGGAGTTCTCGGAGAAGGTGGGCGACATCGTGAAGCTCGACGAGATCGATCGGGAGCACGAGGCCGACCGCCTCGCCGCCGCCGAGGCCGCCGATCTGCCCTACCTCCCCGAGGAGACCGGCCACCCCGCGCGCACCGTCCTGGCCGGCCATACGGCGCGCTACCCCCTCGAGCGGATGCGCCAGATCGAGGAGACGGAGCTCGCAGAGCTGGCCCGGCTCGAGGCCGCGCGGGCGGCCGCCCGACGCGCGCCGTCCTATTTCCTCCAGGCAGCGGTCTTCGGCGACGCAGACGCCGCCGCCGCCATGCTGACCGACCTGATCGACTCGGGTCACGACGGACAGCTCGTCGCCGAGGAGTCGGGCGACTCGATCCTATACGAGCTTCATATCGGCCCGTACTCTACGCTCGACGAAGCGCAGAGCATGGCTGGAGTCGTGCGCCGCTCCCACGGGCTGGACCCCGCTGTACTCATCATCGAGCCCGATGCGCCCGAGCAGAACGGCGACCAGCCATGACCGAAGCCCCCGCCCTCCAGAGCCCGCGCCCGGCGAGATCGGACCTGGGCCAGATCCTGCTCCAGACGACCGCTCTCACCGAGGAGCAGCTCGAGGCAGCACGCCAGGAGCAGGCGGAGCACGGCGGAACCCTCACTGCGGTGCTGATCGAGGCCGGGCACGTCACTCCCGACGAGGTCATGGACGCCACGAGTGAGCAGCTCGGACTGCCCATTCGCGCCCAGATCCGCACCGAGGACGTCGACATGTCCCTCGTCGAGCGCGTCCCGATCACCTTCGCGAAGGATCACGGCCTCCTCCCCCTCCAGCGCAGCGACCGGGGCGCCGTTCACGTGGCGGTCACCAACCCCCTCGATCTGGCGCCCCTCGATGACCTGCGCCTCCTCTTCAATGGCGCCGAGCTGCAGCTCGAGCTCGCCAACCAGCGCACGATCCTCGGGGCCATCAACGAGGTCTACGATCGCGGCCCGGGATCGGCCGAGTCCCTCGCCGAGGATGCGGCGGAGGACTTGAGCTCGATCGCCAGCGAGATCGCCCAAGAGCCCCAGGACCTGATCGAGGCCGACGACGACGCTCCGATCATCAAGCTCGTCAACTCGCTTCTCCACAACGCCGTGAAGGACCGCGCCAGCGACGTGCACCTCGAGCCCTTCGAGCGCGAGGTCCGGGTGCGCTTCCGCATCGACGACGTCCTCTACGAGCCGATCAAGCCCCTGCCCCGCGCCCTCCAGGCGAGCATCGTCTCGCGAATCAAGATCATGGGCGGCCTCAACATCGCCGAGAAGCGGCTGCCCCAGGACGGCCGCATCCGCCTGAAGATCGCGGGCCGGGACTACGACGTGCGCCTCTCGACGCTCCCCGTCGCCTTCGGCGAACGCGTCGTGATGCGCCTGCTGCCGCGAACCCAGGATCTGCTCGACCTCGAGAAGCTCGGCTTCGACAAGAACCAGCTCGAGGTGATGGAGCGCCTGATCTCGCGCCCGAACGGGATCATCCTGGTCACCGGACCCACGGGAAGCGGCAAGACGACCACCCTCTACGGCGCGCTCGCACGCATCAACTCCACCGACAAGAACATCATCACGATCGAGGACCCGGTCGAGATCCAGCTCCCCGGCGTGGGGCAGATCGAGGTCAACGCCAAGGTGGGCCTCACCTTCGCGAACGGCCTGCGCTCGGTGCTGCGGCAGGATCCGAACGTGATCCTCGTCGGTGAGATCCGGGACCTGGAGACCGCCGAGATCGCGATCCAGGCCTCGCTCACCGGGCACCTGGTCTTCTCCACGCTCCACACCAACGATGCCCCGAGCGCGATCACCCGGCTCGTGGACATGGGCGTCGAGCCCTTCCTCGTCGGCTCCTCTCTCGTCGCGGTGCTCGCTCAGCGCCTGGTTCGCGTCCTCTGTTCCGAGTGCAAGTCGGCCTACGAGGCGACCGCCGAGGAGCTGGCGAAGATCGGACTCAAGATGGGCGACCGCAGCGTGCAGCTCTACAAGCCCGCCGGCTGCGCCAACTGCAACTACACCGGCTACCGCGGACGCGTCGGAATCATGGAGCTGATGCAGATCGACGACGACATCCGCGGGCTCGTATCCCAGAACATCGATTCGAAGACGATCAAGAACAAGGCGGTCAGCAAGGGCATGCAGCCCCTCCGCACCGACGGGGCGCGGAAGGTCCTCGCAGGGGTGACTTCGGTCGCCGAGGTCCTCCGGGCTACCGAGGAAGAATCCGCCGTCGCGCAGATCTGAGGAACGCGGTGCCGGTCTACGCATACAAGGGCGTCACCGCGAATGGCCGCAACACCCGCGGTCACCTCGACGCCGAGAGCCTGCGCAGCGCTCGCGCCCGGTTGAAGCGCGACGGCATCTTCCTGACGGAGATCGTCGAAGGTCGCGCCGACAGCGTCGATCCGTACGAGCGGAAGCGATTCGCGATCCATCTGCCGACCTTCCAGCGGGTCTCGCCCCTCGACCTGGCCCTCGCGACGCGTCAGGCGGCGACCCTCCTCGGCGCGGGCATTCCCCTGGTGGAAAGTCTGCGGGCACTGACCGACCAGGTTGAAAACCCGCGGCTCAAGTCCGTCTTCGCCCAGGTGCGCGATCGCGTGAACGAGGGGTCCTCCTTCGCCGAAGCCCTGGGCCCGAGCGGCGTCTTCCCCGATCTCTACATCGGCATGGTGCGCGCCGGCGAGGCCGGCGGCGCTCTCGAGACCGTCCTCGAGCGACTCGCCGACTACCTGGAGGGCCAGGTCCGGCTGCGGAACAAGGTCGGCTCCATCCTCATCTATCCCAGTGTGATGTTCGGATTCGCCATGGTGGTCGTGGGAGCGCTCGTCACCGTCGTCCTGCCCCAGATCACTCAGCTGCTGGAAAGCCTCAACCAGCCTCTCCCCTTCTATACCCGCTGGATCATCGCCGGCTCCGAGTTCGCTCGCAGCTGGTGGTGGGCGATGGCGGCGGGCATGGCCCTCACGGTCCTGGTCTTCCGCGCCGCAATCCGCACCGAGCGTGGCCGGGCGCGCTACGACCGCGTGCGGCTCCGCATTCCCGTCGTCGGCCGCCTCGTGCGGCTGCTGGCGATCACGCGCTTCGCACGCACGCTCTCGACCCTGCTGGCCGGAGGTCTGCCCATCACCCGGGCGCTCCACACCGCCGGTGAGGTCGCAGCGAATACCGTCATCGCCGACGCCATCGAGGCGGCCCGGCTGAGCATCACCGAGGGAGCGAGCCTCGCCCAGCCGCTAAGATCGAGCGGCGAGTTCCCGCCAATGGTCACGCATATGGTGCAGGCGGGCGAGCAGAGCGGCGAGCTCGAGTCCATGCTGGCGAAGGTCGCCGACACCTACGAGGAGCAGGTCGAGACGGCGGTGACGCGCCTCACGGCGCTGCTGGAGCCGTTCCTGATC
>CALDCK010000287.1 GCA_937937315.1 uncultured bacterium
TTCTCGAGTGCCCGTTCGGCAAAGCGGGCGAACTTCTCGGCGCAGGCCCGGTCCGTGTCGTCGAAGTCCTCGCCTCCGAGCTTGTCGCTCAGCCTCACCACACCGAGCACCCGCTCGCCGGCTCGCAGCGCCATGAACAGCGATGCGTGGCCGCCGGCAGGCTCGCCCCAGACGGTCACGACCGACCGGGCGCCTCCCGCGAGGGCCGTCGGCAGCTCATCGAGCCCGACCGCGGTCCGCTCCTCGTCGGCTCGGACGAGGCCCTGAGCCGCCGACAGGCGCAGGGGCCCGCCCTCCCCGTGGGAGGCCAGCCACAGAACGCCGCCCTGGGCTCCCGACTCGGCGACCAGGCCGTCCAGGAGTCGCTGGGAGAGCGCATCGGAGGAGAGCTGGGCAAAGAGCCCGAGGGCGCGCTCGAACAGGGAGCGCTCCCCCATGTATTCGATGTTCTCGGCGAGCAGACGGTCCCGCTCATTCATCAGCCGGCGCCGGTCCAGGATGGTCTCGATGCTGGCGACCAGGGTCTCGCGGTCGAAGGGCTTGAGCAGGTAGTCGTCGGCCCCGACCTTCATGGCGTCGACGGCGCTCTTCACGTCCACGACGCCTGTCACGACGACCACGTCCTGGTCCGGATCGCGTTCCTTGATGCGCTGGACCAGATCGGTGCCGTTCATCACCGGCATCACCAGGTCGGTGACCACGACGTCGAAGCGACCGCGCTCGAGCAGGTGGATGGCCTCCTCCCCGCTGGCGGCAGTCTCGACCTCGTAGCCCTCCTCGCGCAGCAGTCCGTCGATCAGCTCCCGGAAGTAGCGCTGATCATCGACCGCCAGTACCCGCCCTCTGGGCATCGATCTCCCTCCGCGGCCCGCGCGGCGAGGATCGGGCCCTGCTGGCCCTAGCCCTCGACGGCGGCGCTCCGCCCCGTTCCATCGGCGCGTCGGCGCTCGGGCTTCACCGCTGCGCGCCCCGGCGACGTCGAATCCTGGAGCTCCCCGATGAGCGAGTGGGGGGTCGCCTCCACGATCCGCAGGGACGCGAGGGCGCCGGGCCGGGGTCCGGGTTCGCGCGGGACTGAAAAATTCACCACCCGGTGGTGGGGATCCCGCCCGGAGACCTGCCCGGCGCCTCGGCGGCTCCCGCCTTCCACGAGCACCGGGACGGTCTGCCCCACCCGGCTCCGGTGGTAGTCGAGGGTGAGTCCCCTCTGCAGGGTCTGGATCTCCTCGAGCCGAGCCTGGGCCTCGGCCGGCGATACGACGTCCTCGAGCTCTGCGGCACTCGTGTGCGGGCGCGGGGAGTATTTGAAGGAGAAGCTGTCTACGAAGCCGACGTCTCGGACCAGGGCCAGGGTCCTGCGGAAGTCCTCCTCGGTCTCCCCGGGAAAGCCCACGATCAGATCCGTCGTGATCGCCAGATCCGGCCGCGCCGCGCGCAGGCGCTCGACCAGGGCGCGGTAGTCGTCGGCGCGATATCGGCGTCGCATCCGCTCGAGCACGGCGTCGGAGCCGCTCTGCACCGGCAGGTGCACGTGGGGACAGAGTGAGGCCAGCTTCCCGTGGGCGGCGATCAGCGCCTCGTCGTAGAAGATCGGGTGGGGACTCGTGTAGCGGACGCGCTCGATGCCCTCGATCGCGTCCAGCCGGCCCAGAAGCTCGGCGAAGGCGACGGTTCCGGCGATCTCGGCCCGACCACGTCGCAGGTCGTGCCGACCGTAGGCGTTCACGGTCTGGCCGAGCAGCGTCACCTCGCGAACGCCTCGCCCGGCCAGGGAGATCGCCTCGGCGACGATCCCCTCCGCCGGGCGACTGATCTCTCGACCCCGGGTGTTCGGCACCACGCAGAAGGAGCAGAACATGTCGCAGCCTTCCATCACCGTGAGGTAGGCGCGCCCTGGGGTCTGACCTTCGAAGGCGGGGTGACGTTCCGGGAGGTCGAAGCGCGCGAGGTCCGCCGCCTCGTCGGTCCGCACGCTTCGCTGGCCCTGCTGCGCCGCCCCGATCATCTCCGGAACGAGGCGCAGGTTGTGAGGGCCGAAGGCGAAGTCGACGAAGGGGAAGCGGCGCAGGATCGCGTCGCCCTCCTGCTGTGCGACGCATCCGGCCACCCCGAGCACTCGACCGGAGCGCTCTTCCTTCCAGGCGCGGAGAAGGCCGAGGTCGCTGTACAGGCGATGCTCCGCCTTCTCGCGGATCGAGCACGTATTGATGATCAGGACATCCGCGTCGTTCTCCGACGACGCCGACGCATAGCCATCGTGATGGAGCAGGTTCGCGACCTTCTCCGAGTCGTGAACGTTCATCTGGCAGCCGTAGGTGCGGATCAGGAAGTGCCTGGTCAGGGACACGGCGTCGACTCCGGGTACTCGTGGTCGAGAGCGGCCTCACCGAGGCTAGCCACGGAGCTCGCATGCAGCCGGCTGCGGGCCTCCAAAACCCTTCGCTCAACGGATGCGAGGCAAATCTCTATCTTGCTGAATTTCATGGACTTATCAGGATCTCGCCGGACTTCGAGGAGAATCTACCCTCAAAAGGAAGAAATAGCGTTTGACGTTCGCCCTCGGGCCGACCATAATGCTTACGTTGGCAGAGCGGGAAGGGGACCCGGACAACCCTCACCCAGAACA
>CALDCK010000288.1 GCA_937937315.1 uncultured bacterium
GGCGTGATCTTCGAGCGGGGCTGGCTCGAGCGGCGCGTACACGGACAAGCGGTGAATGCCTCCGCATCCGGCGACGAAGACCGCTATCAGGACCACACAGCCCCGTCGCAGGATCGACGAGTCGAAGACACTGAGCCTCCAGCGCAGCATTGACTTCCATTCTAGTCATACCGCTACCTGGGAGTCGTGCACACGCCATGCCGGTGAGTGTAGATGGGAGCCAATGAAGGATGCGCGCTTCCGTTGCGATGTGTAGAAACGGACCCGTGGCAGCCGATCAGATCTGCCCAATCATGGTACGGCCGGACAGTGCGAGCCAGCAGGCGAATCGTCCGAGAAGCCGCAATTGATCGCCCCCTCGTAGCTGAACCACAGGGGCGTTTGCCCCTCTTTCCCGAAGCAGAAGTCGACAGAATGCCCCACGCGATGAATGGCGATGCACACAGTGAGATCGCACGTCCATGCCGCCGGCACGAATATTGCTGCCTGCTAGAAGACAAACATCTCGCACATCTTGGTGCGGGGAGGGGGGAGAAATGAAACGAGCAGTCATCTCGCTCCTGCTTGCTCTCTCACTCGTTGCGTGTAGCACGACATCGAACATTGGTCTCATGACACGCCCTACCTCGGAGCCACTGGGTCTTCTCTCAGGCAACACAACCTACAAGGAGGTGGGCTTCGTCACGGGGCAGGCCTGCCGCTACTTCCTTATCGCTCTGATCCCCTGGGGTGATTCGACACCTGCCGCAGCCATGGACGAAGCCCTCGCCCTCTCGGGCGGAGATGCACTCATCAATGTATCCGTAACGACGAGCCTCTACGGCTTCGTACCGATCTACAATGTATTCAGCTTCTCGTGCACGACAGTGCACGGAGTCGCTGTTTCGTTCGAGACGGAGCCGCTCCGAAGCGAGCCGGAGTAGGGTCGGTTCCACCGTCTGGCTCGGCGCGCTCGGCATAGACGTTGGCTATCTGGCCGATGGCCTGCGTCGATTTGATCCGACAGAGGTCGGCGAATCGACTCAGATTCCGATGGCGTGGCGAAGGGCTCCGAAGCCTCGGCGCGACGGATATGGGAACCCGCACCTGGGCGTTGGCAAAGACCCAGAGGCCCGGAAGGAAGTGGACAACTAGAGCGCTTGCTAGAAGAGGAAGCGCTTTACCGGTGATCCCCGCAACATCGCAAGCCACGCTCGGTTGTCGGGGGGTCGCTTTTGCGCGGCCTGATCAATTTCATCGGCCCGGGGGTGAACGAGATCGGACCACGCCGAGCTGGATTGGACACATTCCGCCGGACCCTGTTTCGGGCTTCATCGTCCCGGGCAGGCAGTCGCCGCTGAGGGGTCCCCCCCCCGTCGGGGGGCGAGGTGGCTCCTGCCGCCGCTCGGCGCGGTCTGGGGGTGGCTTGATGGGTGTTGTGCCGCCGCCCTCCACAGTCCGACGACGAGGCCGCGAGCGATCCGTGTGGCAAGCGGGCGGATAGGCGAGGAAATAGGTGACACATTGATGGCGATGGTGTACCTATAAAACATGGACAATATAATAATTCGTATAGATCTGGCGTCGGCCTTGACCGCCAGCCTCGTCGGCCACGATCCGACTTCCAACCCGCTTCCCTCCCGAAGCTCGCGATCGGCCTCGCCGCTGCCCCGGCCCCTCACCGCGGATCACGCCTCCGAGAGTCCTTGCTTGGGACGGCGCGAACGCCGACGGCGTCGCCGGAGAGCTTCGGCCGTTGGGCATGGAGGGGGCGCATCGTTCGGCCTCTGGTAGGTGCGTGCCTCGATCCGAACGATCTAGCCGGATCGATGTGACGGGGGCATGTCAGATGCCTGTCTGCCTCCAAAAAAGGACGCCCCCCCGGACCCGAAGCGCCTCGCTGCCGTTGCCCGCGGGCTACTTGGTGGTCTCGTTCCGGTTCGGATCCCCCTTGGATTCCTTGACGGCGAGAAGTGCCACGCCATCTGGAAGAGTCCCGGCGACGATACGCTGCTCCTTCGCCGTCGTAATGAGCGAACTGAGCGGCGCCTCCCGGCGTGGCCACTGCTGCGTTGCAGTGACTCCGTCGTGCTCGGCAATCGCCAGCGTTGCCATCCCGCTGGCTGTAGTCGCCGTTACAAGACGCGCCTTCCCTGACTGGTCGGCGAGGCGAGCGTGAGCTGTGCGGCGCCATTCGGCATCGTCACTGCGAAGATTCAGGTCACCTGCCCGGAAGTTGCGTGCTCACGGGGCACAGTAGATCGAGGGTCCGGGGCCATGAACACCAAGAGGCCCGGCAGGGTAATTACCACCGGACCTCTTGGAATTCCTGGAGCGCGAGACCGGGTTCGAACCGGCGACCCTCAGCTTGGGAAGCTGATGCTCTACCAACTGAGCTACTCGCGCGTGAACCCGATTCTAGCAGAACGGGGCGTGTGGGTGGAGGCGGCGGGTGCGCTCGGCGCCCCCTCGCGGAGGCGAATCAGAAGGGTGGGTTGCGCACCGGGGGGCGCTCCGGCGCGTCGGCGCGTGCGGCAGCGCCCTCGGGCTTCGACGCGGCGCGGCGCAGGACGTCGAGGTAGCTGGTGTCGATGCACGCCTCGGCGAGGGCGCCGCGATCCGCGAGCATGCGGTGCATCGTGGGGAGGTTGTAGAAGGGGACCGTCATCAGCAGGTGGTGCTCGAGGTGGAAGTTCACCCGGTTGGGGGCGATGAAGATGCGTTCCCAGAAGCTCGGGAGGACGGTGCGGGTGCGGCCGCGAGGCTCCTCGAGATCCGGCGTGAGGGCGTGCTCGGCGATGGCGCGGATCCGGGTCACGAGGGCGTAGGTCGTGAGCCAGGCGACGGCCCAGAGGAGGTAGAGCGCCGGGTAGCCCACGGCGCTGACCAGCCCCAGCAGCACGACGTTGGTGACGATCACACCCCGGGCGGCGTCGCGCGCCACCGGGTCCTCGTGATAGCGACCGAAGGTGCGCTTGTACGCCCCGCGCGCGAACTTCATGCCGGTGCGCCCGGTGAGGTCGCGCAGCACCTTGCGTTGCAGGCTGCGGCGCGTGATCGGGAAGGGCGTGATGAGGCCCAGGTCCGGATCGCCGGGGGTGCCCGTCTTCGCGTGATGCTGGAGGTGATAGGGGCGGTAGGGGTGGAGATCGCTCCAGATGGGATAGGCGCAGAGCCAGTTGCCCACCCAGTCGTTCCAGCGTCGATCGCGCAGCAGGGTCCGATGGGACGCCTCGTGCATCAGCACGGCCATGCCGAGTTGGCGCGCACCGATCAGGAGAAGGGCGAGAAGGATGGTGAGCGGATTGGGCCAGACGGCGACGAGGGCGAAGGCCGCGAGCACGACGCCCCAGTTCAAGCCGATGGCGAGCCAGCTCGGTGTATCGCGCTGGGCCAGCAGGGACTGGATCTCTTCGCGGGATACGAGGTCGCGCCAATGGGGCGTGGTCGGGGTCGCGGTCGGTGAGGTCGCGGTCATGGCAGGCTCCTGTCAGGCGGCGTCGGGGCGCGCGATGCGTTCGGCGAAGGCGGTGTCGGTCGGGGTGGCGATGTGGGGCACGCCGAAGCGGGCCAGCAGGCCCGCCCAGGCGCGGCGGCCCAGGCGGTCGTAGCGGCGCATGGCTTCGACCAGGGCGTCGCGATCAGTGGGGTCGAGGATCTCGGCGGGCAGCAGGGGGTCGAGCACCAGCTGCTGGAGAACGCGACCACCCAGCAGGAAGGACTCGCGCATCGCCTCGGCCTCGGGCAGATCGCCCAAGCGCGCAGTGCTGACAGCGAGTGCCTCCAGGGAGGTGCGGTAGCCGTCACTCAGGGCCTGGGCATCCCAAAGTCCCCGGGCGCGTCGCTCGGTGGCGGCATCCAGCTCGGAGAGGGTGAGCAGGCTGGCGCTCGGGTCGAGGCCCAGGGCCGAAAGACCGGTACGCAAGGCCTCGGAGCCCTCCACCCGGTTGGCGGGACGGATCTGGAGCGTTGGGGCGAGGGGCTGGAAGCCGTGGAGTCGGAGCGACTGGGCGTGGGCGCGACGCGCGCTGCGGGCAGGAGCCGCGGGCACCACGACGCCCCACCAGCGTCCGTCCCAGGCGATGGTCTGCCGCTCGAGCGACCGCCAGCGCACCACGGCGCTCTGCATCGGCGTGGAGCGGGGCCCGAGGCGATAGCGGCCGCGTTCGTCGCGTTCGATCCGCCCGGAAGCCAGGAGCCGGGCCAGGGCCACCCGCAGCGAGCCCGGCGCAAGACCGAAGACCTCGCCGGCGGCCAGGAGAGCGGCCACGGGCATGGTGCCGCGCCGCAGGGTCGAGAGGAGATCGAGGATCAGGCTGCGGGGGCTCGGGGCGTCCACCCGCAGAATATTACGAAATGATACTATTCTGGCAACTCGATGTAATAATCCGCCGTCGGAGCTTCCGCCTCAGCCCTGCTCCTGGAGGGTGAGGATCTCCTCGGTAAGCGCCAGGATGCTCGTGGCGTCGAGGGTCGGGTCGAGGATGGCGCGCTTCAGCTGAGTCAGGGCGAGATCGTTCTTGAGGCGGCCGAGGGCTCGATCGAAATCTTGGGGCATGAGCAGAGACTCCAGGTCAGCGCGCACGGGTCCGACGGCGCGCGAGCGAGGGTTTGGGCGACGAACCGGGTCCGACACCTGGGGTACGTGACCCCAAAGCGTCACCAGGTGACGCGCCCTACCACTCCCCCACGTTGGGCATGGACGCCCAGGGCTCACGAGCCGGCAGAGGCGCTCCTTCTTGGAGCAGCTCGACGGAGATGCCGTCGGGTGAGCGCACGAAGGCCATGTGCCCGTCCCGCGGTGGCCGGTTGATGGTGACCCCCGCGTCGCGCAGGCGCTCGCAGACGGCGTAGATGTCGTCCACCCGGTAGGCCAGGTGCCCGAAGTTGCGTCCGCCCGAGAGCTCTTCTTCCGAGTCCCAGTTGTAGGTGAGCTCGACCTGGGCCGACGAGTCGCCCGGCGCGGCGAGGAAGACGAGGGTGAAGCGCCCGGCCTCCACGTCGATGCGGTTGAGCTCCTCGAGCCCGAGCTTGCCGCAGTAGAAGTCGAGGGACGCGTCCAGATCGCGTACGCGAACCATGGTGTGGAGGTAGGTGAGACTCATGGTCGCTCCCTCCGGCGTGCTCGATCGCCGCGGAGGATCAGAGAGCGGCGTCGCCGCGCTCGCCGGTTCGGATGCGGACTGCGTCGCCCACGGGCAGGACGAAGATCTTTCCATCTCCGATCTTGCCCGTGGATGCCGCGTTGGTGATGGCCTCGATGGCGCGCTCCAGGAGATCGTCGCTGACGACCACCTCGAGCTTCATCTTCGGGACCAGGTCTACGACGTACTCGGCGCCGCGGTAGAGCTCGGTGTGCCCCTTCTGGCGCCCGAAGCCCTTCGCCTCGGTCACGGTGAGGCCCTGTACGCCGATCTCGGACAGGGCGGTGCGGACGTCGTCCATCTTGAACGGCTTGATGATCGCTTCGATGAGTTTCATCAGAAGTCCTTCTCGGGGCTCAGGAGGTATACGCCGTCTCGCTGTGCTCCGCGAGATCCAGGCCTTCGAACTCCTCTTCGTCACCGACGCGGAGGTCACCGACGATCATCCGCAGGACCAGGATGATCACCACCGTGGCGACCGGCGCGTAGACGGCTGTGATCGCGACGCTCTTGAGCTGTGCGAGGATCTGGCCGCCCCAGGTCACGCCCTCGGGCAGGGCAAAGTCGGCGATGAAGAGGCCTGTGGCGATGGCGCCCCAGGTCCCGCCGATCCCGTGGACGCCGAAGACGTCGAGGGAGTCGTCGTATCCGGCGGCGGGCTTCAGCATCGTGACCGCGGCGTAGCAGATCACCGCCGCGCCGAGACCGACGCCGATGGAGCCCAGCGGCGTGACGAAGGCGCAGGCGGGCGTGATCGCGACCAGGCCCGCGACGGCGGCCGTCGCGGCGCCGAGCACCGTGGGCTTGCCCCGGTGCATCCACTCGATGGTCACCCAGCCGAGGACCGCCGTGGCGGCTGCCGTGTTGGTGGTGAGGAAGGCCAGTCCCGCGGTGCCGTCGGCGGCGAGCTCGCTGCCGGCGTTGAAGCCGAACCAGCCGACCCAGAGCAGGGCCGTGCCGATCACCGCCAGGGGAAGGCTGTGGGGCGGCATCGGCTCCTTGCCGTAACCACGCCGGGCGCCCAGCATCAGGGCCAGGACGAGGGCGGAGTAGCCGCTCGACATGTGCACCACGAGGCCGCCGGCGAAGTCGAGGGCGCCCACGCTCGTGCCGATGAAGCCCCCGCCCCAGACCATGTGGCACAGAGGAATGTAGACCGCGAAGAGCCAGATGGTGATGAACAGCAGGTAGGGGCCGAAGCGCATGCGCTCGGCGAAGGCGCCGATCATCAACGCCGGCGTGATGATCGCGAACATGCCCTGGAACATGACGAAGACGTACTCGGGAATCGTGCCCGAGAGCGATTCCGGCGTGATGCCCGAGAGGCCCAGCATCGAGAGATCGCCGATGAATGCGTTGCCCTCGCCGAAGGCCAGGCTGTAGCCGGCGATGACCCAGAGCACGCCCATCAGGCCGGCGGAGATCATGCACTGCATCAGCACGGAGAGGACGTTCCGGCCGCGCACCAGACCACCGTAGAAGAGCGCCAGGCCCGGCAGGGTCATCATCAGGACGAGGGCACAGCTGGTGAGCATCCAGGC
>CALDCK010000289.1 GCA_937937315.1 uncultured bacterium
GCAGTTTTCTCACGAGCATGGTCCCACCCGGGTCGTGTTTTTCTCACGACCTTGATCCCACCCCGCGCGCCGGCGCCGTCGTCCAGGCTCGCTCCCCGAAAGGGGGGCCTGGATGGCGTACCGGGAGATTGCGATGTGGGAAATTCTCGAGGTGCTGCGGCGGGTTGGCCGCGGTGAGGGGCAACGGGCCGTTGCCCGCGTCACGGGACATAGCCGGAGCACGATTCGGCGCTGGGTGGCTTGTGCCACAGAGCTGGGTTGGGCCGCCGCCGTCGTGGAGCCCGACGAGGCCCTGGCCCAGCGGGTGGCCGTGCGCATGCGGCCGGTGCCCGCGCAGCGCAGCCCGGGCGAGAGCGAGGCGCTCCTCGCGCCCCATCGGGAGCAGATCCGGACCTGGCTGGCCGCCGAGGGAAGTGAGCGGGGGCTGCGGCTGTCGAAGGTCCACGAGTTGCTGACCCGCCAAGGCGTCCGGGTCCCGTACAGCTCGCTGCACCGCTTCGCCGTCGCGCACTGCGGCTTCCACAAGGCCCGGCGCGTGACGGTGCGCCGGGCCGAGGTCGCACCGGGCGAGCTCGCCGAGGTGGACTTCGGGCGGCTCGGCTTGGTGCACGACCCCGCCACCGGCAAGCGCCGCGCCCTCCACGCCCTGATCATCACCCTGGTCCACAGCCGGCACCAGTACGTCCACGTCTGTCACACGCAGACACTCGCCGACTTCCTCGAGGGCTTCGAAGACGCCTTCGCCTTCTTCGACGGCGTCCCCGCCCGGGTCGTGATCGACAATCTCAAGGCCGCCGTGACGAAGGCCGAGCGCTACGACCCGATCTTCCAGCGCACCTTCGCCGAGTACGCCCAGTACCGGGGTTTCGTGATCGACTCCGCCGTGCCGAGGCACCCGACGGGCAAGCCTGTCGTCGAGCGTCAGGTGCAGTACGTGCGGGAAGGCTTCTTCCGCGGAGAGGCGTGGATCGATCGCGACCACGTACAGCGCGACGTCGTGCGCTGGTGCAAGGAGACCGCGGGCCAGCGCATCCACGGCACCACGCGCAAGCCCCCGATGCAGATCTTCCAGGCTGTCGAGAAGAAGGCGCTGACACCCCTCTCGCGACCTCGTTTCGACCCGCCGGTCTGGAAGCAGTGCCAGGTCCATCCGGATCACCACATCCAGTTTCAGAAAGCCCTCTACTCCGCCCCCACCCAGCACGTGGGCAAGCGCGTGTGGGTCCGCGGCGACACGAAGCTCGTGCGTTTCTACGTCGACGGCACCTGCGTCAAGACCCACGAGCGGGTCGAGGAAGGCAAGCGCTCGACGGACTACGCGGACTATCCGTCGGAGAGGGCTCCGTACGCGATGCGCGACCCGGAGGCTCTCATCGCGGTCGCGAAGCGGCGCAGCGAGGCCGTGGGGCGTTTCACGGAGCAGCTTCTGGCAGGGACCTTCCCGTGGGCGAAGCTGCGCCAGGCGCAGAAGCTCATCCGCCTGTGCGAGCGCTACGGCCCCGAGCGGGTCGACGCCGCCTGTCGCCGCGCCCTCGTCTTCGACGTGATCAATGTCAAGCGCGTCGAGCAGATGGTCCTCGATGGACTCGACGGCGACGACACCGCCGAGCCCGTCCAGGGGGAGCTGATCCCCTTCCCGTCGCGCTACCTGCGCGATGCGGAGCACTTCACCCACACGAAGGAGGAAACGAAGACCCATGGAAGTCAGCCAATCGCTCAAGACGCATCTGAAGCGTCTGAAACTCTCCGGGATGCTCCCGACACTGCCGGACCGCGTCACCTACGCGAGGAAGACGAAGCTCCCTGAGCTCGATTTCCTCGAGCTGGTGCTCCAGGACGAGGTGGACCGCCGAGACCACAAGAATCTCGAGCTCCGGCTCTCCAAGGCGGGCTTCGAGGAAGAGCAGACCCTCGAGAGCTTCGACTGGGAAGCCCCGGTCACCTTCGACCGGGATCGGGTGAAGGACCTCTTCGGTCTCGGCTTCCTCGAGCGTCACGAGGACGCGATCTTCCTCGGGCCGGTCGGGGTCGGGAAGACCTTTCTGGCTTCCGCCCTGGGCCACGCGGCCTGCCGGGCCGGCGCGCAGGTGCTCTTCCTGCGTGCCGACCGGATGTTTGCCTGGCTGCACCAGTCGCGCGCGGACCACTCGACGGAGAAGACGATCCGGCGTCTACTGGCTCCGGACCTGCTGATCATCGATGACTTCGGGTTGCGTCGGCTTTCGGCCGAGCAATCGAGCGACCTCTACGAGGTCATCCTCGAGCGCCACCGGCGCGCGTCGACGATCGTCACCAGCAACCGGGCCATCGAGGAGTGGATCCCCCTCTTCGACGACCCCGTCCTCGCGCAGAGTGCGCTCGACCGCCTGGCCCACAACGCGTACCAGATCGTGATCGAGGGCGAGAGCTTTCGAAAGCGGCAACGACCGGGGGAGCGGTCCGATGACCGCCCCGCCCCCAAGTCGCGCGCCCGCAGCAAGCGGCGCACATGAAACACGAGGTGCTATGAACTCAGCCGGCGCGCGGGACTGGGATCAAGGTCCGTGAGAATCCTGGGATCAAGGTCGTGAGAAGTGACAGGTACTCGCGCGGTGGCCCTTTCTATGCGAGGCCGCGCCAATCCGTCCAGTCGGAGAAATAGGCCCCTGACGCCATAGGCGGCGT
>CALDCK010000290.1 GCA_937937315.1 uncultured bacterium
GACGATGTACACGCCACCGAGAAACAGGAACATGATGCCCAATCCGACGGCGAAGAGGTCCGGGTCATTCATGGCGTCTGCCCACCAAGAGCAATGCGCCGGCGGAGCAGATCGATGGCACCCAGATGCCGACGAAGAGGCCCCGCTCCCGGTCTCCGGCGAACCAGAGCGTGACCGAGAGCAGGAAGGAAAGGAAGGCAGCCGCGAAGATGAGAGCCTTCGCGGCGCCGTCGCCCGCCAGAAGGCGGCGGATCCGCTTGCGCGTAGGGGTGATGGACTGGGTAGTCATGGTTTCCTCTAGGTGGTTCGTGGAACCCGGCCTTTAGGGTTAGCACGGGAGACAGGCTAGACGCCCGAGGACGCCTGACCTATGCACCGGCGAGCGACCTCGCTCCCGGAGCTAGTTTTGCTCGTGCGCTGGAACGATCTTCGAAAGGAGCCGAGATGAGCCATAAAGAAAAGGTGGTAGAGACGCTGTCCGGTCTGCTGGCAGACAGCTACACGCTATACCTCAAGACGCACAACTACCACTGGAACGTCACGGGGCCCATGTTTACCACGCTCCACACCCTCTTCGAGACGGAATACGCCGATCTCGCCCTGGCCGTCGACGAGATTGCCGAGCGCATCCGCTCGCTGGGCGCTCGGGCTCCGGGAAGCTTCAGTGAATTCGCCAAGCTCGCGGCCGTCAAGGAGGCCACCGGCAGCCCTTCGGCCACCGAGATGATCGAGGAGCTGGTTGCGGACCAGGCCGCCGTCGTTGGCAACGCCAAGCGCGTGGTGGAGGCTGCCGAGGCGGCCGGCGACCAGGCGAGCGCCGATCTGGGCACCCGGCGCATCGACGTTCACGAGAAGAACGCCTGGATGCTGCGCAGTCACCTGGAATAGTGGCGCACTTCGAGCGCCGCAGGATACTGCGGCTCCCTCCGGCGTGTGACGCGCGCCGAGGGCTGGACGGAGATCGTCTCATCGCACACGCCGTGACCGCCACCTGGCTGCTGCTCGCGATCGGGCTTCTCACCGCTGCGGGAGACGCCATGGCCATCGAGAGGCTTTCCTACCGCACGATCGAGCAGGATGGCGACGTCGAGCTGCGGCGGATCGAGTCACACGTGGTGGCCGAGACCTTCGTCGAGGGCGACTTCGAGCGCGTCGGCAACGAGGGGTTCCGTCGCCTGGTCGAGTACATCGACAGCGCGAACCGAAAGCAGGCCGAGATCGCAATGAAGGCGCCGGTCGGGCAGGCGAAGGTCGGCGACCGCTACCGCATCACGTTCTTCATGCCTTCGAAGTACGCCCTCGAAGACCTGCCGCAGCCGACGGACGAGCGGATTCGGCTCCGCGAGGAGCCAGCGCGCACCGTTGCGGCGATCCGCTACACGGGTTTCTGGAGCCGCTCGCGCTACGACGTCCATGAGCGAAAGCTGAGCGAGTGGATCCAAAGTCGCGGCCTCGAGTCGGTCGGCGAGCCCGTGTGGGCGCGCTACCACGCGCCCTTCATGCCCTGGTTCTTGCGCCGGAACGAGATCCTGATCGAGCCGTGCGCCAGCGTCGACGCCGAAACGTAGCTCGCGCAACACCCTCCGAGGCTCGGAGCGCTCCCGCGAGTGGAGCTCCGTTCAGGAGCGGCTCTCGGACAGCTCGAGGTAGTAGAGTCCCGCGAGCACCAGGGCGTGGTCGATCCGGCCCTCGCGAACCAGCCGGGGAATGCCCGCTCGCGACACGAGCTCGACTGCGGTCTACTCGTCGCCTTCGTTCCTGACCTCGTCCAACCGCTCGCAGCCGCGGGCGACGAAGGTATGCAGGTGATTGCCGAAGAGGGCTGGATTCGGATTCGAGCAGCCGATATCGTCGGGCTCCGCCGCGCGGTAGCCCGTCTCGTCCAGCAGCTCCCGGGCCGCTGCCGCGGACGGTGTCTCGCCGGGGTCGACCATGCCGCCCGGGATCTCGAGCGTGACCTCGCCGGCCCCGTGGCGGTACTGGCGAATCAGCACGAGATCGCCTGCCTTCGTGACTGGAACGACGTTCACCCAGTCGGCGGAATCGATGCGGAAGAAGGCGTGCTCGCCGCCATCGCGGGGCAACCGCGAGATCAGGCGACTCACGCTGAGGGCCGCGCAATCGTGCAGTCGCTCGCTGGCGACGACTTCCCAGTGTCTCGGCCTGTTCATGGACGCAGGCTATCCGCGAGAGCCTCGCGCGCCCAAGGCAGCTCGATCGAGCCGGTTCGTCCATCGCCCCAGTGAAGCAGGCGCCAAATGATGGGCGCAGGGAAGAGCCAGATCCTGCGGCTATGCTCCCACCAGGTAGCGGGCTGATCCCGCACGGTGACCGAGCAGCATGAGCCGGATCGAAGAGCCCGCCCTGGGACCCGAAGCATCCCGCGCCGAGCAGCCCGAAGGCGGCCTGCCGCTTCCGGACCGAATCCGCGCGCTGGTCGAAGGTGAGCTCTATGGCGTGCTCTGCACGCAGGGCAGCGAGCAGCCCTACGGCTCGCTCGTGGCTTTCTCGTTCGCCCCCGACCTCTCGGCCGCCGCCTTCGCGACGCCGATCACGACCCGTAAGTTCCAGCTCCTCTCGGCCTGCGATCGGGTCTCGCTAGTGGTCGACAATCGTCCGCAGTTCGGAGACGACATGACCCGGATCGAGGCCGTGACCGCGACGGGACGGGCGGTGCGCCTCGAGCCGGGTGCGAGCTTCGAGCGCTGGGCGGAGCGCCTCCTCGAACGCCATCCCTACCTGGATGCCTTCTTGGCGGCGCCCTCCACGGCGCTGTTTCGCATCGACGTCGCCCGCTTCTTTCACGTCGAGCGTTTCCAGGAGGTCCGGCAGTGGATCCCAGCTCCCCCTGGCTGATTCCGCTCCGGGAGATGGCGGGCCTCGGGACGAGCCTGATCGGGGGCAAGGCGCAGCGCCTGGCCCAGCTCGCGAAGGCAGGCTTCCGCACGCCCGAGGGCTTCTGCATCACGACCGAGGCGTACCGCAGCTTCCTCGAGCGCAATCACCTCGCACCGGTGATCCAGATGGAGCTCGGCCGCAAGCCCCTCGAGGAGATGCGCTGGGAGGAGATCTGGGACGCGGCGTTGCGCATCCGTTCGAGCTTCCTCGCTGCCCCGCTGCCGATCGAGCTGACGGAGCAAGTGTCCGCTGCACTGGCGATGGACGCGTCGGACACGCGCTGGGCCGTGCGGTCTTCAGCGCCGGCCGAGGATGCGGAGGGAGCTTCCTTCGCCGGCTTGCACGAGTCCCGGGTGGACCTCGTGGGCACCGAGGCCGTCCTCGATGCGGTGCGGGTGGTGTGGGCCTCGCTCTGGTCGGACGCCGCCTTGCTCTATCGACGCGAGCTCGCACTCGATCCGACGCGCAGCGCCATGGCGGTGCTCGTGCAGCAGATGATCCGAACCGATTGCTCGGGTGTCGCCTTTGCGCGCGACCCGCGGGCACCCGAGCGGGACCGGGCGATCGTCGAGGCGGTGCCGGGAGCCTGCAGCGATCTCGTCGACGGCGCGGTGGATCCGGATCGCTGGACGCTGTCGCGTCCGAGCGGCTCGGTCCTCGAGTGGACGCCGGGCAGCCGCGGCGCGCCGGTTGAGCCCGAGCCGCTTCTCCAGGTAGCCGACCTCGCGACCCTGATGCGGACCCTGCTAGAGGTCGAGGCGCTCTTCGGCTGGGCGCCGGACCTCGAGTGGACGGGTCGTGACACGATGCTGGCGCTGCTCCAGGCGCGGCCCATCACCTCGCTTCCTTCGGCGGAGGAAGACACGCGTGCCTGGTATCTGTCACTCCGACCGGGCGCGGCGCAGCTCGCGCGGCTCTGCGATCGCGTCGAGGGCGAGCTGATCCCGGAGCTCTCTCGCGAGAGCGAGCGGCTCGCGGCTGCGGATCTGGAGCGCTGCGACGACGCCGCGCTGGCCTTTGCCATCGACGAGCGCACCGCCGCCTTCGAGCGCTGGCGACGAATCTATCGGGACGAGTTCATCCCACTGGCCCACGGCGTGCGCCAGCTCGGGAGCTACTACGAGGAAGCCGTTCGCCCGCGCGATCCTTACGAGTTCGTCGGCCTGCTGCGGGGGCAAACCCTGGCTGCTTCCGTGCGCAACGAGGGCATCCTCGCGCTGGCGGCTCGGGTTCGCGCCCACGCCGCGCTGCGCGGTGCGATCGAGGAAGCCGTACGGCTCGAGGGCAGGGCGGAGCAGCGGGCCGCGCTCGAGCGCCTCGCGCAACGCGCCGACGTTCGCGCGTTCGTCGAAACCTGCGACGAGCTGCTGTCCGGCGCGATGGACGTCTCCTACGAAGGCGAGCGTCTGTCTGATCGCATGGACCTGCTGCTTCGTCTCGTGATGGCGCTGGCGGACAGGGCGCCCGCCGAGCCGACTACTCGGGACGACGAGAGCGTCGCGGGCGAGCTCGAGCGGCGCCTGCTCAATACCGTCGGTCCGGAGCGACACGACGAGGCTCGCGAGGTGCTGCGCATCGCTCGCGTGAGCTGGCGCCTGCGCGACGATGACAACCTGCTGCTGGGCCGGGTCGAGAGCCAGCTCCTGCGGGCAGTGGGTCTGGGGCTGGAGCGCCTGCGGCAGGCCGGCCGGCTCGAAGGCGAGCCGCCGGTCGATGCGGAGCTCGCACCGATAGTCTCGAGCGCGCTTCGCGAGCCCTCGGACGAGAGGGTCGCGATCGAAAGGACTGTACGCCCGACCCCACCGACCCCGAGCTCCACCGCCGCGGGATCTCCCCGGCAGCTCGTTGGGCAGCCCGCGGGACCCGGCTTCGCGGCCGGGCCTGCGCGCCGCGTTCGCGGAGCCGAAGACCTGGGACGGTTCCGGGATGGCGAGGTGCTCGTCTGCGACGCGATCCAGCCGACGATGACCCAGCTGGTTCCGCTCGCGAGCGCCATCGTCGAGCGGCGGGGTGGGATGCTGATCCACGGGGCCATCATCGCGCGAGAGCTCGGCATTCCCTGCGTCAACGGGGTGGCCGCGGCCGTCGAGCAGGTGCGTGATGGCGATTGGCTCACGGTCGACGGAGGCCTCGGCATCGTGACGGTCGGGCAGCCGGAGTTCGATCTCGAGACGAGGGACTGAGCCTGGCTGCGCGACAGGAGGATCTCAGATGGAGCCGCTCTTGACGACCACAGCCGGAGCTCTCGTCGCCGCATCGTTCGGGTCGATGCTCTTCTTTACGGCCGTGGTCGCGCCTCTGATCTTCACGCGCCTGCCCGAGGAGGTCTCCGGCCCCTTCATTCGCGAGGTCTTCCCCGGGTACTACCTGGCGCTGGGCCTCGCCACGGGGCTGGCCACCTTCGCTGCACTCGACGAGCAGCCGGGGTTGGCGCTGGTCTGTGGAGGCTTCGTCTACGCGCGGCAAGGGCGTGACAAGCATCCGGCTGTGGTGGGGCCTTGGCATGATCCCTTTCCTCTGAATCGGGTACGAGCTCTTCGTCCGCGTCCGGGATTCGATCGAAACCCAGCCCGAGAGCACCCGTGGCCTCGTAGACGCGGCGCGCTGGCTGCAAGTCGGGTCGTGGTCGCTCTATCCCGTGGTCTTCGTGTTCCCCATGATCAACTTCACGAGCGGTACGGAAGCGACCGCCGTGCAGGTCGGCTACACCGTCGCTGGCAGTGCGGCCAAGGAGGTCTTCGCCCTCCTGATCTTCGCCATCGCCCTGCGCAGATCCGAGCACGAACCCGTCGCGCAGTTCGCCTCAGCCGGGCGGGCGAGGGTCTCTTCGAGACGCCTTGGCCGCCGTCTGGCTGGCGGCGACCGCGAGACATGCGGTAGGTCCACTCACTCAAGTGGAATCCTCGCGCCGTGTATTCGCGCTCTCGGCCTTCATCTGGGCCGGCGAGAGCATCTACCTGCTGCCCTACACCCTGC
>CALDCK010000291.1 GCA_937937315.1 uncultured bacterium
GCGCCTATACGCTGGGTCGCCGTCGTGTGCTCCGCGAGGCCGGAAAAGCGCAGCTGGACTCCCTGCCGGGCTACTACGGCGCCTACGCGGCGCTGTGGACCGGTCTGCCGGGGCTTGCCGTCCTCCTGGTCTGGCTCGCCGGGGCGTCCTGGGTCGTCGACGGTCTCACCCTCGCCTCGCTGCCTGCGGGTGCCTCGGGCGAGACCGCCCAGGAGATCGCGCTCTTCCTCAACGATGTGAAGAACGAGTCGGCGGGCCTGATCTCCCAGGGAGACGGACGGGAGAGGGTCGTCGAAGCGGCGGCTCACTACGACAGCCTGCGCTTCCGCGGCACCGCGGCGGCCGTTGCTCTGGCGGGTCTCCTCTCGCTGGCGGGTGGCGTTCTTGCGCTCCATCGCATCCGGCCGAAGCTCGCCGCACGGGTGCTCGTGGAGCGTTCCTTTCAGTTCGCTCTGATGATCAGCGCCGCACTCGCGATTCTCGTGACCGCCGGGATCGTCCTCTCCCTCGTCTTCGAGACGGCCCGTTTCTTCGCCGCGGTCTCTCCGATCGAGTTTCTCTTCGGTCTGCACTGGAGTCCCCAGACGGCCCTGCGGGAGGATCAGGTAGGAAGCTCCGGCTCGTTCGGCGCGGTGCCGATCTTCACGGGCACGCTCCTCATCACCGGCATCGCGATGCTGGTCGCAGTGCCGATCGGCCTGCTCTCCGCCATTCACATGACCTTCTACGGGGGGCCGCGCTTCCGGGACGTCGCGAAGCCCATCCTGGAGATCCTCGCCGGGGTTCCGACGGTCGTCTACGGCGTCTTTGCCGCCCTGGCGGTCGCGCCCTGGATCCGGGACGTGGGAACCGGTCTCGGGCTCTCGGTGGCGTCCGAGAGCGCCCTGGCCGCGGGCCTGGTGATGGGAATCATGATCGTTCCCTTCGTCTCCTCCCTGTCGGACGATGCGATCACGGCGGTGCCCAAGGCACTTCGAGACGGTTCCTTCGGTCTGGGCGCGACGCGCTCCGAGACGATCCGTTACGTGATCGTGCCCGCCGCCCTGCCCGGAATCATGGGCGGGTTCCTGCTCGCGGTCTCCCGCGCGATCGGCGAGACGATGATCGTGGTGATGGCCGCGGGCCTCGCAGCCCGGCTCACCGCGAATCCCCTCGAGGCGGTCACGACGGTGACCGTGCAGATCGTGACCCTCCTCACTGGCGATCAGGAGTTCGACAGCCCGAAGACCCTGGCGGCCTTCGCCCTCGGGCTCCTGCTCTTCGTGGTGACCCTGGCCCTCAACGTCTTCGCGCTGCGCGTCGTGCAGCGCTACCGGGAACGCTATGAGTGAGCCGAGTCCGGGCGCCCGCTGGGCCGCCCCTGCCATGAAGGCACGCCTGCGTCGTCGCCATCGCGCCGAGGGGCTCTTCCACCTCGTCGGCGCCGGCGCGATCGCCCTGGCGATGCTCAGTCTGGGAGTATTGCTGGTCACGATCGGAGTGCGCGGCTTCGGCGCGTTCCGCACCAGCGAGATTCGCCTCGATGTGGCGATTCCGGCCGAGGCCATCCTGTCCGAGGAGCGCATCGACGCGCGACCCTGGGTGCGATCGGCGCTGCGCGAGCTCTTCCCCGATGTCTCGGATCGACGCGAGCGCCGGGAGCTCGGAAGCCTCATGAGCCGCGGTGCGGGCTCGGTGGTGGAACGGGAGGTGGCGAGGGGCCTCGAGCTCGAGTCGGGAGTGGCCTCGATCTGGCTCCCGGCGGACGACGAGGTGGATCTCTACCGGAAATCCGGCGGCACGACGCCGGGCCGGCTCTCGGAGCGGCAGGTGGCCTGGATCGACCGCCTGGAGGAGCAGGGTCGGGTCCGCTCGGCCTTCAGTACCAGCTTCCTGAGTTCGGGTGACTCCCGGGAGCCCGAGCTGGCCGGGATCTGGGGAGCGTTGGTCGGCTCCTTCCTGACCCTTGCCGTCACCCTGGCCATCGTCTTTCCCCTGGGCGTGTCCGCTGCGATCCATCTGGAGGAGTTCGCGTCCCGGAGCCGCTGGACGGATCTGATCGAGGTGAACATCAACAACCTCGCCGCAGTGCCGTCCATCGTCTTCGGGCTGCTGGGGCTCGCGATCTTCCTGAACGTCCTCAACCTTCCGCGCTCGGCTCCGCTGGTCGGTGGTCTGACCCTCTCCCTCATGACCCTGCCCACCCTGATCATCGCGTCGCGGGTGTCGATCCAGGCCGTGCCTCCCTCGATTCGCGAGGCCGCCCGCGGACTCGGTGCCTCACCGCTCCAGGTCGTCGTGCACCACGTCCTGCCCCTCGCCATGCCGGGAATCCTTACCGGCACCATCATTGGCATGGCCCGGGCGCTGGGGGAGACGGCGCCACTGCTGATGATCGGGATGGTCGCCTTCGTCGTGGACGTGCCCGGCAGTCTCACCGACGCGTCGACCGCTCTCCCCGTGCAGATCTTCCTCTGGGCCGACAGCCCCGAACGGGCCTTCGTCGAGAAGACTTCAGGAGCAATTCTCGTGCTACTCCTCTTCCTGGTCGCGATGAATGCGGTGGCGATCACCATGCGCCGCCGCTTCGAGAAGCAGCTTTGAGCCGTGCGATGAGTATCCGGGAGCCCGATCGCTTGGAGACCTCGATGTCGACTCCGGAACCGGTCCAGGCGTCTCCGGAACCCGGATCGCCGGTGAAGATGCGAGCGCGCGGAGTCGACGTCTTCTACGGAGACACCCACGCGGTCAAGTCCGTCGACATGGACATCTGCGCGGACGAGGTCACCGCGCTCATCGGGCCGTCGGGCTGTGGGAAGTCGACCCTCCTGCGCTGCTTCAATCGCATGAACGACACGATCCCCGGCTGCCGGGTCGAGGGCGAGATCCGACTCGAAGGAGCCGACATCCACGGCGACGAAATGGACGTCGTGCAGCTTCGGGCACGGGTGGGAATGGTCTTTCAGAAGCCGAACCCCTTCCCGAAGTCGGTCTACGACAACATCGCCTACGGTCCGAAGATCCACGGCCTCGCGCGGTCGCGCCGGGAGTTCGACGAGATCGTCGAAAAGAGCCTGGTCCGAGCGGGCCTGTGGGACGAGGTCAAGGACCGCCTCGCCGAGCCGGGGACCGCCCTCTCCGGGGGGCAGCAGCAGCGCCTGTGCATCGCGCGGGCCATCGCGGTCGATCCGGAGGTGATCCTGATGGACGAGCCCTGCTCGGCCCTCGATCCGATTGCGACGGCGCGCATCGAGGAGCTCATCTACGAGCTGCGCGGTCGCTACGCGATCGCGATCGTCACCCACAACATGCAGCAGGCGGCGCGCGTCTCCCAGCGCACCGCGTTCTTCCACCTCGGTACCCTGGTCGAGTCGGGCGCTACCGAGGAGATGTTCACCAATCCCCGCGAGCAGCGGACCAGCGACTACATTACGGGGCGATACGGATGAGCCGGGTCTTCGACGTCGTCATCGAGCAGCTGCGTGAGGATCTGTTCCGCATGGGAGGACTCTCCGAGGCGATCCTCGAGAAGGCCCTTCGGGCGGTCTGGGAGCGGAACGCTCAGCTGGCTGAGGAGGTCGCGAAGGACGATCTGGAGATCGACCGTCTCGACGTCGCAATCGACGAGAAGGTTCTCAAGGCCCTCGCGCTCCAGGCCCCCGTGGCGGAGGACCTGCGCGAGGTGCTGGCGATCAAGATGATCGCCACGGATCTGGAGAGGGTGGGCGACCTGGCCCGCAACATCGCGAAGGGCGCCCGGCGCCTGGCGGAGAAGACGGCGCTGCCCTTCCCGGCCACGTTGACGGCCCTCTCCCGGGCCTCCCAGGCGGCGCTGCGTTGCTCACTGGACGCCTTCGGTCGCAGCGACCCGGACCTCGCCCGGCGCGTCCTCGACGAGGACGACGAGATCGACGACCAGCACGACGAGGTCATTCGCACCCTGGTCCGCCGGCTGGAGGCCGGCTCCGAGGGCGTCTCCCAGAACGTGGACGCCATCCAGCTCGCGAAGCACCTGGAGCGGATCGCGGACCACGCGACGAACATCGCGGAGGACGTGATCCTGGTTGCCGAGGCGCGGAACGTGAAGCACGCCGAGAAGCTGGCGCGCTGATCCGGCATCCTCCGCTCGCGCAGGGTCCGCCTCTCCGGGGCCGGGCCGGTGTAACCTGGTGTCCATCCGGGGCGTAGTGGCCTCTCGGCTCCACGCGCCTCGCAGACGAAGGAGGATCCATCCAATGACGCGCACCCACTCCCTTCGCGGCCTCGCCGCCCTTTTCGCCCTCGCTCTGCCGCTTGCGGCCGGGCCCGCGAGCTCCGAGACCGACGCCGCGAAGACGCCGATCGTGGCGAAGATCCACGCCGATTGGTGCGGCACCTGC
>CALDCK010000292.1 GCA_937937315.1 uncultured bacterium
CACGCAGAGTGGGGAGCCCGGCGCGGCGGAGCACGCGCCCCTGCGGTGACCGGCGAGGCCGCCGAGTCCGGCGGCAGCCTTGGTTCCCGAACGAGGTGGCACCGCGGAGGTCCGAAACGCTCCCGGCCCGATCGCTGGCGCTGGGCGATCGGATCGACCGTGTGCGCGTATACCGACCGTGAACCCGCAGGAGATGCGACAGAGGCGATCCTTCAGGATTGCCGCGAGCTATTTGCGGTATGCGCCCATGAGACTGGGGGAATCAACCACCGCCGTCCCCGCGCGGGTGCAGCTGCGGTACTCTGGCGCCGTGCTCGTCCGGCCCCGACGCAACCGCTCTCGACCCGCGTTGCGCCGCCTGCTGCGAGAGACCCGCCTGTCGCCGAACGATCTCGTGCTGCCGCTGTTCGTCCAGCCCGGGGAGGAGCAACGCACTCCCATCGACTCCATGCCCGGTCACGCGCGCCTGTCCATCGACCTGCTGGTCGAGAAGGCGGGCGAGGCCGCAGCCCTCGGCATTCCGGGCGTGGCGCTCTTCCCGGCGCTCGCCGACGACGAGAAGGACGCGCGGGGCAGCGCCAGCAGCAAGCCGGACGGACTGCTTCAACGCGCGGTGCGCGCGCTCAAGACGGCGCACCCCGAGCTGCTCGTCATCACCGACGTCGCCCTCGACCCCTACTCCTCCGACGGCCACGACGGCGTGCTGATCGACGGCCGCATCGACAACGACGAGACGCTGCCGTTGCTGGCCGCGATGGCGGTCTCCCAGGCCGAGGCCGGCGCCGACCTGGTCGCCCCCTCGGACATGATGGACGGACGCGTGCTGGCCATCCGCGAGGCCCTCGACTCGGCGGGCTTCGGCGAGGTCGGCATCGGCAGCTACTGCGTCAAGTACGCGTCCGCGTTCTACGGGCCCTTCCGCGAGGCCCTCGACTCCGCCCCCCGCGGCGGCGACAAGAAGACCTACCAGATGGACCCCGCCAACGTCCGCGAGGCGCTGCGCGAGCTCGAGCTCGACGAGGCCGAGGGCGCCGACTGGGTGATGGTGAAGCCCGGCCTGGTCTACGCGGACGTGGTCCGTCTGCTGCGCGACCACACCGCCCTGCCGGTCGCCGCCTATCACGTGAGCGGCGAGTACGCGATGCTGCGCGCCGCAGCCGAGAAGGGCTGGCTCGACTACGAGAGCTGTCTGCTCGAGAGCCTGCTCTCGCTCAAGCGAGCCGGCGCCGACGTGATCTTCAGCTACGGCGCCCTCGACGCCGCGCGGCTCCTGCAGGACGCATAGCGACCGGCGCCAGAGGGCGCCGACGCGCGACTGCGGCGGGCGACACGCCCCACACGGAAGAGACAGGCCGATCCGCGCTGGCGGCTCGGATGCGCAAGGGGTCCTGCCATTGGGGCCAACGCCGAGGGAAGCGCGCAGGGAGTTCGGAGACCGAACGATCTCCTGGCCCCACGCCGTGACCCGAATCTTCGTTGACAGCGAGTGCGACCGGTGGATAGCCTGGCCTTTCCGACACCACTGGGCCTAGTCCTATCTGGTGTCCGGACGAGGAGGCGTCCATGACGCTGTCGCCCCTTCGAGTCGTGCTCGTCATCGCTCTGCTCCAGGTCACCACAGCGTGCGCAGTGGGAACCACGCACCTTCGCGTAGATCACTCTCCTTTCGAGGGCGGAGCATCTGCGAAGACCGGTGACCTCCTCGTCCGCACTTTTCGCGATCTCCGCGAAGAAGATCGTCGCCCCTACATTGGAGCCAAGCGAAATGGCTTTGGCATGGTTCTCGGCCACGTTGCGGTGCCCGAGGGTCAGAGCCTGGAGGGTATCCTCAGCCAGTTCTTCGTCGAGGCGCTGCAGAGGGCGGGCTACCGAGCCGTGCTCGCCGAGACGGAGACGTCGATGCCCGCCGATTTTCATCCCATTGGGATGATCGACGGCGACATCGAGACCTTCTGGCTCGATATGTACATGGCGACCTGGCACAGCATCGTGATCGATATCCGCCTCAGCGATCTCTCCGATACCGTGCTCTGGGAGGGCCGGGTCGAGGGTGACGAGTCGAACGTACTCTGGGTCGGCGTCAACGCAGAGTTCGAAAAGGTGATCCGACAGGCGCTGGACGAGGCACTCGATCAAGCGGCAACGGACTTCGGCAGCGCCGCTTTCCAGGAGCAGGTGCGGATCGCAGCCGACCTCGATCGAGCGCGAGCCCATAGCGAGGAGGTCGCGGGGGAGCCCGGAGAGCCTCCCGATGTCGGATCTGGACCGCCCGCAACGGATGGCCCCACCCATTGAGACGGAACGCGGCGGCACTGCTCGTAGGCTGCGGGCTGGGGGCACTCGGCTGCGCGACGGAAGCTCCGATCACCCAGACCACGAGCCTTGCCCTCGATGCACACCGTACCCATACGGACCTCCAGCGATTTCTCGGCACGCGGCGTGTGTCGTGCGTCCACAGCCGGCCCGGCTACGAGCTATGCGGGTGGCGGCTTGGCGATCGGGATACGGCCTGGCCGATTCTCGCGCGTTCGCTTGGTACCGAGTATCAGCTGAACGTCGTGTGTGATCTACCGACCGATGACGGCCCTCGTGAGCGAGACAGTTGCCACGTATTTCCCCGCGTCGCGCTCCCGTACGAGGTCGCCCTGCGACGCGCCGCTCCCGACGTTGCCGCCGGCACGGGTGCAGGGGCCACACGCGCAGGTGAGGCGGCGCGAGCGCTCGAGAGCGCAATCACGCTCCGGGAGCTGAGTCTGCTGGTTGGTTCAGCTCCAGGAGAATGTCTCCGCAAGAGCCGGACCCACCAGCTCTGCCGCTGGCAGTCGTCGAATCAGACGCCGGGACATGCGCTCATCGCCGCCGTGATCGATGAGGATCGCAGAGTGGTGCTGGCCTGCAGACTTCCATACGACGACGCGCCGCGCGACCAGGATTCCTGCGAAGTCAGCCTCAAGAGATGAGCCCACTGACAGGATCCGGACACGCGCCGTCGCCCCGCCAAGCACGCTGGGAATCGGCCACTATCCATCGTCGTCGTGGTTCTCGTTGAATCCGGCCTCGAAGCTGCCCGCGAGATCCAGATGAAAGCCCCCCGCGACGATGGAGAGACTCGCCTCGGGACCTCCCTCGGCGTGCATGGTCCGCTCGATTCCCGAACCGGAGGCCATCTGGGACGGGTCTGTCCTCTTCGAAGCAACCCTCGGCGTGACCTTCTGGTCGGTCTTCGCCAGCTTCCGAGCCGTGTGCGACTGGGGTAGAGTGCTCGTCCTCGGCAAGAGGAGGATCCGATGGAAGCGCGCGAGCCGGGGATGGATCGGGAGCGGCTCGAACGCATCTCCCGGGCGATCGCCGGGGACGTGGCGGCAGAGCGCTACGACGGTGGCGTCGTGCTGGTGGCCCGCCACGGCGAGGTCGTGTTCCACGAGGCCATCGGCTTCGCGGAGCGCGCGAGCGGGCGCCAGGCCCACGTCGACGACGTGTATCACCTGTTCTCGATCACCAAGACCTTCACCGCGATCGCCACGCTCCAGTGCGTGGACCGAGGTGACCTGCGACTCCACACCCCGGTCGCCGAGGTCATCCCGGAGTTCGGCGTCAAGGGCAAGCAGCGGGTGACGATCGCGCAGCTCCTCGCTCACACCGCCGGACTGCCGGTCGAGCTTCCCCTCATCGACCCCACACGCCTCGGCGACACCTCCGCGGTGGCGCTGGCGGTGGCCGACCAGGCGCTCCAGAGCACACCGGGGAGGATCGTCAGCTACAGCCCGATGGGAGCCTTCGCGGTGCTGGCCGAGATCGTGCGGCGGATCGACGGCGGCGCCCGCACCTTCCGACGGATCCTGGAGCAGGACCTCTTCGCCCCGCTGGGCATGAAGAGCACGAGCCTCTCGCTGCGACCCGACCTGGCGGACCGCCGCGCGCCCGCCGTGGTCCGCGACCCCACGCCGGGCATCATCCCGCCGGCCGCCCTCGAGGCCATCAACGTCATGCACCACGAGGCCTTCGAGATGCCCGGCGGCGGAGCGCTGGGCACGGCCCACGATCTGTTCCAGTTCGCCGACGCGCTGCGCGCGGGCGGCGTCCGGGAGGGAACCCGGATCCTGTCGCGATCGCTGCTCGAGCTCGCGCTGCGCAATCACACCGGCGACGAGGTGAACCACATCTTCGACGGCATGTGCGAGGCCCGCGGCTGGGATCCCTTCCCCGCCTTCCTCGGACTGGGCTTCTTCCTGCGCGGCACGGGCCTGTTCCCCATGCCCTTCGGCGCCACCGCGTCGCCAGGCACGTTCGGCGGTCTCGGCGCGGGCTCGACGATGTTCTGCGTGGACCCGGAGCGCGACCTCACCTTCGTGTGTCTGACGACGGGAATCCTCGAGGACTCGCGCAACTTCGAGCGCATGGCCCGACTCTCCGACCTGGCGCTGGCGGCGATCGTCGACTGAATCGCGCCCACGAGGACCGCCGTGGCCCTGTTGACGCCGATCTCCGACGAGCTGTGGAGCACGACCGCCCCCCTGCGCTTCTGGGGCATCGAAACCGGCACACGGATGACGATCGTGAGGCTGCGGGATGGAGGGTTGTTCGTGCACTCTCCGCTGCCCCTCGAGGGGGGTCTCGAGGCGGAAGTCGACGCGCTCGGGCCCGTCAGGGCGGTGGTTGCCCCGACCTTGTTCCACCACATCTCGATCGCTGCCTGGAAGGCGGTGTACCCCGACGCAGTGTTCTGCTGCGCTCCGGGGCTCGAGAAGAAGCGCAGCGACATCGCCTGGGATCGCGTGCTCGGAGACCGGCCGGAGCCGGAATGGGCGGGCGAGCTGGGGCAGGTGCTGTTCGCCGCGCGCACGCTGGAGAACGAGGTCGTCTTCCATCACC
>CALDCK010000293.1 GCA_937937315.1 uncultured bacterium
GCGCGACGCCGCCCTCCACCTGCGCGAGGGGCTGCCGGACGATCTGCCGGTCCGCGTCGAGATGCTTCGCGTCAAGTATCCGCAGGGCGCGGAGAAGATGCTCATCACGGCGCTGCTCGACCGGGAGGTGCCCTCCGGAGGGCTTCCCATCGACGCCCAAGCGCTCTGTGTCAACGTGGCCACCGCCGCGGAGATCGGTCGTCTGCTACCGACGGGTCGCGGCATCGAGGAGCGCGTGATCACGATCAGCGGTCCCGCCATCGAGCACAAGGGCAATTACCGCATCCCCATCGGCACTCCGCTGCGCTTCCTGCTCGAGCAGGTCGGCGCCCGTGAGGACGTGAACCGGGTCTTCCTGGGCGGCCCCATGATGGGAGCGGCGGCCCCCTCTCTGGACATCTCGATCACCAAGGGAACCTCGGGCGTGGTGGCATTCACCGACATCGAGGCCGAGCGCACGCATCGGAAGGTCTATCCCTGCATCCGCTGCGGCTACTGCGTGGACGCCTGTCCGATACTCCTCAATCCGTCGGAGCTGGGGATCCTCGCGAGCAACCACGAGCACACGCGGATGGTGGAGGAGTTCCACCTGATGGACTGCTTCGAGTGCGGCGCCTGCTCATTCGTTTGCCCCTCGCACATCCCGCTCGTGCAGGAGTTCCGGGCAGCGAAGGCCGCCGTGCGCAAGGCGGCCCGAACGGAGCCCGCCTCGTGACGACACCGGCGCGAACCCTGGAGATCCGCACCTCGCCGCACATCGTGAGCGGCTACAGCGTCGACACGATCATGTTCAACGTCGTGCTCGCGCTGCTACCGACCACCGCCTTCGCGATCTACGCGTTCGGTCTTGCCGCGCTCCTCACCCTGACGGTGGCGGTGGGCTCCTGCGTGCTCGCCGAGCAGCTGGCCTGCCGCCTCTCCGACCGGGCCTCGACCCTCGGAGACTGGTCGGTGGCGATCACGGGCCTGCTCTACGGCCTGACGCTGCCCCCAGGCCTGCCGCTGTGGATGGTGGCCGTGGGGGGATTCTTCGGCGTCGCGCTGGCCAAGTCACTCTTCGGCGGACTCGGGCTGAATGCCTTCAACCCCGCGCTCGTCGGCCGGGCCTTCGTACAGGCCGCGTTTCCAGTGGCGATGACGAGCTGGATGCCGGGCTTCACGGCCGACCGCTTCGTTTCGGTTCCGGGCTCGACCCTGACACTGCCCCTCACGAAGCCGGTCTACGACGGCGTGACCAGCGCGACGCCCCTGTCGCTCTGGAAGTTCGACGGGCAGCTCAGCGAGGTCGGTGACCTGGCCCTGGGCTTCGTTGGCGGCTCCACCGGCGAGACCTGCGGGCTGTTGATCCTGCTCGGCGGGGCCTACCTGGTGGCTCGCAACATGATGAACTGGAGGATTCCGGTCGCCATCTTCACGGTGGTGGCCACGGCGAGCGCATCCCTGTACGCACTCGACGCCGAGCGCTACGCGCCGCCCCTCTTCATGCTCTTCTCCGGCGGCCTCATGCTCGGTGCCGTGTTCATGGCTACCGACATGGTCGCATCGCCGATGACCTCGCTCGGCTGCCTGCTCTACGGCGCCCTGATTGGGGGGCTCGTCGTCGTGATCCGCGTCTGGGGCGGCATGCCCGAGGGCGTGATGTACGCGATCCTGATCGGGAACGCCGTCTCTCCACACATCGATCGCTGGATCCAACCCCGCGTCTACGGCTCGCGGGTCGGGGAGCCGGCACCGTGAATGGCATCCCGGCCCCGGCGCCCGCTCCGCGCGTCTGGCCCATGTACCGGTCGCTGGTCGGTGTGGGCCTGCTGTGCGGCCTGTTGATCGTCAGCGTGTTCGAGCTCACCCGCCCGGTGATCCAGCGCAACCAGGCCGAGGCGCTGGAGCGCGCGATCCTCCAGGTCCTGCCCGAGGCCGTATCGAGCCGGACGTTTCGCCTGGTCGACCAGGCCCGCTTCGAGGCCCTCGATGGAAAGCCTGGTGGCGCCCCGCTCGCCCATGCGGGCTACGACGCGGATCGACGACTCGTCGGGCTGGCGCTGGAGGCGCAGGGGATGGGGTACCAGGACGTGATCCGCCTGATCTACGGCTACTCGTTCTCGGAGCAGGCGGTGATCGGCATCCGCGTGCTGGAGAGTCGCGAGACTCCAGGCCTGGGCGACAGGATCGAGACGGATCCCGGGTTCCTCGAGAACTTCGAGCGGCTCGACGTCTCGCTGGCGGACGACCTCACCCGGATCCTGCACCCGGTCGAGGCGGTGAAGCACGGCGCCAAGGAGCACCCGTGGCAGGTGGACGGAATCACCGGCGCAACCATATCTTCGGTCGCGATCGCCGACATCCTCCGCCGCAGCACGGAGGAGTGGATCCCGCGCATCCATCGGAGCCTGGACGACTTCCGGGTGGCGGAGTAACGGTATGGTGGATTCCTTCCCGCACGAAGAGACGCCGAGCACCGACGAGTTCATCAAGGGCCTCTGGCGGGAGAACCCGGTGTTCGTACAGGTGCTGGGTATGTGCCCGGCGTTGGCGGTATCGAATACGGCGCGCAACGCGCTCGCGATGGGTCTGGCCACGCTGTTCGTGCTGTTGATGTCGAACGTCGTGATCTCCTCCCTGCGCCGCTTCGTCCCCAAAGAGGTGCGGATCGCCACCTACATCCTCGTCATCGCCACCTTCGTGACCATCGTCGACTACGTGCTCCAGGCCATCAGTCTCGATCTCCACAAGGCATTGGGTGCCTTCATCTCGCTCATCGTCGTGAACTGCCTGATCCTGGGCCGGGCAGAGGCCTTCGCCTCGAAGAACACCGCGGGGAAGAGCGCGATGGACGCGCTCGGCATGGGCCTGGGCTTCACCGCCGCGCTGCTCAGCCTCGGGGCCGTGCGGGAGATCCTCGGCAGCGGCGCGCTCTTCGGCCTGCCGCTCTTCCACGACGGCTTCCAGCCCTGGGTCGTGATGATCCTGCCGAGCGGCGGGTTCTTCGCGCTGGCTGGCTGGCTGCTGCTCTTCAATGCACTACAGGAACGCCGGGCGAGGCTCGCCTCGCCCGCTGCGGAGCCGATGCGATGACCGACGATCCGCTCTGGTCGGTGTTCGTGAATGCCTGCCTGATCAACAACTTCGTGCTGGCCTACTTCCTCGGCATCTGCCCCTTCCTGGGCGTCTCGGGCAAGCTGGCCACCGCCGGCCGCATGGGGGGCGCGGTCACCTTCGTGATGCTCGTCAGCTCGATCTGCGCCTACGGGATCAACCATGCCCTGATCGCCCTCGACGCCCCGTACCTGCGCCTGATCTCCTTCATTGCGGTGATCGCCTCCACCGTGCAGCTCGTCGAGATGTTCATCAAGAAGGTCAGCCCAGCCCTGTTTCGCGCCCTCGGCATCTTCCTGCCGTTGATCACCACCAACTGCGCCATTCTCGGGCTGGCTCTCTTTCAGACCAACAAGGGCTACGACTTCGCGCAGTGCATCGCCTACGCGCTCGGCGCGGGTGCGGGCTTCAGTCTCGCGCTGGTCCTGATGGCGGGGCTGCGCGAGAAGCTCGAGCTGGCCCGGATACCCGACGTGGTGAGGGGCACAGCGCTGTCGCTTCTGCTGGCCGGCATTCTGTCGATCAGCTTCATGGGATTCGCCGGGCTGGGAGGATGAACGTATGCTCGCGTCCTATGCGACGGGATTGATCGGCATCACGGCCGTCTTGCTGCTCTGGCTGTGGGTCCAGAATGCGTGGCGGAGAGCGTTTCCTGGGGTCTTCGATGATCCGGACGTCCTGGCAGAGCGGTTGGGCTGCGACGGGTGTGACCAGAAGGACGGCTGTGAGCGCGTCGTCGGGGCGGGCGCCTCGGGCGAGACGGAGGGCACATGAGCGAAGCCACCAGGCATCTCGCGGAGTACGACTCCGCAGAGCGTTACCGCGCAACGATCGTCTCGAGCGAGCGGATCACGCCGGAGGCGTCCAGCGAGGAAGTTCGCGAGCTGGTGCTCGACGTGGAGCGGCCCCACTTCTCGTTTCAGCTCGGACAGAGCGTCGGGGTGATCGTCGCCGGCTCCGAAGCCTTCGGGAAGGAGCACCACTTCCGCCTCTACAGCGTGGCCGACCTGCTGGAGCGGGGCCCGTCTGGGATGCCGCGCATCAAGATCGCGGTGCGTCGCTGCAGCTACATCGACGCCTACAGCGGAGAGGAGTACCCGGGCGTCGCATCGAACTACCTCTGTGATCTCGTCCCCGGCGACTCGCTGCTCATGACCGGGCCGTTCGGAATCGTCTTCGAGGTGCCCGAAGAGCACGACGCAAACCTGATCCTGATCGGCAGCGGCACCGGGATCGCGCCGTTTCGCGCCTTCGTGAAGCACATCTACCGCGACGTCCCGGATTTCAGGGGCCGTGTCTGGCTCTTCTACGGAGCCCGAAGTGGCCTCGAGATGCTGTACATGAACGACGAGAAGAACGACTTCAGCCAGTACTACGACGACGAGACCTTTCGAGCGTTCAAGGCGCTCTCCGCGCGCCCTGGCTGGAGCGATGTGATCGCCTGGGACTCTGCGCTCCAGGAACGCGGCGAGGAACTCTGGGCGATGCTGTCGGATGCGAAGACCTACGTCTACGTCGCTGGCCTGACGAAGATGCTCGAAGAGCTCGATGCCGTGTTCGCGACGATCGCAGGATCCAAGGAGGAGTGGCACCGCCGCAAGGCCGAGCTGATGGCCGGCCAACGCTGGGTCGAGCTGGTCTACTGACGCTCGCCCGCGACGGCGCCGCAGGCGGCCTCGGCCAGGTCGTGCAGCCCGCGGGCGTCTGCTCCGCGGCTGGTTCGACGCGGCTTGCGTGGAGATGTGAGGATCTGGCATGAATCTGGCACAGAGACTATGCAAGGATCCACACCGAAAGCGGGGGCTGGAGGCGAGCCCGCCAGGACTCGGACGGGGCGTGCGGTGTGGGGTGTCATACGCGGGAGGACTCAGCTGATGAATCGAGAAAAGGCCGAGGCTCAGCATCCGGTCAGCGAGAACGTCCTGCGAATCGAGGACTCTCACCGGCGCATCCGGGGCGACCTCGAGGTGCTCGAGAAGCGCGACGACCTCGGTCAGATCGGCAGCGCGGTGGATGACCTTCCGGAGCTGTTCAAGGAGCACTTCCGGGACGAGGAGAAGCCGGGCGGCCTCTTCGAGGAGATCGCGTCCCTGCGCCCCGCCCTGAGCCCCCAGCTCGAGATCCTGCGCGACGAGCACCGGGAGATCCTCCGCGCTCTGCAAGGCCTCCAAGGACAGCTTCGCGAGGTCGACGAGATGACTCGGCGCGGTGATCTGCAGGGATTGCACGACGACATCCGCCTGAGCAAAGCTGCCTTCCTGAAGCTGATCCACCGGCACGAGCGCGTCGAATCGAGCCTGGTCGCCGACATCTACTACATGGAGGACGGCGGCTCGGGATGATCCGATACGACTCCCGGATCTCCCGCCCTGTGGGTCGATATGCCCCTCTAAATGGGTTCTTTCGCCCCACCTGACGGCACGAACGGACCCCGCCACTCGACACGGAGCGGCCCACACCCCTCCGATCCCGAATCGCACCCCTCATTCGAACGAGATGAAGCGACCATGTTTCGATCTTCCAGCGCCCGCACCGCAGCCGATTCGGCCGCCAACGCACCCATCCCCGACAGCGGCGAGGTGCCCGCCCTGTCCGTTCCGGAGCAGATCGTCGAGATCGTCAGCGACTCGGGCGAGGGTGCCCAGACGGCCGGCCAGATCTTCGGAACGGTCTGCGCAAAGATGGGCAACGGGCTCTGGACGGTGGAGATCATTCCGGCCGAGATCGAGCCCCCCGCACGCTCCCGCGCCGGCGCGAGCGGCATCCGCATCCGGTTCGGAACGAAGCCGGTCGCCAGCATGGGCGACCAGGCCGATCTGGTGGTCGCCTTCAACGAGCAGGTGCTCTACAGCCGCATCGATCAGGGAGCGCTGCGTCCGGGCACGCTCCTCCTGATCGACGACAAGTGGAGCGCCAGCGACGATCCGAAGACCCGCGAGGCCTACCAGAAGGCGCTCGAGGACTTCCACATCGCGGGCTACATCGTCCGCGAGATCCCCATCCACGCCGAGACCCACGAGCTCACCGACAACCCCCAGCGCGGCAAGAACATGTGGGTGGTGGGCCTGCTGTGTGCGCTCTACAGCCGAGATCTCGACCTGGCGAAGCGCGAGGTGCAGCTGCTCTTCCAGCGCAAACGCAAGGGCGAGGATGTGATCGCGCTGAACCACAAGCTGCTCGATGCCGGACACGCCTGGGCTGTCGAGCACATCGACGCGCGCTTCGAGGTCCCCAGCGAGACCCACAGCGAACCCATGGTGGTGATGAACGGGAATGCCGCCATCGCGCTGGGTGCCATGGCCGCCGGCATCGAGGTGTGCAGCATGTACCCCATTACGCCGGCGACCTCGGCCTCACATTACCTGGCCGCCGACTTCCATCACGCCGGCGGCATCGTGCACCAGGCCGAGGATGAGATCGCGGCCGTGGGCTTCGCAATCGGCGCTTCCTTCGCCGGCAAGACCGCGCTCACGATCACGTCGGGGCCGGGCATGGCGCTGAAGTCGGAGTTCCTCGGGCTGTCGGTGATGGCGGAGGTTCCCCTCGTGGTGGTCGACGTTCAGCGCGGTGGCCCGGCGACCGGGCTCCCCACGAAGGTGGAGCAGGGCGACCTGCTGTCGTCGGTCTTCGGGCAGCCCGGCGACGCGCCGAAGGTGGTGATGGCACCGTCGAGCCACGAGGAGTGCTTCCACTTCATGGTGACGGCGCGCAAGCTCGCCGAGAGCTTCCGCACGCCGGTCTTCGTGCTCTCGGACGCGAACCTCGCGACGGCCCAGGCCTGCCTCCCACGCCCGAACGTGAGCGAGGAGTGGCTGTCGCCGCCCATCGACCAGTCGCCCTGGAAGGAGGGTGCGCCCGCCTATGGATGGGATCCTGAAACGGGCATTTCGCGCCGGCCCATCCCGGGGCAGCCTGGCGGCGCGTTCGTGCTCACGGGGCTGGCGCACGACGAGTACAGCCACATCGCCTACGAGTCGTCGATCAACCAGCGGGCCATGAACATGCGCAGTCGCAAGTTCGCGGCACTCCAGACGGCGCTCAAGCCCCCGGAGATCTACGGCGAAGAGGAGGGCGACCTGCTCGTCGTGGGCTGGGGCTCGACGCGCGGCGCGATCGAAGAGGCCGTCGACCGCATCCGCCGAGACGGGCACCGCGTCGGCTCCGTATGCCTGCGCTTCCTGTCACCGCTGGAGCCGGGTCTCGACGAGATCTTCCGGCGCTACCGTCGGGTCATGACCGTCGAGATCAACTACAGCGACGACGTCGCGGATCTGGGGAGGGCGGGCGAGCGCCGCTACTCGCAGCTCGCATGGCTCCTGCGGGCGACGACGCTCGTCGACGTGGACTGCTGGTCGCGCGTGCCGGGCCAGCCTCTGCCGCCGCAGATGATCGAGGAGGCGCTTCGCAGCCGCCTCGAGGGAGCGGAATCATGTACGGACTGAAGACCGACTGGATCGACGAATCGATTCCCCGCTACTACACATTCGAGGACTACGAAGGCGCGACGGCGCGCTGGTGCTCGGGCTGCGGGGACCACGGTGTGCTCACCGCCGTGCAGCGCCTGTGCCGCGACGAGCAGCTTCCTCCGGAGAAGACTGTATTCGTCTCGGGAATCGGCTGCGCCAGCCGCTTCCCGCACTACGTGAAGGCTTACGGCTTCCACGGCCTGCACGGGCGCGCCCTGCCGGTGGCCTGCGGGGTTCGCGCGCGGCGTCCCGACCTGCACGTCTTCGTGGCGACCGGCGACGGCGACTGTTGCTCCATCGGTACGGCTCACTGGATCCATGCCATCCGCTACAACATGAAGATGGTCGTGATGCTGCTCGACAACAACGTATACGGTCTCACGAAGAACCAGACGTCGCCGACCTCGAAGAAGGGCTCGAGCTCCAATACCCACCCGGGCGGGTCGCTGCTCGATCCGATCAACCCGATCCAGGCCTCGCTGGGCATCGCCAACGCGTCCTTCATCGCGCAGACCGTGGATTGGAATCCCGCCCACCTCTTCGCGACACTCGCGGCCGCGCACCGGCACCCCGGATTCGCCTTCGTGCGGATCCTGCAGCGCTGCCCGCACTTCAAGTCGGGCCTCTTCGAATCGATGATGAACGATCCGTCGCAGGTTCTTCTGATGACACACCCCGACGGCATCGAGGTCGATGCCGCCGTCAAGAAGCAGTTCGAGAATCAGCGCGAGCACGATCCGTCCGACCTGGCCGAGGCGAGAGCGCTTGCGGACTCGCAGGATGGGACGCCCATCGGGCTCTTCTACCGAAACGACTCAGCGGACCGATACGACGCGTTCACCGTCGAGGGAATCGCGACCAGCCGCGACACGAAGCTTCGAGCGCTCGAGACCCAGCTCGACCGCTACCAGATCTGACCCGAAGGAGGTTCTGCGTGGGCGACCCCCCCGCGCGGCGACCCCGGGAGGTTGCCGCGCCGACACTCGCCGTGCTCAGTGGTGCCGAGGCCGTTGCGCGCACCGAGCGCATTCTCGTCGGTGACGCTCTCGCTCGCGCTCCGGCGGTGGCCGAGGGTCTGGTGCTGGCCGGCGTGCGCGCGGCCAGCGTGGCGGGGCGCGTCGATTCATCGCCATCGGGCGATCTCCCCGCCGGGGTCTCGTGCGTCCACCACGTTACCGCAGCGCCGGGGAGCGCCAGTGGCGGAAGCCTCGAGCTCGCAGCGACGTCCGCCCAGGAGGCCGTCGACGACTGCATCGCGGCCCATCTCCTGAGCCAGCGCCTGGG
>CALDCK010000294.1 GCA_937937315.1 uncultured bacterium
CGACAAGCGCGAGAGCATTCGGGAGCGGGAGACCCAGCGCGATCTGGCTCGCCAGATGCGAGGGCGCGGACGCTCGTGAGGGGGCTCGCTGCGCTGACGATCCTGCTGCTGACGGGCTGCGCGGCCCCGTCTTCGCCCTCCCGGGGCGCGTACGTTCCGGACCGGCGCGACTACGCCACCTTCAGCGCCGGATTTCCGACGCTCCTCGAGCCCAACTACCTGCCCTTCATGGCCCACCGGATCCCCCAATCCGGCGGGCGCGAAGACGTGCTGGTGTTCTGTCGCTGGGAGTCCGAGGACATGCCCCTCGCGGTCTTCATCGAGCCCCCGGAGATCCCGGCCTCCCTCCAGGACGAGTTCTTGCCCCGGGACCCGGCCGGCTTCGTGGGCGCGGTCGAGCACGCGCTGCGCACCTGGGAGTCGCACCTGGAGGGGCTCGTCCGGTTCCGCCTGGTCTCGTCCCCGAGCCGGGCGCACCTGCACATCGCACTCCTCGGCCAGCGAGCGCCGGTGCCCGAGGAGGACGTGAAGGTCCTGGGTGCCACACCCCTGGCCGACTCCTGCCGGGCGATCGGCTGGGATCCGGACGCCGAGCGGCTCCAGGTGGAGTTCTCGGTCCCGGGCCTGCAGGTCTTCCTCGCCGACGAGTTCGGACTCCTCTCCGACGGGCAGGTCGAGTGGGTCGCCCTGCACGAGATCGGCCACGCCCTCGGCATGCGCTCCCACAGCCCGATCCCGGCGGATCTGATGTACGAGGTCGTCCGCGACCGGGTCACCGTGGCCGAGGGCCTGTCCGGCGAGGACGTCAACTCCTTCGTGTCCCTCTATCAGCTGCCGAACGGCACGGTCTTCGGCCGGGCTCGCGATCGCGCGGAGGAGCCGGACCCCGGCTTCGATCCGCCGACGGGTCCGCCCATGCTCTCGCTCGCCCCCTTCGTGGATGCGCGCCTCGGCTTCAGCCTGCGGGTGCCCACCGGCTGGCTCACCATCGACACGGGCCACGGGTTGGTCGCAGTGGACGGCGTGACCTGGGACTACGCGGCCTCCTACCAGGTGGTCGTGAATCGTTACCCCACCCTCGAGGCCTATCTCGAGCGCTACGGCGACTACTATCAGCGCCGTGGCCGCCTGCTGCACCGCGAGTCGATGGTGGTGAACGGTCGACGCTCGGTGCAGGCACTGATCGCCCGACCGGTGGGCACGATCGAGGAGGTGACGCTGGTCGAGAGCGGGGACGGCCGCGTCCTCGTGGTCACCGCCGAGTGTCCGACGGCCCACCGGCCCACCTACGCGGCCTGGTTCGACGCGACCCTCGCAACCCTCGATGTCTGGGACTGAGCCGGGCGCCTGCTAGGACCGGCGCAGGCGCTCGAGGGTCAGGTAGGCCGCCGGCTGCACCACCAGGGTGAGGATCGTCGAGGCGCCGAGCCCGAAGATCATGGCGAAGCCGAAGGGGGCCCAGAAGGCGCCTCCTCCGAGGGACAGGGGCAGGAGGCCTCCCATGGTGGTGAACGAGGTGAGCAGCACGGCGCGGAGACGCGTGAGCGCCCCCTGGGCCACTGCCTCCTTCAAGGGCAGGCCCGACTTGTGGCGCAGCCGATTCACTGCGTCGAGCAGGACGATGGAGTCGTTCACGGCGATGCCGGTGAGAGAGATCATGCCCAGGAAGGACATGAAGGAGAGGGGGTTCCCGGTCACCGCCAGCCCCCAGAGCGCGCCCACCAGGGACATCGGCACCGCCAGGAGAATGAGCAGCGGCTGGGCCAGCGAGCCGAAGCGCACGACCAGGATGATGTAGATCAGGAAGACCGCGACCACCGCCGCCTTCGCGAGAGAGAGGAAGGACTCTGTGACCTCCTCGTGCTGCCCGTGGAAGTAGAAGTGGTAGCCGGGCGGTAGCGACATGTGCTCGCGCACGGAGCGCTCCACGTCCGCCGCCACGGTGAGGAGGGCGTGGCCCGCCTTCACGTCGGCGCGGACGTAGGCCTCCCGCTTTCTGTCGAAGCGCAGGATCGCGCGGTTCGTCCAGCCGGGCTCGAAGGTGGCGACCTGGGAGAGCGGCACGGTGCGCCCCGCGGTCGGGCTGAACAGGGGCAGTGCATCGAGATCGGCGACGCTGCGCCGCTGCCCGGCGACCAGGCGCACGCGGACCGCGATCTCCTCGTCGTCCTCCCGGAAGGTGGTGGCGTCCACACCGTCCACCGCGGTGCGCAGCACCGTCGCGACGTCCCGGTGGCTGATGCCGAGGAGGTTCGCCTTCGCGTGGTCGATCCGCGCTTCGAGGGAGATCGGGTCGTAGCCGAAGGAGTCGCGCACGTTCTCGACGCCCGGCAGGTCGGACACGAGGGCCCGGATCCTCGAGGACAGGGCCCGGAGCACGTCCAGGTTGTCCCCGGTGACGTAGATCTCCACGTCCTCCCCGCCGCCGTAGCCCTGGCGCAGTGGCCGCGTGCGGATGAGCGCGCCGGGCACGTTGGCCTCGAGGGTCGCGTCGATGCGATCGACGACGCTCCGGGTCTCGTCGAAGTCGACCGTCAAGGCGGTGTTGACCACGATCTGCGCCAGGTTGCGCGCCCGGCCGTCGTTGAACTCGTTGTAGTAGAACTTCGGCGCCTGGCTCCCGACGAACGCGGTCCAATTCGACAGGTCCGGATCCCCCTCCAGATGCCGCTCGATGTGGGCGATCGCGGCCTCGGTCTCCTCCAGGGGGGAGCCGCTGGGGAGCTGGACGTTGATCAGGAACTGGTGCCGATCGGCGTCGGGAAAGAACTCCGGGGGCCAGAGGGCGCCGCCGACGAGCAAGAGCGTGGCGGCGATGCCGGCCGCGAACAGCCCGATCACGACGCGGCTGCGCTCGACTGCGAAGCGCAGGATCGGGAGGTAGAACGGGACCAGTCGGCTCTCGAGACGTTGGCTCGTGGAGCCCGCGCGGTGGTGGAAGGTGACCGCGAGCAGGGGCGTCACGAAGTGGGCCACGAGCACGGAGCCGAGGAGCATGGCCGAGACCACGATGGGAATGCTGCGGATGAACTGGCCGATGTCGCCCCCCATCACCATGAGCGGGATGAAGGCCGCGACCGTGGTCGCGGCGCCGGCGAGGACGGCGAGGTGGATCTCGGCCAGCCCCTGGATCGCGGCCTCCCTGGGAGGAAGGCCCAGGTCGAGGTGGCGCTGGATGCTGTCCGTCACGACGATCGACTCGTCCACCACGATGCCGATGGCGATGACCAGGGCCGCGATGGAGATCTGGTGCAGCGCCACGTCGGCGATGCCCTGGAAGCCGAAGGCCACGGTCAGGGCCAGGGGGATCGTGACCGACACGACGAGGCCCGAGCGCCAGCCCATGCCGAAGAGCGTGAAGGCCACGACCAGGGCGAGACCCATCCCCAGGCTCCCCAGCAGCAGGCCTAGGCGGTCGCTCACGTAGGTCGGCTCGTCGGCGACGACGGCGGCCCGCATGCCCGGGGGCAGGTCGTAGGCGGCGAGCAGGGCGCGCACCCGCTCCCCCATGCGGATCGCGTTGCGGCGGGGAAGCATCTCGACGGCGATGCCGACGCCGTGGGTGCCCTGGTAGCGCACTCGCACTTCGGGCTCGGCCGGGCGGCGCTCGATGTGGGCGACGTCGGAGAGGGTGATGGGCAGCCCGTTCGGTGCGGCGCCCAGGTAGGTGCTGCCCACCTCCTCCGGCCGGGTGAAGGCACCGCCGGTCAGGATCGTCGATCGCAGGGCGCCGACCTCGAGGTCGCCACCGGGCAGCTCCACGTTGCGCGCCGCCAGGGCATCGACGATGTGCTGGAGTGGAAGACCGCGTTGGGAGAGGTTCCGCAGGTCTACGTCCACGGCGATCTCTTCTTCCGGGAGACCCAGGAGCTCGACCCGCCGGACGTCCCCCATCGCCTCCAGGGCGAGGCCCAGGTCCTTCGCCTGCTTGCGCAGGGCCGGCCCCGGGACGCCTTCGTCGGCGAAGAGCGCGAGCACCATGGTGTTCGTGCGGAAGACCCGGGTGTCGACCTCCGGGTCCGACGCACCGGGGGGGAAGTAGCCGCGTGCCTGCTGCACCTTCTCGCGAATCTGCTGGAGCCGCTCCGCCGCCGGGGCGGTCTCCTCCAGCTCCACGAGCATGAAGCTCACGCCCTGGGTGCTCGTGGTGAAGATGTCCTGGATGTCGTCGACCTCGGCGATGTGGTCTTCGATCACCTTCGTGATCAGCAGCTCCACCTTCTCGGGCTCCGCACCCGGGAGGTAGGTGATGACCTTCGCGAAGCGTTCCCGGAGGGTCGGGTTCTCCTGACGCGCCAGGCCCTGAAAGCTGAGGGCGCCGTAGATCAGCATCAGGATCGCGGCGAGACCGACCACCCGCGGGCGCTCGATCGCGAATCGCGCCGGGTTGGCCACGGGCTAGTCCTCGACCGCGTTCACGGTGTCACCGGGGCGGAGGAAGTGCTGTCCGCGCACGATGAGGCGCTCGCCTTCTCGCAGACCCGACTCGATGGCGATGCGGTCGCCCCGCACCGCGCCGGTGACGACCGGGCGACGCTTGGCCCGCAGCCCCCCGTCTGCGTCGCTCGCGAGGAAGCAGAAGGGCTGCGTGTCGGCATCGCGCAGGACCGCCGCCATCGGCACCAGGAGCTCGGAGCGGGGATCGCCGGTGGGGATCTCGACGTCGACGGCGAGGTGGGGCAACAGGGCGCGCTCTGCGTTGTCGAGCTCGACCTCGAAGGGAATCGTCCGGGTGGCGGGGTCGGCCACGACGCCGATCCGAGCGATCCGCCCCTCGATGGGATGGTCCGGTCGCAGCGGACTCCACACCTTCGCGCTCCGGCCAACCTGGAGCCCCGACGCGGCCGAGTCCGCCAGGCTCGCACGAACGGTCACGGTCTCGAGCTGCGTGAGCACGAGCACCGGGGCGTCGGCCGAGGCGACCTCGTGGGGCTCGGCGAGCCGCGCTTCGATGGCGCCGTCGATGGGCGCGCGCAGGGTGGCCTTCTCCAGGCGGTCCTGGGCCTGCTCGAGGCGGGTGCGTGCGCCGCTTACGTCGGCGTTCGCCATCTGGTGGGCCGAGAGGGCGCGTTGGTGGGCCTCCTCCGAGGCGGTGCCGCTCTCGCGCAGCTGCTCCTGCCGCTCGAAGGCCTGGCGGGCGTGGGCAGCCTGGGCGCGGGCGCGTTCGAGCGAAGCCCGGGCGGCCCGGGTCTCCCGCTCGAAGTCGGCGGCGTCGAGCTCGGCGAGCACGTCGCCCTCCCGAACCTGATCCCCCTCGTCTACGTGGAAGCGCTCGACGAAGCCCGTGACCCGGAAGGCCAGCTCGATCCGCGCCTTGGCCTCGACGAGCCCCGGAACCCGCAGCGCGGGCTGCACCTCTCGCCGCGCGACGGACTCGAGCCGCACGGCCTTGGTGAGTTCTCGGGACGCCTCGGCCTTTGCGGTAGCGTCGTCGCAGCCCGCGCCGACGAGCGGCAGCGCGATCGCGACGAGTGCCAGGCCGCGTCGTGCGTGCAGCGGGAGATTCATGGCGGGAGCTCCGATCTCGTGGGGCGGGATCCGAAAGCAGGACGGCCCTCCAGGGCAACCTGGAAGGCCGTCGAAGAGATCTTCGGCGTGCGCTTCCTAGGGTGCTCGGCGACCAAACCCGTGGTTCACGACGTGGGCGCGCGGTGTGGGCACGATGCGGAGGCTCGACGTGATGCGCGCTATCGCGGGGAAGGCCTGCGCGTCGAGGTCGGCATCGACCGAACGCGTCCAACGAGGCGGGTGGAGGAGGGGCTTCACGTCGAATCTCCCCGTGAATGACAAACGTATCCGACGGGCGTCCGCGACGTCAAGCACGGGTTCGCGCCGCAGGACGTGAGGCGTTGCCCGCTCGTGCGTCGAGTCGGATCGGATCGATCAGGGGGAGGGCGGGTGGGTCAGTCCGGCGTGACGCGTGGAGGAGGGGGCCTCGAGGGCGTTGGCCCGGAAGAACCCGGCGATGGCCCGTGCGGCGACGGCGTGGCCCCGACGGTTGTAATGCATGTCGCCCCGCGGCAGATAGAGCGATCGACCCTTCGACTCGAGCCGGAAAGTCTCGAGGAGATCGAGGCAGAGCAGGCCGCTCTTGCGGCAGAAGCGCGCGAGCCGATCGTTGTAGATCTCCAGGTCGAAGTCGGCGTCGTCGAGCTCCCAGTAGTCGCGGATCGCGCGCCAGTCCTCGGCGTGCACCTGGAAGCGCTGCGGGTGCACCACCAGGACGAACCGGCCGCCCGCCGCACGGACCGATCGGTCCATCGCGCGCAGCAGGGTGAACAGCTTCTGGTACATCTCCTCGACCGGCGCCGGGGTCCGAACCTGGAAGTAGGCGAGGTTGGCGGTCCCATCCAGGAGTCTCATGTGGCCGTCGGCGCTCTCCGCCTCGCCGGCGTAGCTGAACATCGGAACCGGCGCGGTGCGGACCACGTCGCGCTCGAGGCTGCGGAGCAGTTCGAAGCGCAGCAGGCGGCCGCCGAGCTTCCGGACGTTCCATCGCAGCTTTCGCTCGACCGCCGCGATGCCGCGCTCCCAGGCGGAGGAGTCGGCGCCGGCGAGCGCGCGCGCTGACACCGCCGGGTAGACGACGTCGCCGTAGGCCGCGACGCCGGACCCAGGCGGCGCCTCGGGATTCGCGACGAGGGTGCCCTCCGGATCGAGGTCGAAGAGGCGGTCGGGTCCGAAGCGCAGCGCGGCCTGGAGCATGTCGTTCGCGCAGAGGCCGTAGAGCACGACCCCGGGCTGGAAGGCCAGTCCGTGGCGCTGGAGGTAGTGCAGGCCGTAGGCCGGGTCCGAGACCTCGGCGTTGAGGACGCGCACCGGCGGAGCGCCCCCTGCGCGAGCCAGCTCCGACTCCAGTCTGGGGCCGAGGAACGCGTCCTGGTCGATCTGCATGCCGATGGAGAAGGAGTCGCCGAGGCTCAGGACCCGCAGCTCATCGGCCGCGGGAACGAGCCAGAACTCCTCCGCATTGCGGAAGCCCCAGGAGTTGGTGCGCACGGTCGCGCCGCGCAGCCGCTCCGACGAGGCCATGTGGAGATGGAGATTCGGGCGCAGACGCCCGCCTTCGCCGAGGAAGGGCTCGCTGCGCGGAAACAGGGTCGCGAAGGTGCGCGGCCCGCCCCAGCGCACCGGGGGCTCCCCGGAGTGTCCCGCGAAGATCTCGACGCCGAAGAGCAGGAGCCCCAGGGCGAGGAAGGGGATTCCGGCCAGCAGTGGCTCGACCCTTCTGCTCGCGCGGCAGCCGGCGAGGGCGATCGTCGCCGGTCCGGCGAAGAGGAAGAGCACGCTCACGTGGACGTCGCGGATCCACAAGGCGAGGGCGAGCAGGGGAATCGGAGCAGCCAGGAGGAGGGGGCGGGTCCAGACCCGAGGCTCACGTTGGGACTCTCCGGGGAAGGAGATCCCCCGGGCGAGACCGGCAAAGGCCGCCACCAGGGCGAGGAAGGGCAGCGCGACGTCGCGCCAGCGCTCGGCGGACATCTCGCCGAGCTGCGGATCCCACGGACGCAGGTGGAAGACGAAGCACGCGCCGAGCACCAGCAGGACCGCGCCGGCGGAGACGAAGCTCCGCGTCAGCACGCTCCTCACGCGCGACTCGACTGAATCGACCCGGTCCACCCGCTCCACCTCCGCTCAGCGACCCGCAGCAAGGGGCCCGATCTTCCCGGATCGGAAGGTCAATGGAGGACCTTGAGCCCCGGGGGCCCGCGGCGCGGGCGTGATAGGATCCCCCTGGAAGCGAGGGGGGAGGGCGATGAGCGACAATCCGTACGCGCCGCCGAGCGCCGATCTCGGGCGCGAGCCCGGCGGGGATCTCGTGGGGGGGCGCGGAGACTTCGACATCGGCCGCTGCCTGAGCGACGCCTGGGCGAACACCTGGGCCAACTTTCCGCTTTGGCTCGGTGTGGGACTGGTCGGGGCCCTGGCGATGATCCTGGCCGTGGTCACGGGGATCGGGATCCTGCTCCTGGTGCCTGTGATCGCCTGGGGTGCCACCTACTTCGGGCTGCGCATGCACGACGGCCGCGCCGAGTTCGGCGATCTCTTCGCGGGCTTCTCGCGCTACGGCACCGCCCTGGTGGGGATGCTCGGCTGCATCGTGCTGGTCACGCTGATCGGCATCGTGGGCCAGTCCGTCCAGCTCGCAGGCCAGTTCACCGGGGACGACACGCTCATGGCGGTCGGCGTCGTCATCAACCTGACGTTCTCCATTCTCGTGACCCCGCGACTCACCTTCGCCTACTTCTTCGTGGTGGAGGGAGAGGCGCCGGTCGAGGCCATTACCCGTTCCTGGAACGTGACCGGCCCCGCGAAGTGGAAGCTCGTCGTGCTCGTGATCCTCGGCCCTCTGATCATCTTTGCCGGACTGCTCGCGCTGGTGGTGGGCGTATTCCCGGCGATCGCCGTGGTCTATCTGATGTGGGTCTCCGCGTATCGTCAGACGGTGGGCACGAGCGCGTCGGCCTGAGGGCGCTCCGTTCCGAGCGCGACATGCTGGACACGATTCACAGCGTCGAGACGCCGGAGGGCGTTCGGCTCTCGCTGCGTACGGCAGGTCCGGTCCCCCGCGCCATGGCCTACGGGCTGGACGCGAGCATCCGTGGATCGATCTACGTGGCGGCGCTCTTCCCGCTGATGGTCACCGTCCCCCAGCTGATGGTGCCGCTCTTCGGGCTCCTGGTCTTCGTCGGCGAGTGGTTCTACCCCGTGCTCTTCGAGGTGCTCGGGCAGGGGCAGACCATCGGCAAGCGGGTCCTCGGTCTGCGCGTCGTGAACGACGACGGCACGCCGATCGGCTGGTCGGCCTCGATCCTGCGCAACCTGCTGATGGCCGCCGATGCCCTGCCCGGCACCTACGCGGCGGGGCTCGTCAGCATGCTCACCAGCGGTGGCTTCCGGCGGCTCGGCGATCACGCGGCCGGAACCCTCGTGGTCTACGCCGAGCTCCGCGTGCCGGCTCGCGAGCGCAGCGGCGAGGCGCTTGCACCCCTCGCGCCGCCGATCCCCCTCGACGTCGACGAGCAGCGCGCCGTGATCGCCTTCAGTGAGCGCGCCCCCCAGCTCTCGGCCTCCCGCGCCGAGGAGCTCGCCGCTCTCGCGACGCCGCTCCACGCGCCCGGCGAGCCACCCCGCCAGCGGATCCTGCGCATCGGGGCCTGGCTCCTCGGACGCACGGCCGCAGGTCGAACGTGAAGCAGGAGCTCTTCGAGCGCGCTCGCGAGGAGCGTTGGCGACGCTTCGAGGCGCTGCTGGATGCGCCCCCTCGCGCGGCCCGGGACGAGGACTTCCCCAGGCGGTACCGGGTGCTCTGCCAGGACCTGGCCCTGGCGCAGGACCGCGGCTTCGACGCAGCCCTCGTCGAGCGGCTGAACGCCCTGGCCCTGCGCGGGCACCAGCGCTTCTACGGGGCGCGAGGACATCCGGTGCGCCCCATCGAGTTCCTGGCCCGGGGCTTCCCGGCGGCAGTGCGTCGCGAGGCGCGCATCATCGGCTGGATCTCGCTGCTCTTCTTCGGCTCGATGACGCTCTTCTTCGCCCTCGACGTCACCCGACCGACCCTCATCTATCACCTGCTGAGCGGCGCCCAGGTGGTGCAGTTCGAGGAGATGTACGACCCCACCGCGGCCCACTACGGAGCGCCACGGGATACCGCCGGCGACTTCGCCGCCTTCGCCTACTACGTGGGCAACAACGTGGGGGTCGCCTTTCGCACCTTCGCCTGGGGGCTCTTCTTCGGCGTGGGCAGTCTGCTCCTGGTCCTCTTCAACGGCGTCGTGCTCGGCCTGCTGGCGGGGCACCTCACCCTGGCCGGCTTCGGGAGCACCTTCTTCTCCTTCGTGATCGGGCACGGCGCCTTCGAGCTGACGGCGATCGTGCTGGCGGGGGCCGCGGGGGCGAAGCTCGGCGGCTCGCTGCTGATGCCCGGGTCCCTGTCCCGCCCCGTGGCCCTGCGCCGGGCCGGAACCCAGGTGCTGCCCCTCCTCTACGGGCTGACCGCCATGCTCCTGGTGGCCGCGGTGCTCGAGGCCTTCTGGTCTTCGAGTCGCGCGGTGCCCGCCGAGGTGAAGCTCGTTGTCGGCGCCGCGCTCTGGGCGGTGGTGTTCGCCTGGCTCGGTCTCGGGGGGAGGACGCGTGCGGACTGACCGCGTCCAGGTGGCGCTGCGCCGTCGGGAGGGCTTCGAGGCCATCGATCTGGGCTTCCGCCTCGCGCGCGCCACTGCGGGATCGGTGCTCAAGAGCTGGCTCGGCCTCGTCGTGCCCGTGGCCGTCGTGATCCTCTTCGCCCTGCGCGCGCACCCGTTCTGGACGCTCTTCGTGCTGTGGTGGCTGCGCCCGGTCTTCGGTCGGGTCGCGCTGCACGTGCAGAGCCGGGCCGTCTTCGACGAGCCGACGAGCTTCCTCGGCACCCTCCGCGCACTGCCCGACCTGGCCCGCTCGGGCATCCTGACCTCGCTCTTCCTCCAGCGGCTCTCGCCGGCTCGGAGCTTCCTGCTGCCCGTGCTCCAGCTCGAAGGATTGCGCGGAGCGGCGCGGCGCGAACGCTGCGTCGTGCTGGCGCGGCGCGACCTGGGCGCCTCGGCCGCGTTGCTGAGTGCCGCCGCCCACTTCAACGCGGCCCTCGTCCTGGGCGGGCTCCTGCTGGCGCAGATGCTGCTCCCGGAGGAGATCACCTGGGATGTGTGGGAGCTCTTCCTTCCCCTCGTCGACGAGGATGTCGCCCGACCGGGCTGGGTCCTCCTGCCCGGTCTCTATTTCGTCGGCGTGAGCCTCGTCGAGCCCCTGGTCGTCGCCGGGGGGTTCGGGCTCTACCTGAACCGCCGCGTCGATCTCGAGGGCTGGGACATCGACCTCGCCTTCCGGAACCTGGCGCGCCGCGTCTCCGGCGCGGGCAAAGCGAGCCGGGCGGCGGGAGTCGCCGCCACTCTGCTCCTCGTCATCGCTCCTCTCGCGCCGTTGCGGGCCGAGGTGTGCGACCCCGGATCGCCCGCCTCCGCCAGACCCTGCATCGAGTCGGTGCTGGCCGATCCGGACTTCGGCACGGTCCGGGAGGAGACGCGCTGGTCCCTGCGCGACTTCGCCAGGGACGAGCCTTCCTCGGCCCCGTGGCTGCCGCGCTGGCTGGGGGACGCCCTGGCCGTGGTGATCGAGATCGCGCTCTGGGCCGGTCTCGCGGGGCTCGTGGCGGCGGTGCTCGTCGCCGTCGCCCGGCGCATCGAGCGCACGCCCGCCGAGCCCTCGACGTCGTCGGGGGTGACCTCGCTCTTCGGCCTCGATCTCGATCCGCGCTCGCTGCCCGACGACCTGGTCGCTGCAGCGCGAGCCGCCTTCGCACGCGGTGCAGCGGTGGAAGCCCTGAGTCTGCTCTACCGCGGTGCCCTGGTCCGCCTCACCGAGGGCGACGGGCTCGAGATCCCCCAGAGCGCCACCGAGCTCGAGTGTGTTCGTCTGGCGCGGCGCGCCCACAGCCCGGACCGCACCCGCGTCTTCGACGAGCTCACCCGGCTCTGGCTGGCGGCGCGCTACGCCGACGAGCCGCCCAGCGGTGACCGTTTCGAGGCCCTGTGCCGGCGCTTCGAGCCGGCCTTCGCCGAGGCCGCGCCGTGAATCGCGAGACCCTGCGCAGCGCCGCATTCGTGCTGGTCCCCCTCGCGCTGCTCGCCGGCTTCTTCGGCGCCTGCTTCGAGCGCAGGACCGAGGAGGTGGAGGTGGGGTTCTCGCGCGAGGCACGTGAGAACCCGTACCTCGCCCTGGAGCGACTTCTCCGTCGCATGGGACGCGACGTGGTGGTGGTCGACGGACTCGGCAGCCTCGGCGCGTTGCCGCCGACGAACGCGACGCTGATGATCCCCACCCGACGCGACACCCTCTCGAAGGAGCGATCGGCGGCGCTCCTCGACTGGACCGGGCGCGGAGGGCACCTGATGGTCGTGACCTACACGATGTGGGACGAAGAGGACCGCCGCCCCGATGGAATCCTCGACCGCTTCGGGCTCCAGCAGCACTGGGCCCGCGATGAGGACGAGGACGAGGTCGAAGACGGGGACGTCGTCGACGCAGACGAGAGCTTCGATGCAGGCGGGGAGACCGGGACTGCCGAGGTGTCGCCGGAGGAGGAGTCGGAAGCGCCCCGTGATCCCGCAGCGCCCCAGGAGCCGGAGCTCGACGGGTTGGCCACGTTCTTCGGCGGCTTCTCCAATCCTCCGATGGAGTGGGACGTGACCGAGGTCCCCTGGGAAGGGCGTGATGCGCCCCTGCTCCTGCACTTCGATCCGCGCTTCCACTGGATCGACGCCGACGAGCGCGCGCGCTGGGGCGCCTTCGGCTCGACGGGCGCCCATCTGCTCAGCCTCGACCACGGCGCCGGCTGGATCACGGCGCTCACCGACGACTGGCTGCTGCGCAGCGACGAGATCGAAGCGGCGGATCACGCCGAGTTCCTGGTGCGCCTCGTCGGACTGGACGATCGCGACGGGCCGGTCTGGATCGTCGTCAGCACGCGCTGGCCGGGACTCTGGAGCCAGGCGACGAAGTATGCGGCGCCCGCGCTTCTGAGCCTCGCGGCCCTGGGGATCGCCTGGCTCTGGCGCGCCTCGCGTCGCTTCGGGCCGATCGCTCCGGCGCCGCCGTCGGAGCGCCGGCGTTGGATCGAGCACCTGGAGGCCGTGGGGCGCTACCACTGGCGCGAGGGGCGCGGCCGCGCCCTGGTGCGGGGGACGCGTCAGCGCGTCGAGCACGAGCTGGCGCGGCGCAGGCCCCAGCTCTCGCGTCTCGCGCCCGGCGAGCGCGTCGTGCGCATTGCGGAGCTCGCAGATCTCTCGCCGACGGACGTCCTGAGCGCCCTCGAATCCGACCCCGCCGCCCGCGACGAGTTCACCACCACGATTGCCAACCTCGAGAGGATCCGAGCGTCACTATGAGCAGCGATTCACCCCGTCCCACCGACCTCGAAACCGCCGCCCGGATCGCGGGTCGCATTCGCGGCGAGATCGAGAAGGCGATCGTCGGCCAGGCCGATGTGATCGATCAGGTCCTCATCACCCTCGTCGCCGGTGGCCACGCCCTGCTCGAGGGGGTGCCGGGGCTGGGCAAGACCCTGCTCGCCCGGGCTCTGGCGGCGAGCTTCGCCGGCTCGACGACCCGGGTCCAGTTCACGCCGGACCTCATGCCCGCCGACCTGGTGGGCCATGTCCTCTACGAGGCGAGCAGCGGCGAGATGCGGCTGCGTCGCGGCCCGGTGTTCACCCACCTGCTGCTCGCCGACGAGATCAACCGCGCACCGGCGAAGACCCAGGCGGCGCTGCTCGAGGTGATGCAGGAGCGGCAGGTCACGATCGAGGGCGACTCCCTCCTCGTGCCGGCTCCCTTCATGACCCTGGCGACCCAGAATCCGATCGAGATGGAGGGGACCTATCCGCTGCCCGAAGCGCAGCTCGACCGCTTCCTCTTGAAGGTCCAGCTCGACTATCCGAGCGAGGGCGAGGAGGTCGCACTGATCCGCCACGTCACCGAGGGGCGGGTGGGCAACGCCCTGCCCATCGACGACGTCCAGCCGGTGGCGAGTCCGGAGGAGGTCGTGGCGGTCCAGTCTGCGGTGTCCGGCGTGCGGGTGGACGAGCGGGTAGGGGAGTACGCGGTACGGATCGCGCGCGCGACCCGCGACCGCCCGGACGTCTCCGTCGGCGCCGGCCCCCGGGGCGCGATCGCCCTGGTGCGCGCCGCCCGGGCCGCGGCACTCCTCGGCGGACGGAGCTTCGCGATCCCCGACGACATCAAGGCCGTGGCCCATCCGGCCCTGCGCCATCGCATCCTGCTCGCCCCGGAGACGGAGCTCGAGGGAAGGACCCAGGACAGCGTGGTCTCGGCGGTGCTCGACGAGGTGGAGGCGCCCCGCGAGTGAGCCCGACCTCCCGCATGATCGGGGTCCTGGCGTTGTGGCTCGCCGCCGGGGTGGCGGCGTCCTTCGCGCCGGCTCTCGAAGGGGGATGGATCGCCGCGGGTGCGGCGATCGCCGTGGCCTGCGGGGCGGACGCGCTCTGGCTGGGACGTCGTTCGGTGCCCGAGGTGGAGCGACATCTGCCCCTTGCCCTCTCGATCGGCAGCTGGACGGACGTACGGCTGCGCGTCGAGGGCTCCGGCCGCAGGCGGCTGCGCCTGCGCGCCTTCGATCACCACCCGCCCGGAACGCGGGTGGAGGGACTTCCCGCGGAGCTCGACGTGCCCTCGGGCCAGGGCGCCGAGCACGTCTATCGGCTGTGGCCCGAGTCACGGGGTCGGCACGACTTCGGCAGGGTCGCTCTGCGCATGCGCTCGGCCCTGGGTCTGCTCGAGCGCCACGCCGAGGCCGGCGCCGGCCAGGAGGTGCGCGTCTATCCGAACTTCCGCGCTGCCGAGGGCTACGAGTGGCTCGCGGCGGAGAATCGCACCGGCGCCCTCGGGATCCGCCGTCGTCCGCGTCGTGGTGAGGGCCTCGAGTTCCATCAGCTGCGCGAGTACCGGGCCGGCGACACCCTGCGCCAGATCGACTGGAAGGCGACGGCGCGCCTGCGCCGCACGATCTCGCGCGAGTATCAGGACGAGCGCGATCAGCAGGTGGTGTTCCTGCTCGACTGCGGCCGGCGTCTCCACGCGAAAGACGGAGAGCGCTCCCACTTCGACGCCGCCCTCGACGCCCTGCTGATGCTCGCCCACGTGGCGATCCGCCAGGGAGACGCGGTGGGGCTGCTCACCTTCAGCGGTGAGCGGCGCTGGCTCGCCCCGCGCAAAGGCGTGGGGCAGCTGAGCGCTCTGCTCAACGCGGTCTACGACCTCGAGTCGAGCACGCGCAGCGTCGACTTCCAGACTGCCGCCCGTGAGGTCGCCGCACGCGTGCGGCGCCGCGCGCTGGTGGTGTTGATCACCAACGTCCGCGACGAGGACACCGAGGAGCTGGGGCCGAGTCTGCGCCTCCTCTCGAAGCGCCACCTGGTCCTCCTGGCGAGTCTGCGCGAGGGCGTCCTGGCCGAGACCCTGCGTCGCCCGGTGACGAGCCTCGAGTCGGCACAGCGCGTCGCCGCCGTCCATCTCTATATGGAGGACCGCGCCCGCGGGCTCCGCAGCGCGACCCACAACGGCGCGCACCTCCTCGACTGCGAGTGCGACGAGCTTTCGACGGTTCTCGTCAACGGCTATCTGGACGTGAAGGCGTCCGGGGTGCTGTAGCCGAGGGGAAGGCCCTCGTAGAAGCGGTAGAGCGCGGCCAGGGCCCCGGCCGATAGGACGTGCCAGGCGGCGTGGCCCTGGAGCCAGTGGTTCTGGGGATCGCACCAGGTGCGGGTGACGTCGAGTGCCGAGAAGACGGCGGCCGCGGTGAGCAGGACCAACGCCGTGACGTAGGGGCGGTAGTCGGCGCCCGGTCCGTCTCGCAGACGCAGCGCGCGTTCCTGGCCGAGCATCGCAACGATCAGGAAGAACACCAGGGCCTGGATGGGAAAGCCGGCGGCGAAGCCGACGGGCACCAGCGCGCTCATCGCCGCGGTCCCGCCGAGGAAGAAGGCGAGTTGGCGCGGCGGGCCGATCCAGCCCAGTCGCAGGGCGTTCAGCGTGAGGACCAGGAAGCAGAAGAGGAACATCCCGACGAAGTCGAAGAACTGGAGCATCCAGGTGTAGGAGGCGTGGTAGACGCCGGAGAAGATCCCCACGGCGATGGCGGCGGGTCCGAAGAGCTTCAGCTCCGAGCGCCCGCTGCCGCGAGCCCGGGCGATCATCCACACCCCGACCGCCAGGTAGGCCAGGTTCGACCAGGTGTCGGCCGGGTTCGTGACCCAGGCGCAGAGCTCCTCCTCGCACCAGTCGACGTTCGGCGGGGTGAAGCCGCTCCAGGGGCAGCCGGGCGGCAGGGGAGGGGCGAGCAGGCTCGGCACGAATCGGGCCGGGGTCAGCCGAGTTCCTGGAGCTCGCCGGGCATCGGGCCGTTGATCGGGTCTTCGCCGTCGAGGATCGTGCGCATGCGGTGCTCGATCATGTTGTTCCAGTGGGGATGGGGAAGGACGTAGAAGCGCCCCTCGCAGATCGAGTCCGCGACCAGGCGACCCACGACCACGGGATCCAGCCCGCCCTCGATCAGGTTCGCCATGATCTGTCGCATCATCTCCACCTGGGCCGCGCGCTCGCCGGGAGCCGGACGCGGCGCCTCGGGGCGGTTGCGTTCGGACTCGAGGATGCGCGTGCGTACGAAGCCCGGACAGAGGACCGAGACCCCGACGTCATGACCGCCCTCGCGGAGCTCGTTGAAGAGGGTTTCCGACAGCGCCACCACGGCGTGCTTGCTGATGCCGTAGATGCCCCGCCCGTGGACGAGACCGGCGATCGAGGCGGTGTTCACCACGTGGCAGGGGTCGCCCTGCTCGATCATGGCGGGGACGAAGCTGCGGATGCCGTGGAGCACGCCCATCAGGTTGACGCCCATCACCCAGTCCCAGTCCTCGAGGGGTGCCTCCCAGATGGGATCGCCTCCGGTGCCGACGCCGGCGTTGTTGCAGAGCACGTGAGCGGCGCCGAAGCGTGAGAGCACTTCGTCGCGCAGCGATCCCACCGAGGTGGCGTCGGCGACGTCGCAGGGGATGCCGATCACGTCGGCGCCGTTCCCCGCGAGCGCGGACACCGCCACCTCGAGCACCTCGGCCTCGATGTCGGCGAGCGCCAGCTTCATGCCCGACGCCGCGAAGGCCTCGGCCATTCCGCGTCCGATCCCACTCGCACCGCCGGTCACGACGGCGACCTTCCCGGTCAGATCCTTCATCGACTCCTCCGCTTCTCGATCTGGAACCGGGAAGCATACACGGAGAGGCTGTGGCACTCTCGGAGCATCGGTCCGATCTCGCGCGCACCCTGGCTGTGATGCGCGCCGGGAGGATCGGCATGAGTGCCGTCGAGCTCGCCAGGCCCCGAGACCCGTTCTTCGACCTGGTCGAAGCGGAAGATCCGGCGCCGATCCTTCACCGGCTGCGCGCAGAGGATCCGGTTCACTTCGTGGAGCCCCTGGGCTTCTGGTTCGTGACCCGCCACGACGACGTGAAGCGTTTGTTCAACGATCCGGAGAACGTCAGCCAGAGCCGCACGGCCTGGGAGCACTTCCGACCGGCGCCCGAGGGCACGATGCTGCGCTGGCTCGAGGAGAAGAGCCTGATCTCCCCGCAGGCGCCCGAAGAGCACCTGCGCTTCCGCAGCCTGTTCAACGGGGCGCTGACGCCGAGAGCGGTGCGCCGCATGGACGAGCAGATCCGTCAGGTGGTCGAGCGCTTCGCCGCTCCCCTGCGGAATCGTCCGGGTGAGGTGCTCGACCTCATGGGCAGCTTCACCGCGCCGATCCCGAACAGCGTGATCGGTCGCATCTTCGGGGTGCCCTCCGACTCGGACCTGCGCTTCCGAGATCTCGCGCAGCAGCTGATTCGCGGCTTCTTCCCCTTCGCGCCTCCCGAGGCGCTCGTCGAGGCCGAAGGCGCTCTCCAGGAGATGGCGCCGTGGGTGCGGTCGATGGTCGCGGAGCGTCGCCTGCGCCCTGGCGAGGACCTGATCTCGGACCTGCTGCGCACCCAGGAGGTCGACGGCAATCTCGACGACGACGACATCGTGCTGCTGGCCTCGATCCTGATCGGCGCGGGCAGCGAGACCACCAATCTCGTCGGCCTCGTGCTGATTCGAACCCTGCTCCAGCACCCGGGGCCTCTGAAGCGCGTGCGGGAAGACCGCTCCCTCATCCCGAACGCCGTGGACGAGATCCTGCGCTTCGCGTTCGGCGGCCCGGCGGGCATGCAGCGCTTTGCGGCGCGCGACTTCGTGCTCCGCGACAGGGCCATCCGCAAGGGGCAGATGCTGATCCTCGCTCTCGGCGGCGCCGATCGCGATCCGGCGGTCTTCCCCGATCCCGACGTGCTCGACCTCGATCGCGACACGAGGGAGTCGCTGGCCTTCGGTCACGGCCCCCACTACTGCCTGGGCGCCAGCCTGGCCCGCCAGGAGATGGGCTGCATGCTCGACGCCGCCCTCGACATCGTGACCCCGGGGTCCCGGGTCCGGGAAGACCTCATGGAGTTCCAGCCCATGGGCGTCTTCAAGCGCCCCCTGAACCTTCCGATCGAGATCGCGAGCTGAACCGGGCCTTTCGATCGCGGCCTGCCGGTCGCTGGGAAGCCCTGGGGCGGGCTCTCGGCCGCCGGGATTGCATTGACGCCGGTCGGGCCTACCTTTCCCCTCTACGGGGGCGATCGGCTTCGACGGGTGGTCGAAGATCGTCGCTGCGTGCCGAGGTCGTCACCCACCTCGTTAATCTGGTGGCACTGTTGGTAATGATAATTGCCGACGATAACTACGCACTCGCTGCCTAGCTGAAACTAGCGCCAGCGACGGCCGTCCGTGACGTCTCCTAGCGGGTCGCGGCCGTCATCAGGAGGCTGGTCCCCGGCCGCTGACAGGCCGCATCCGGGGGCGAGAACCACGTCTGTCTAGGTGAGTGCTTCTCCAGGTTCCTGCGACTGGCCTCACCGAAATCGGGCAGGAGCTACGCACGTAGACGCGCCGGTTGGGCATCATGCGGACGCGGGTTCGATTCCCGCCGCCTCCACCAATTTCTCTTTGTTCTCCAGGCCTTTCGCAGGTCGAAAATCGGCGACAGACAAGCGACAGACAAAGCCGCTGACCTCGAATAGGCGCACTACCCCATTCTCGCGGCGCAGTAGGACCGGCCGGCATCGATGCGGCACTGACCAGAGGGACTCCGGTTTCGCCGAGAGACGGCTCCTCGAACGGCCGCTCATCCTTGCCGGTCCTCTCGGGTTAGGGATCCGTCGCTTTGGCGCCACGAGGACGCAGGACCTGCA
>CALDCK010000295.1 GCA_937937315.1 uncultured bacterium
GGCGACCGACGAGAGTCCGATCAGCCGGATCGGGTCACGAAGCGATAGACCGACGGCGGGAGATTGCGCTTCAGGAGCTTGTCGAGCTTGCGCCTGCGATGACGCGCCCGCGCGGCCCGCAGATCGGGCTCGGAGGCGCCGAGGGCTTCCCCGGCAGCGCTCGCCGAGCCGAAGTGTCCGGCCAGCCGGGTCGCGATCTTGTCGGACTTCGCGTCTCCCGTGAGGGAGAGGCGGCGAGCGGAATCGTGGAGCTCGAAGGCCTCGCCCTCTCGGAGCTCCTCCAGATAGGCCACGGGCACTCCCGAGAGCCGCGAGACCTCCTCTGGATCCGGGATGGCGCGCAGCGCGCGAATCAGCAACTCGTCGATCGGCACGGTCTTGTTCGCCAGAGGAAAGTCTACGCTCGGGACCTCGCGCCCGAGGAAGCCGCAGAGCTTCTCCCAGCCCGCGTCCGCACCGGTGAGATCGAGGACGAGGAGGTCGTCGGGCCGGTCGGCGAAGTAGTCGAGCACCCGCTGCTCGTGGCGCTCATAGCCCGCCGCGAAGAGCTCCGCGTCGAACTCGACAGTGCCGTAGAAGGCGCGCCTCAGGCGGACGGCCAGCTCGTCGGGTCTGCGCTGGCGCACCGCGTAATAGCGCTCGCAGGAGCGCAACCAGCGCTCGCGGTCGCGTACGGTGTAGATGAACTTCGAGCCGGGGAAGCGTCGGTCGAGCTCTTCGAAGATCTCCGCGACGGGCGCGTCCGTAGAGGCGTCGTGCGCCGCAATCGCCCGATCGTTGCGCGGAAAGTGCACGCAGGAGTAGCCGAGAACCTCGAGCGCCCGGCTGAGGCTGGAGGTCCCCGTCTTCGACAGTCCGATCCCGAAGATCTTCGCTTCACCCAAGATCTGCCCACCCCATGGATGCGGCCGATTCGCGCAGCGCCCACGCCTCGCGCCCTTCCGACCCGGCTCAGCCTAGCCCAGGGCCGTCCGGGAGGAGGCGCCGCCCCCGGCGGAGCGGCCCGGAAAAGGCGTATGCTCAGGGGTTCGGGAATCCACACTCCAACTCGGCGAGGCACACCCCCCATGCCCATGAACGTCCAGGCCATCTCGAATCTCTCGGACCGCATCAACCAGATCCGCCTACTCACGGCCGAGATCGTGAACCGCGAGATCCTGCCGAACGAGACCCGCCTCTGGGCGTGGCGTCGCGACGGCAAGGTATCCGAGAGCGAGCGCGCAACCGCCCGAGAGCTGCGCCACGAGATCCAGACGAAGGTGAAGCAGGCGGGCCTGTGGGCGCCCCACCTGCCCGAGGAGTACGGGGGCTGCAACCTGAGCTTCCTCGAGCACGCCTACATGAACGAGATCCTGGCCTACAGCGTCGGGGCGGCTTCCCTCTTCGGAGTCGTCGCGCCCAACTCGGGCAACCAGAAGATCCTGCTCAAGTACGGCACCGAGGAGCAGCGGCAGAAGTGGCTCGTCCCGCTCACGGAAGGGAAGCTCGAGTCCGGGTTCTCCATGACCGAGCCCGACAACGCCGGATCCGACCCGCGTTCGATCCAGACTACCGCGCGCCGAGACGGCGACCACTGGGTCATCAACGGCCACAAGTGGTTCACCTCGAACGGGAAGCGCGCCGATTTCCTGATCGTGATGTGCCGCACCGACGACCCGACGGGGCCGGCCGAGCAGAACGGCAAGATGACCCAGATCATCGTGCCCACCGACGCACCCGGCGTGAACCTCGTCCGAGGCATCGAGGTCTGGGGTCGGTCCGGAGACCACTGCGAGTTCATCTACGACAACGTCCGCGTGCCGCTGGAGAACCAGCTGGGCAAGACCGGCTCCGGCCATCAGGCTGCCCAGGACCGGCTCGGAGCGGGGCGCGTCTACCACTGCATGAACTCCGTCGGACAGATGTGGCGTGCCTTCGACCTGATGGTCGAGCGCGCCATGTCCCGCGAGGTCCATGGCGGGCTGCTCGCAACCAAGCAGTTCATCCAGGGCTTCATCGCCGACTCCTACATCGACATTCAGGCGGCGCGGCTCATGACGATCCAGTGCGCGGAGAAGATGGACACCGACGGCGACGCGCGAACCGACATCTCCGCCATCAAGATCTTCGTGCCCGCCGCCTACGAGCGGGTCGTGGACCGCGCCATCCAGGTGTGGGGCGCCGCCGGCGTGACCGGCGACCTCCCCCTCGCCGGGATGTATCAGGGAGCGCGAACGCTGCGGCTCGCGGACGGACCCGACGAGGTCCACAGGATCCTGATCGCGAAGAACGTGCTGAAGCAGTACCGCGAAGGTGAGTCCTGGGACTTCGGCAACTGAGGCCGCTCTCGGCCCGTCCAGCTAGTCCGAGGGAGTCCGCTGCACGCCGGTCTCCTCCACCTCGGCGACCAGCCGCAGGAAGAGGGACTTCACTGACTCGTCCTTGCGATCGTTCGAGCAGGCGGCGAGGAACCGCAGGATGTGCTTCGTCGCAATGCCCTGCTCGCGGATCGCCGCCTCCCACATCCGATAGGTGCGGACCAGGTTCTTCGTGCGCTCGGCCTCACTCGGTTTGGGCCTCACGGTGATGTGCTTGGCGTCCAGGAATCCGATCTCGAGCTTCCCGCTCTCTCCGATCTCCAGGAAGAGGTTGCTCGGCTTCATCTCACGATGATAGAGGGCGAGCTCGTGGTTGCGTCCCACGGCGGCGCCGAATGTCGCGGCCAGCTGACGGAGGAATCGACTCCGCCCTCCGAGGGGCTTCGCCGCGGCCGGATTCCGTAGCCACACCTCCCCGTCGCGTAGCCCGTCCACATATCTAGAGATGCAGTAGGTCTCGGTCTTGAGCAGGCCGGCGTAGCGCTCGCCGAGGCCTACGTACTCCGGCATTCGCATCCCGCGCCGGATCGCCTCGTTGCCCTGGAACCACTCCTTCTCTCCCTGGCAGCGGCGGATCAGGTAGCGAAGCCGCGTCCCGAGCTTCTCGTAGCGATAGACCTTGATGAAGTAGCGACGGCGGGTCGACTCGCTCTCGAACACGTAGCAGGCGCGCTTCCGACGCACCCGCAGCACCTCCTTCGCCCTGGGGTCGGACGCGAAGCGCTCCCAGTCGTGCCCCCGGATCTCCTCCAGGAGCGATGCGTCGGCGGCGGAAATCACCCAGCGACTCGTTCCCGTACTCGTGGGGAGGATGCGGCTGCCCGAGCGGACCAGGCTCGGCACGATCAACCGTTCTTGCGCGCCAGGATCACGAGGTGGGGGCCGCCGAGCAGAACCCTGCGATGGTTTGCAACCGGGATCTGAAGGCGGGCGGACCGCTTCGCGCCGAGGCAGCGACTCACGAGGGCCACGAGAGCCGCGATCGGGAAGTAGGTGCGCGAGCCCTTCTTGCGCCGATCGATCTCGAGCGACTCCACGTGGAGCGAGTGTCGTTCCAGACAGAGCGCCACCTGCGGAACCATCAGGCAGTTCCGGAAGTTCGCTTCGGGCGCCGTGCTGACGCCCCGACAGCGCTGGTTGTTTACCGCGTCGGAGATGGACCCGAAGAAGAGGAAGCGCATGCGGCGCACGATGGTCGCGTAGTTAGGGAAGGAGATGATCGCGAGCCCGCCCGGTTTCAACACCCTGGCGATCTCCGAGATCGCGCGATCGACTCCGTAGAGGCGGTGGAGGACATTGACGCAAGCCACGTAGTCGAAGGCCTTGTCCTCGAAGGGGATCTCGTGATTGAGGTCGCCTCGCCGCACCTCCTTCCCCGGGATCTTGCAGATCTCGGGCTGGATGTCCGAGCAACTGACGCGGTGGCCGAGCTCCTCGAGGCGCCACGTGAGGGCGCCTTCTCCGCAGGAGAGATCGAGGGCGCTGCCCTTCTCGAGCCCGCGGAAGATGTCGACGATCTTGTCGTGGTGGACCTTGCTCGTGATGGGTCGGGGAGCGGAGGTCTGCTTGGCACTCATCGGTCTCGAGGACCTCCTGATCGGGCACGTGCGCTCCGTGCTCCGCGGTGAGACAGATTATAGGGGCCTTCGATTCCCGGCGACGAATCCCGGCCCCTCGAAGCGCGGCCGACCCGCTCTTGCGGCTCAGGCCGGGGACCGCGCGGTGTCCCGAAGTCGAGCCTGCCGCCGGCTCTGGAGGGCCTCCAGATGGTTCAGGAGGGCATCCATCAAGCCCCGCCTCGCGGGATCCAGGCCCGGCGCATCCGGGGACAGGTCCTCGAAGAACTCGTCGCCCCAGATCGGCATCTCGCCGCGCCCGTGCGCGTCGAGCAGGCGACGACCGTCGATGTACTGCCCCAGTCGCTCCCGATCGAGGGGCGTTCCGTAGCTCTCCCACAGCTGGGTGAGGTCCGTCGGCGGATCGCGCAGGGCTTCCGCCACGGCGCCGTCCCCGCGGCCCTCGACTCCGTGACAGCTGGCGCAGTGGGTCAGGTAGAGCACGCGCCCCGCTCCGCCCTCGAGGCCGGCAGCCGCCGGCGACCCGGGCGACCCATCCGAGCAGGCCGAGGCGAGACACACCAGCAGCCAGCCGACGGACCACGCCCCCGGAAGAGCCGCCCGTCCCCCCCGCATCACTTCGCGATGTTGAGGGTCTGGGTCTCGGTGAAGCCGTAGAGCCCCCAGTGACCGTTCTCGACGCCGAGGCCAGACCACTTCGCGCCGCCGAAGGGCGCGTGGGGAACGATCTGCAGGTGCTGGTTCACCCAGGCCGTCCCGCACTCCAGATGCGACGCGATCTCCGCAGCGCGGCGAACGTCGCCGGACCAGACCGAGCCCGAGAGTCCGTACATGGTGTCGTTCGCCCGCTCGACGGCCTCGTCGACGTCGCGGTAGGTGAGGACCGGCAGCGCCGGCCCGAACTGCTCCTCGTCCACGATGCGAAGGCCCTCGGCGACGTCGCCGAGGATGGTGGGCTCGAAGAAGTAGCCGTCGCCCTTCCGGGGCCCGCCGCCGGTCACGACCCGGGCGCCGCCCTGCACCGCCTCGGCGACCAGCTCGCTCACGCGCTCGAACTGCGGCGCGTTGTTGAGCGGTCCGAGCTGTGTGGACGCATCGAGGCCGTCACCGACCACGACCTCGCTGGCACGTCGGCCGAGCTCGGCGAGCATCGCGTCGTAGCGATCCTCGTGGACGAAGACGCGCTTGATCGCGCTGCACACCTGGCCCGTGTTCTCGAAGGCGCCCCAGAAGACCTTCTCGGCGATCTCCGCCGGGTCCACGTCGGGCAATACGATCGCGGCGTCGTTTCCACCGAGCTCGAGGGTCAGCCGCTTGAGATCGGGAGCCGCCGCCGCGGCGACCCGCTTGCCCGTGGCCGTCGAGCCAGTGAAGGAGATCTTGCGGACCGCCGGATGCTGCGTGATCCAGGCGCCGAGATCGTCCCCGCCGGACACGACGTTGAGGACCCCCGGCGGCAGCACGTCGCGCAGGGTCTCACCGAGGGCGAGCGTGGCGAGGGGGGTGAAGGGAGAGGGCTTGATCACGATCGTGTTCCCGGCCAGGAGCGCGGGGGCGATCTTCCAGACGCCGAGGATGATCGGGAAGTTCCAGGGCGTGATCGCGCCGACTACGCCGAGCGGTCGTCGATGGACCTCGACCCGGGCCTCCTCGTCGTCCTGCACGACCTCGACCGGCAGCTCGAGCGAGGCCGTGTAGTCGAACCAGACGCCGGCGCCGAAGAACTCGCCGATTCCCTTCTCCAGGGGCTTGCCCTGCTCGAGGGTGAGGATCCTCCCCAGCTCGGGGGCGCGCTCTCGCAGGGCGGCCGCGCAATCGCCCAGGGCCTTGCGTCGCGCCGCCTCGTCCCGGCGCCAGGGGCCGAATGCAGCCGCCGCCGCGGACATGGCGTCGTCGAGCTGCTCGCGCGTGCACTCCGGCGCTTCGGCGAAGGGCTTCCCCGTCGCCGGATTGATCACGCTGAAGCTCCCGCTGCCGGCCACGGCCTTGCCATCGATCGTCATGCTCGAATCGCGCACCGCTTCTCCCCGTACTCGAGTCGGCCGAGCGTAACACGGCCGGTTTCTCGCTACCCGATC
>CALDCK010000296.1 GCA_937937315.1 uncultured bacterium
GCCCCGCAGGACGGTCTTCGTCTCGCGCGGGAGCGACCTGTCGAGAGCGGCTCGGGCGGCGGCGACGACGCTGGCTTCGAGATCCCGCACGCGATCGACATGGGCGAAGTCGTCCCGAGCCGCGAAATGCAGGGGACGCGCCACCGCTTCGATCGCCGCCTCGCCGGGGCTCGTCGCCACCTCGCCTCCCGGTCGCGCTCCCTGACGGCCGCGGTCCGCGGCGCCGAGCGCGATCCTCCGAAGGGTAGCGGCTGGGACCCTCAGGCCGGAAGCATGCTCCCGTCGCCGACGAGGCGGACCTCGGCGCCGCAGTGCTCGCTCCGCTCCAGGAGGGCGAGCCAGTCGGGATCCCGCGTCTCGGCCAGACTGCGGCTCCCGTCGGGCAGGTCGCAGTAGGCGACGCCCCGCTCGGGCCCGGCGATGCCGTGGATCACGGTGTATCCCGCCACCCGGGCCTCACCCGAAACGTCCTGCACCACGGGCACGGTCGCGGTCTCGCCCGCGACCTGCTCGGACACGTCCGCGTAGACGAATTCTGCCTGGCCCGGCACGCTGGACCAGAGGCTGACGCCCTGCTTCGTCATCATCCCACTCACGGCGTCGAGCAGGCCGTGGCCGCCCGGATCCCCCCGCAGCACCTGGGCCAGCTTCACGGCGGCCTGGAGCACGAAGTTGTTGAGGGGGCCTCCGGCGAAGGTCATTCCCCCGGTCACGGTGAGGGGACGCGACTCGGAAATCCCGAGCTCGAGCGCCTGGATGCGAACCGCCGCCGGGAAGCAGCTGTAGAGCTCGAGGTGGGAGATCTCGTCGCGCTCGAGCCCCGCGCCCTCGAGCGCCGCCCGACCGGCGGCCGCAAAGCCCGGTGAGCGGTGGAGCACGCGCCGCTCGATCAGGGGCACCATGTGGTTCGACTCGGCAACGGCGCGCGGGAAGACGAGTCGATCCTCGGGAATCCCCATCGCCCGAGCGTGCTCTAGGGAGCAGAAGACCAGACCGGCGGCCTGATCCACGTTCCAGCGCGAGTTGTGAAGCCTGGTGTAGGGGAAGGCGAGCATCGGATTGTCGGCGCTGGGAGCTTCGAGGGTGTCGACCGACACCGGCTGACGAAACCACGCGTCGGGGTTCTCCACCGCCACCCGGTTGAAGCCGGCCCAGAGCTCGGCCAGGCGACGTCGGTGCTCCGCCACCTCGACCTTCTCGGCGAAGCGCAGCGCGCTCTCCATCACGGCGTACTGGCGCACCGGCATCATCAGGTCGCGCGCGACCTCCAGCGGATGCATGATCTCCGCCGCCGGGCGGAGTACCTGGCCGGGAGTGCCGTAGGGCTGGGAAGTGGTCGCCGCGACGCCCCCGGTCTTCTGGGCCCGCAGCGAGCGGTACTTCGTCTCGCCACCGGTCACCAGCACCACCTCGGCTTCGCCCTGCTGGATCGCACGCCCGGCGTGACCGAAGAGGGAGGTCTGGAGCACGCCGATTTCGGCGAGCAGCGTTCGAGCGCGCCCGGCGCCCACCCGGTCCGAGACGAGACGACCGGGGTCCGTGTAGTCCCAGAAGCCCCGCGGCACCAGGATGGCATCAGCGTCTCGCAGTAGCTGGCGGCTGCCGGCGTCGTCAGCCGCCGCCTCGAGAGCCTGGGCCATCAGGGCCGCAGGCTCGAGCCCCTCCGCCGGATCCTCCGAGCGCTGGGAGACGGCCGCCACCCCCACGAGGACCGGCGTACGCGCCGCCAACGAGGTCACCTCATGCGTCCTCGAGGCCGTGGATCTCCTGGAGGGTCCGCACGCCGATCGACTCCTGCTGCAGGGCGCGAATCGCCCCGGCCGCCGCCCGCGCGCCCGCCGCCGTCGTGAAGTAGGGAAGGTTCCGAAGCAGGGCCGTGCGGCGAATCGAGGCCGAGTCGCGCACGGCGCTGACGTCGCTTCCCACGGTGTTGATCACGAGATCGACCTCGCCGGACTCGATCCGCTCGACCGTGTCGCGCTCGTCCGAACGACCACGGCCCACCTTCGGCACGATCTCCACCTCGATCCCCATCCCCGTGAGGGATTCCCCGGTGCCGTCGGTCGCGAGGACGCGGAAGCCGGACTCGTAGAGATCGCCGACGGCCGCGCCGACGATCTCACGATCCTCCCGCTTCACCGAGACGAGCACCGTCCCGGAGGTGGGAAGCGAGTTCCCGGCCTGGATCTGGGCCTTCGCGTAGGCCCGCCCGAAGTCCGAATCGATTCCCATCACCTCGCCGGTGCTCTTCATCTCGGGACCGAGCACGGTGTCGACTCCCGAAAACTTCACGAAGGGGAAGACCGCCTCCTTCACCGAGTGGTGCGGCGGCCAGACCTCCTCGGTGAAGTCCAGCTCCTCCAGGGACTTCCCCGACATCACGAGAGCCGCCAGCTTTGCCAGGGGACGCCCGATCGCCTTCGACACGAAGGGAACCGTGCGCGAGGCCCGGGGGTTCACCTCGATGACGAAGAGCTCGTCGTCCTTCACGGCGTACTGGACGTTCATCAGCCCGCGCACTCCGAGCTCGAGAGCGAGGCGACGAGTCGACTCGAGGATCTCGTCCACCA
>CALDCK010000297.1 GCA_937937315.1 uncultured bacterium
CTCTCGCGTGATCGGCCACTTCGTCGACCGGTTGGTGTTCCGCAACGAGCAGGGCCACGGAATGGGCTTCTTCATGGTCACGATCGCCGCCCAGATCCTGCTCGGGATCCTCGCCAGCATCCTGGTGATGTGGTTCTCGCGTCGTCGCGAGTTCCGCGCCGACGCCGGAGGCGCGCGCCTCGCCGGCACGCCCCAGATGATCGGGGCCCTCGAGCGACTCAAGGCCGCCTCGGACCCGGCGCCTCTGCCCGATCAGCTCTCGGCCTTCGGCATCTCCGGCGGGAAGAAGGGACTGATGCGTCTGTTCATGACACATCCGCCCCTCGACGAGCGCATCGCAGCCCTGAAGGGTGCGCCGAGCTCCTGAACCTCCCCGCTCGGGGTCGCGTCCTCGGATGGGGCTATTCGGTCTCCACCCAGGCATCGAGGTCCTCGGGAAGGTCCTGGGCGAGGCGGGCCATGTTGCCCGCGTCCGGGGTGTGGAAGTTGGCCTCGAACATCTCGGCGAAGTGGTCGGCAATACGCTCGCTGTACAGGCCGATGGCTCGGAGCGTGGGGATCACGAAGCCACTCACCGGTCCCATCCTTCCGCCGTTGCGCTGTAGCGCGCGGCCGATCGCCTCGCGCTCCTGGGCGAGCTTTGCCATCGCGTCCGCCGGGTCGATGCCCGCACCGCGCCAGATCTCCAGGACGTTCTCGCGAATCGAAGTCCCGGCACGCGAGTCGATCAGCAGTCGCGACGCCTCGAAGGCGAAGTCCTCCAGGACCGCCTTCTCCTCGTCGGAGAGGGTCGGCACCACCCGGTTCAGGTACTTGATGCCGTAGCCGGTGTGTCGGGCTTCGTCCCGGGAGACCAGGGTGAGGAGCTGCTTCAACAGGGGCTCGCAGGTGGCATTTCGCATGTCGCGGAAGGAGTAGAGGGCGAGCCCCTCGGCGACCACCTGCATTCCCACCGCCTTCATCTTCCAGTCCTCGGCGGCGAGGACGTCGTCGAGGAGCCTCTTCAGCCCGGGAGAGATGTCGTGCACCTCGTCGAGCAGGCGTACGTAGGCCGCGAAGACCTCCACGTGACGCGCCTCGTCGAGGGTCTGGGTCGCGGCGTAGAACTTCCCGTCGGTGTGGGGGACGGCGCCGACGAGCTGTCCAGCCACCATCAGCGCTCCCTGCTCGCCGTGGAGGAAGTTCGACAGCAGAAAGGCCGAAGACCGCCGCGCCACATTCCAGCGGGTCGCCTCTGGGAGCGATCGCCAGAACTCGGTCTCGGAGATCGGCAGTCCTCCCAGGGAGAAGGTCTTCGCGAAGGCCTCCCGGTCGATCCCTCGCTCCCAGTCGAGGTCGCGGGTGGCGATCCACTGACGCTCCAGCCCGTTCGCGTACAGGGTGCGCAGCTCGTCGATCTCCGGCGCGTAGTTCCAGTTGTAGATCGCCTCCATCGAGGTCTGCACGGCGTCCGTGCGGGACGCGGCGTTTCCGAAGGTGCCGTCGGGGGTGGGGCTCACCGGGTCTCCAGTGGCGAGCGTGAGCTCGCGGGTCAGGGGGTTCGGATCGGTGCGATCCCGGCCAGCACGAGCCGAACCAGCTCGCTCTGTCGGCTGGTGTTGGTCTTCGCGAAGATCTGCTTCAGCTGGCTGCGCGCCGTGTTCATGGTCACCCCCCGGTACTCGGCCGCCTCCTCGAGCGAGTAGCCGTCGCAGAGCAGCTCCACCAGCTCGGCCTCGGCATGGGTGAGACCGTAGAGCGAGTGGAGCACGTCACCCCGGGGAACCGAGCTGGCCTCGAGATCCGAGACGAAGATGACGGCGACGGCGTCGTGGAGTGCGTTGTCGTCGCCCGACGAGAGCAGAGGCGCTGCCATCAGCGGGAAGGCACGGCTGCCGGACGGCCGCGAGATCGCCATCACGCTTCCCTCGGGCAGCTTCCCGGTGGTCGCGGTCGCGACTGCCTCGCCGATCAGCTGCTCGAGAATCGAGTCGTCGCCCGGACTCGTCGCCCGGAGGCTCGATCCATCCAGGCTCAGTCCGTCGTCGAGTCCGAGGATGTAGTGAGCGCTGCGGTTCGCGAGCACCGGTCGGCAGCTGGAGTCCAGCAGGATCACGCCCGTCGGCAGCCGGTCGAGTGCCTCGGCCAGGGCGGAGCTCTCCCGCACCTGGGCGTGCAGCCGGTACGACTGGGCCAGGTGCGGCACCAGCAGATCGCCGAGGATCAGGTCTCTCGCGCGGAAGGGGGCGCCGCCGTCGCGGCGATAGATCGCTACCGACGCCACGGGGCGACCGTCTTCGACCGCGATCGTGTGACCGATCGGGGCGAGGGGAGCGAGTCCCTGGGGCTCCATCCAGTCCCGGTAGAACTCGGTCTTCGCGACCTCGCCGTCGGGAACGACTTCACTCGCCAGGCCGAAGCGCCCGACGAAGTGCTTGCGGCGCGCTTCCTCCCAGGGAAGTCCGCGTCGGGTGTGTTCGAGGAAGGCTTCCCGGAGCCGCGGGTCGTCGACGTCGAAGCCGGTGGCGTAGACGGCGCCGGTGGGGGTCGGTATGCCCGGCAGCTGCAGGGCGAAGCCGACTGCCGCGCCGCCGTAGGCGTCGGAGAGGTCGGTCGCAAACGCCTCCCACACGGCCTGGTCGAGGGCCGCCTCGTAGATCCGCTGGATCAGGGGGAGGGACTGTTTCTCCGGGGACACCGGTGCACCCACGGTCGAGCCGGAGTCGGGCTCGACCATGGCATTATACGGGGCGCCGGCGGGCTTTCGGACTCCGAGTCACGCGAAGTTGCCCCTGGGGACGGCGCCTGGGGCCGTCGGTGACCGGGGAGCGGAGAGAACAGGGCCCGCTCGATCGATTCGGCCGACCAAGCGGGCCCCGAGGATCAATCTCGCGCAATTCGTCCGGTCGATTGGTCCCCTACCGAGGTGGTGGACCCGGGCGGCTGTGGGCTCGTGGGACCG
>CALDCK010000298.1 GCA_937937315.1 uncultured bacterium
AACAACATGCTCGGCGAGGACGATCTCCATCCCGACGGATTTCACGCCGCGTCGCCGGGAGAGCGCGTGGCGTCGATGATGTCTCCCTCGATACTGCTGTGTCCGGATGGCGATCTGCGCCTGGTGCTCGGGAGTGGCGGCAGCAAGCGCATCCGCACTGCACTCCTCCAGGTCCTCTCCCTGGTGGCGGATTTCGATCGATCGGTGGGAGATGCCGTCGAGCATCCACGGATCCACTGGGATGGGGAGCGCCTTCAAGTCGAGCCCGGCTTGCGGGAGGAGGCGTTGGCGGCTCTCGAGGCGCGGTGGCCCGTGAATCTCTGGGAGGAGCGCAATGTCTACTTCGGGGGCGTCAACGCCCTGGAGCCCGGCGGACCCGGAGCCGGCGACTCCCGCCGCGGCGGAAGCGCGCGCATGACGGGCCGCGCCCGCCCCTGACCCGACGCGCCGGGATCAGGCCGGCGGCGGGCCGGCGCTGCCGACGGACTGCCAGGGGACGCCGCGGGTGCGCGGACGCAGGGACGACGCCCCCCGCGAGAGCGTGTGGGGCAGGTCCTGGAAGAGGGACCAGCGCAGGTATCCGAAGGTCGTCCGCGAGCCGAGGCGCTTGTAGAAGGCCAGGTTCTCGAGGCTGCGCCGCGGCCGGCTCACCAGGGCCAGGGCCTCCTCGACGTCCCGGATCTCGAGCAGGCGCCGCCGGCTCTCCAGCGCCCGGGCGAGTCCCGGAAACTCCTCCGCGCAGTCCCAGAGCGTGAGCAGGAGGGCGAGGACGTTCACCGACGTCTTGAGCATCCCCTCTCCTCGCCGTCGGTCGAGGAAGTCCTCCCAGCTCCAGCTCGGATCGAAGGCGCGCAGGACCAGGTAGAGGTCGAGGAAGTGCTTCGCGCGGCTCGCGCCGCGGCGCAGGTCCGCACAGATCGAGGCGAGCATCAGCACGAGGGTGTGCTCGTCGGAGAGCGTCTCGAACTCGCGTCCGTGGACGCGAAACGACCGGCGCTCCGACCAGTAGACCCGCTCGTCGATCCCGTGGAACCAGCGGCTCTTCGTCCGGACGTGGAGATCGAGTCTCAGCCCGTCGGGGCGGCGCACGGTGATGGTCCCGGGAGCCCGCTTTGGCGCGATCGTGTGGATCTCCTCGAGGCGAATCGCCGCGTGCTCCGTCGTCGTGTCGAATCCGATCGCCGCGAGGGCCTCGACGGCTCTTGCGCAGTCGACCGGTTGCACCAGAACGTCGACGTCGTACTGCTGGCGGCGTTCGACGTCTCCGTAGAAGCGCTCCGCGATGTAGAGCCCTTTCAGGAACAGAGCGTGGATGTCCGCCGCGCGAAAGGTCGCTTGGATCTCCTCGCACAGGCCGACGAGGGCCTTCGCGCGATCCGGCTGGCTCAGACGGATCGCCTCGAGCTCGGCCAGGAGGGCCTGGGGAAGGAGCTTCCGGGCCCGCTCGCTTCCCGCGAGAGGGGCGAACCACTCCCGCAGGTTGTTCGACTTGAGAAAGGCGGGAAGGGCTTCGCCATCGAAGTCGCCGGCGGACTCGATTGCGTCGAGGCAGGCGGACTCTCCCTCGGCCAGGGCGCGCGTCAGGAGGATTCCGGTGCGATAGTCCAAGGGCCGGATTCTGGGACCCGAAGGGGAGGCGCGCAAGCCGGTCCCGCTCGCGTCGCCCGCCGGGTTCGGGCCATGCACCGGGGGGCCCGATCCCATAGGCTCTGGACGGGCCACGTCGAAACGGGAGAGAACATGATCGAGAAGTGCATCGAGAACTGGCACGCGCACATTCGCGGTGAGTTCGAGGGGGGGCTCGACACGATCCTCGCCGACGACGTCGTCTTCTACTCGCCGATCGTCTTCACCCCGCAGCGCGGCAAGGACATCACCAAGCTCTACCTCCAGGCGGCCGGCGCCACCTTCAGCGATCCGTCGAAGGCGGGAGGGTCGCCAAAGCTCACGAGCTCGAAGTTCCACTACACACGGGAGGTGCTGTCGGGGCACGACGCGGTGTTGGAGTTCGAGTCCGAGGTGAAGGGCAAGTTCATCAACGGAGTGGACATCATCCGCTGCAACGACGAGGGGAAGATCGTCGAGTTCCGTGTGATGATCCGACCGCTGCAGGCCGTGAACCTGATGCACCAGCAGATGGCCGCGATGCTCGAGAAGCTGCAGCCCGAGTAGTCTTCAGGCCGGGGGCTGTGCGAGGCCGCGGACCGCTTCGAGAGCCTCCCGGGCGTGGGTCGCGACGTCGAGCTCGGCGACGATCGCGCGCCGGATGATTCCAGCGCGGTCGATCACGAAGGTGGCGCGCTTCGTCGGGAGCCATCCCCCAGCCCGGGCGACTCCGTAGGCCCGGGAGATCCCCGCCTTCGGATCGCTCACGAGCGGGTAGGGGAGGTCGAGGCTCGAGGTGAAGGCGGCGTGGCGCTTCGCAGTGTCCGGACTCACGCCGACGACCTCGGCGCCGAGGGCGGTGAATTCCGGGTGCTGCGCCCGGAAGTCCCGCGCCTCGATGGTTCAGCCGGGTGTAAAGTCCTTCACGTAGAAGAACAGCACGACCGGCCCGCGGGCGAGCAGATCCGCCAGGGCGAGTCGCCTCCCATCCGCCGTCTCGCCCTCGAAGTCCGGAGCGATGTCGCCTTCGCTGACCATCACGGGAGGGTAACCCACCTTTCGCCGTGGGGTGTGCGCGGGGCTCCCAGACCCCCGGCCCCTTGCTCGGTCCCTCCGATCCGGTGTAAAGCGGGGGCGTGAGTGTCGCGACGGGCGAGTCCATGGCTTCGGTGGCGCGTAGTCCCCACCTGGATGGCCTGCGGGGCATCGCGATCCTTCTCGTCGTCTACTCCCACGCGGGTCTTCGGTTCCCGACCGACGGCCCCTTCGGCGCCCTCTATCTCGTCTCGGTGAAGATGGGCTGGTGCGGGGTCGACCTCTTCTTCGTGCTCTCGGGATTCCTGATCACGCGCATCCTGCTCCGCACTCGCGAGTCGACCCGTTTCTTCCGCGTCTTCTACGCCCGGCGCACCCTGCGGATCTTCCCGGCCTACTACCTCTGGCTCGCCTTCCTGCTGCTGCTGGTTCCGGCGCTGCCGTACTTCGCGCGCTTCAACTTCTTCCGAGCCGGGGCCGACACGTTCTCGTCGCTCTGGTACTGGACCTACACCTCGAACGTCGGCTTCGTGATCGATGGAGGCTTCCCCCACCGGCTACTCTCCCTGACCTGGTCTCTGGCCATCGAGGAGCAGTTCTATCTCGTCTGGCCCCTGGCGGTTCGGCTCCTCGGCGGGCCGAGACTCCTCTGGCTGTGTCTGGCCTGTATCGCGCTGGCGCCGATCGCGCGCGGAGGCTGGCTGCTCGCCGGGGGTGCGCCCCTCGGCGCCTACATGCTCACGCCCTGTCGCATCGACACCCTGGCGATCGGTGCAGCCATCGCGGTCCTCGCCCAGGGCGAGGTCGGCGTCGAACGACTGCGCTCCTGGGCGCCTCGGATTCTTGGAATCTCGGGGGCCCTGGTCGTCGCGCTGGTGGGGTGGCGTAGCGTCGGGGCGAGCCCGGCGGATCCCGTGGACTCGCTGATCTTCGACCCCTGGATGCAGACCGCGGGCTACAGCCTGATCGCCCTCTTCTTCGGCAGTGTCGTGGCGCTTGCCGCCCTTCCCGGCGCTCGCGGCGTGGGCTGGCTGCGGCTCCGCGTGCTGCGCACCTTCGGGAAGTACAGCTACGCGATGTACCTCACCCACACCTTCGTCGGGAGCATGGTCGTGCTCTACGTCTTCAACCCCTTCGATCACGGCGGCACGCTGCCCGTGCTGGCCTCCTACGGGATCGAGTTGATGGCGATGCTCGCCTTTGCCATGGCCAGCTGGTGGGGAGTCGAGCGCCACTTCGATCGGGCGAAGCGGCGCTTCGCCTACGCGAACTCCTGATCCGGCGAGGCGAGGGCGCCGATCGCTAGGGCCTTCCCGAGGGCTCGACCGAGGGGCGTGGTGAGGCGGTGGGCCCGCGGAGCGCATCGGGCTCGTCGGGGCGCGCCGGCCACAGCTCGCCCAGAGTCCAGTCGGGCGGATGAAGCAGCTTCGCCGGGACGGCGCGGCGCATGCGGTCGAGGCCCTGCCGCCGTCCCCCCTCGAGCCCGCTCGTCGCCAGCAGGTTCGCCTCGCTCATGGCGGCGCCGGCTCGGATGGCGGCGCGCTGTCGACCCGTTCTCCGCGCGTCGTCGCGTGCGGTCGCCGCCGCGAGCTGGCTCGTCACGTCGGGCCAGGTCCTCAGCGCAAACTCGCGATGGTCCATGGGCGTGGCGCGGCCGGCCACGAACTCGAAGACCGGCCGGTCGTCTCGCTGGATCGGTCCCGAGGTGAAGCGCGGTCCGATGCCGGCGAGCGGACCGATGTAGAACATCCACAGGCCATCGGGGGATTCGAGCCAGCGGTCCCGGACGCCGTAGCGCGCGAGATCGCGAAGGCGCTGCTGGAGGTCTCCCGGCGTCGGCGCCGGTCCCCGGGTGCCGACGAGTCCGGCCGTGGGATTCAGGGCGGAGAAGCTGCCCCGCCACAGCTCGGCCTCGGGGAAGATCTCGAGGAAGGTGCTCGCGACGATCCGGAAGTCGGCCTCGGCGAGCTGGTAGATCGGGAGCCACTGGACGAAGACGCCCTCATCGGTCAGGTGGTCGCGGATCGCCTCGAAGTGGTCCCGGCTGTAGAGCGATCCGGTGCCGGGGCGCGAGGGGACGAAGAGGTCCGACACGATCACGTCGTAGTGCTCGCCGGATGCACGGACGTGGTTCCGGCCGTCCTCGCTGATCAGCCGGGTTCGCGGGTCGCGGTGCACGCGACGGTTGTATGGGGCGAAGTAGCGGGCGGCGAGAGCGTGGACCGAGGGGACCACTTCGACGAGGGAGATCTCCTGCACCGGGTGGAGCACCGAGGCCGACGCGGTGCCACCCGTGCCCGAGCCGATGAACAGGACGCGCTTCGGGTTCGGGTGATGCAACAGGGAGAGATGTCCCCACCGTTCCTGTCGGGGGCTCCCCCGCGAGCTC
>CALDCK010000299.1 GCA_937937315.1 uncultured bacterium
CGTCGACCCGGCGAGCTTCCGCTGGCTGGCAACCACCGAGCTCGTCCAGCCCCTGCGACCGGAGACCCTGGGAGAGCTGCGGGATCCCGGACGGTTGAGGGTTCGCGCCGGGCGACCGGGGGTCGACTACTCCGGTCCGGACCTGCTCTTCCTGGGGGGTCAGCCCGACGGACAGGTCTGTGCCCAGCGACTCGAGAGCTTCTGACGGCGGGCGGGGAACCCGGTGCGAGGAGGAATCATGAATCGACGATCGATCTCACGGCGACCGAGGCTCGCGATCCTGGGCCTCGCGACCCTGGCCCTCCTCGGGCCGGGAGCGGCAATGGGTGCGGGTACGCCGGCGGCGATCCGCGTCCTGTCTCCGGCCGACACGGCGTCGCTCACCCTCATGCCCCTCACGGTGGAGCTCGACCTCGACTCCGACGCGGATGGGGGAAGCCTGCTCGTCACCCTCAACGGCGCGGACATCACCTCGCTCCTCACCCTGGAGCCGCCCCAGAGCGGACGGATGCTGGCCTGGGCAGATTTCGTCTGGGGGGCTTCCCTCGTGCTGGCCGGGGCGAATCAGCTCGACGCGAGCGTCCTGGTGAACGGGATGCTCGAGACGGCCTCCTCGGCCTTCACGACCGGAGGTGATCCCTACGCGGATGCGGTGGTAAGCACGTCGATCGGCGCGAGCGGGGGCTTCAATCTGGCCGCGATGCCGGACGTGGTGCTCGGCCCCCCGACGGGCAGCGGTCTGTTCGGCGGGACGCTCGGCGTGCTCTCTCTGGGGCTCTCGGGGGAGGTGGTGCTCGAGTTCACGGACAACGCCATCGTCGATGGGCCCGGCGTCGACTTCACCGTATTCGAGAACCCCTTCTTTGGCACCGGGCTCTTCGACATCGTGGACCAGCTCTTCTCGGAGCCGGGCACGGTGAGCGTCAGTCAGGACGGTGTGGTCTGGCACTCGTTCTCCTGCGCCATGGACGCGCTGGACGCTCCCTACTACGACGGCTGCGCCGGTGTCTATCCGGTGCTGGCGAACGGAGAGACCGATTCACGCCATCCCGCCGTGCCCACCTTCACGCCTTCGATCACGAGCTTCATCGGTCAGGTCCAGGGATCGATCGTCGTGCCGGACGGCTCCGGCGGGGACTCCTTCGACCTCGCCGACCTGGGGATCGCCTGGGCCCGCTATGTGAAGATCGAGGCGGCGGACCACGTGAACGGACCCTACGGCCCCGACAACGCGGGCTTCGACCTGGACGCCGTCACGGCGGTCCACTCGATCCCCCTGCCCGAGCCCGCCTCCGGAGCGCTGCTCGCGGCGGGAGGGAGCCTCCTCGCGGTCCTCGCTCAGCGGCGCCGGCGCCGAGTCGCCGTCGAGTGCCCGCGGAGTCCCAGGGCGCCCAGGCCCAGGAGCAGCAGGCTCCCGCTCGCCGGCTCGGGCACGATCACGAGGTCGTCCAGCGCGAAGTAGGAGGGGGTGTTGATGAAGCCGAAATCCGTGTCGCTCGATTCGAGGGTGAAGTCGAGGGTCTCGACGACGCCGAGGCCCGACAGGTCGACGAAGGTCCAGTCCACGACCACGTAGTCCTCGGAGTCATCCTCGAAGCGGTAGTCCGCGAGGAGGAACTCGATCGCACCGGTGAGGGATCCCGAGGTGTCGTAGCCGGAGATCGTGAGGGCAAAGAAGTCGGGATCGGTGCCCGAAGCGCCTCCGAACTGCTTGGCGAAGTCGTCGCCCTGGAGCATCGCGAGGGCGCCCCAGGTCGTGTTCGTGATCCAGGCGCCCGAGACCGTGCTGGCCTGATCGAGAGTGATCGTCACCAGGCCTGTCGTGCCGACGACGCCTCCTGCGAAGCCGACGCCGTAGGTCGCACTGCCTCCGACGCCGGCGCCGGGGATGGCGCTGTACTGGTTTCCGGGGCCGCTCGTCCCTGTGTCGTCGGTCTGGGAGTAGCTCCAGCCCTGCCAGCAGCAGCCGCCGCCGAAATCGTCGAAGTCGTTGTTGAAGGTCGCGCCCTGGCTGGAGAAGTCGGTGGCGTCTTCGTCGTTCGGGTCGTAGGCGCTGCGACCGTCGTAGAAGTCGTTCGGACCGATGGGGAGGTTCTGCCCGAGATCCTCGAAGTCGAGAGTCGCGGCGCCGGCGGGGCCGCAGAGACCGAGCAGCAGAACGATGGGGAAGACGGAGACCTGGATTCGACGGGAGCACATGGCGAGGTCCTTCTCGGACGCCGTGACCGGGCGTCCGCGGGTGGAGCCGCGCGCGCAACCTGCGCAGCGCAGAACCGCTCGGAGACGCCGCTCACCGTCACCGCCCCCGCTGGGGGCGGGTGCCGAGATCCGGGAAGGGGCCGGTCGTGGGCTTCACGCCGGGCCTCTCCTCGATCCTCGAAGAAGAGTGAGCCGCGAAAGAAGGCCGGTCTTCTGGCTCCCGGATCGACCGCCCCCCGAGCCTTCCCAGCCGGTGACCCGATCCGAGATCGGGCCGATGGCCAGTGGCATCTTTCGAGGGGCGTCCCCGGTTACAGCGACGGGCTCGCGCCGGACTTGCACCGGCTTCCCGCAGCCCCGAGCTGCCGACCCTGCGCGCCGCAGCACCGTCCTGAGACGAAGCCACGATCGATCGGGTCGATCCACTCGAGGCCGCCCCCCGGCGGCTAGACACGCCGTCGGAGGAGCACCTTCTCCCGATTGGTTTCGACCATTGGTATCAGAGCGTAAGGGCCGAGGGCAAGCCGGCCTCGGGGAGTCAGTCCCCGACCAGACCGAAGTGCACCGGGACGATGACACGACCCGATACGTAGGGGAGGGCGCCGGCATCGAGCAGGGCGCGCTTCGCGGCCCGGTCGAGGCTGCGGCTGCCCGACGAGGTGACCACAGCGACGTTCCGCGGCGCCCCGTCGGCGTCGATCTCGAAGCCGACCCGCGCCTCGCCCTCGACGCCCCGCGCGCGGGCCAGCTCGGGATAGACGAGGGCCGCCTGTACCCGGCGACGGATCTCGCCGAGGCGCTCAGCCAGGCTCGGGCCCGCGGGAGCAAGATCCTCGAAGCGGGGCGCCTCGATGTTCACCGGGTCCACGGTCGCGGGATCCGCGAAGGCGGCGTCGGTCGAGAGCAGGGCGATCACCATGGCGGGGCCCGCGAGGCATCGCCTCACGCGAGCTCCTTGCGCAGGGCGAAGAGTAGGGCCTCCACATTGATGAGGCGTGCGTTCTCGCCCATCAGGCCCACGCGCCAGATCTGACCGGCGAGCTTTCCGAGTCCACCGCCCACCTCGATGCCGTAGCGCTCGAGGAGGCCGCGGCGCAGGCTGCCCTCGCCGTCGCGGGTCACCGCGGGAGGCAGGCGCAGGGAGGTGAGCATCGGCAGCCGGAAGGGCTTGTCGACCAGGGGTGTGAACCCCAGGGGAGAGACGCCGTCGATCAGGGCCTCGGCAGCGCTGCGATGTCGAGCGATGCGGGCCTCCATGCCCTCGGACTCGACCATGCGCAGGGCCTGCGCCAGGCCGAGGACGGCCGATACCGGGGCCGTGTGGTGGTATACGCGCTCTTCGCCGAAGTACCCGGCGAGGAGGTCGACGTCCAGGTACCAGCTCTGCACCGGCGAACGGCGGCTGCGCACCCGCTCGATGGCTCGGGGGCTGAAGCTCACCGGGGAGAGACCCGGAGGACAGGAGAGGCACTTCTGGGTGCCGCTGTATGCCGCGTCGATCCCCCAGGCATCGAGGGTGACGTCGACGCCTCCGAGGGACGTCACGCAGTCGAGGATCACCAGAGCGCCGGCGTCGCGCGCCGCCTGGGCGATCGCGTCGACGGGCTGGTGGACGCCGGTGGACGTCTCCGCGTGAACGAAGGCCACGGCGGTGGGCCGGATCCGCGCGATGGTCTCGGCCATGGCCGCATCGTCCAGGGGCGTGCCCGGCTCGGTCTCGACCCGGGTGACGCGGGCGCCCATCCGGCGGGCGACCTCGCACATCCGCTCCCCGAAGACCCCGGCGACGCCGACCACCACATCGTCGCCAGCCTCGAGCAGGTTCGCGAAGCAGGCCTCCATCCCCGCGCTCCCGGTGCCCGAGATCGGCAGGGTCATGGGGTTCACCGTGCCGAACAGGTGCCGGAGTCGCTCCTGGACCTCATCGAGAATCGCCAGGAAGGCCGGGTCGAGGTGACCCACCAGAGGCTGGGACATCGCCGCGAGGACGCGCGGATGAACGTTCGAGGGACCGGGTCCGAGCAGCAGGCGGCGGGGCATCTCGATCCGCGGCATGGTCGCAGTGTACTCGCTCACGGTTTCGAAATCGTGTTTGAAATCGGAGGGCTGAGAGACTTCCTTCGAGCCTCGGGGGCGGGCCCGGATCGCCCCCGAGCGTTGACACCCCCGACACCGCGCCCCTACCTTGAGTCCTCCCCCGCCCCACGCCTTTCCAGACCACTCCTCCCTGCGGCCGATCGCCGGTGCGCCGGGCCCGGAGGTCGGGGCCCCAGGGTCCATGGCCGGGGGCTCGTCGGGGGATCGCGAGCGAGCTTGTGCGACGATGGCTTCTCTTCTCCCTGGCTCTCGCGGCCGCAGTGGCGGCCCTTGCAGCCCTGCGACCGTTCGGGACGTCCGGCGAAGGCGACGGCCCGCCCATGGACGAGATCGACGCCGCGTCGCGCGCCCGCCTCGAGCGGGTCATCCGCGACGCCGGGTCGGATCCCTCGGCCGGGTCCCGTTGATGGATCTTCTGCGGGACCGCGCGGCCTTCGAACGCGAGGAGCGCGAGCGACTGGCGCCGGTCGCCTCCCGGAGCGGCGACTCCCGGGGGCGCCTGTTCGAGGAGGAGGAGCATCACCACCGGACGGCGTTCCAGCGCGATCGGGACCGGATCGTCCACTCGAGCGCCTTTCGGCGCCTCGAGTACAAGACCCAGGTCTTCGTCTACCACGAGGGCGACCACCTGCGGAACCGGCTGACCCACACCCTCGAGGCCAGTCAGATCTCACGAACCCTGGCCCGGATGCTCCGCCTCAACGAGGAGCTCGCCGAGGCGGTGGTGCTCGCCCACGATCTGGGACACACGCCCTTCGGCCACGCGGGAGAGCGGGTGCTCGCCGAGCTCATGAAGGCCCACGGTGACTTCGACCACAACCGGCAGAGTCTCCGGATCGTCGATCTGCTGGAGGAGCGCTACCCGCAGTTCCGCGGGCTCAACCTGACCTACGAGACGCGAGAGGGCATCCTGAAGCACGGCTGCCACTGGGAGCATCCCCTGCCGGTCCCGGAGCCGACGGCCCAGCCGAATCTCGAGGCGCAGGTCGCCGATCACGCCGACGAGATCGCCTACACGAACCACGATCTCGACGATGGCCTTCGCTCCGGCCTCCTCTCCCTCGAGGCTCTCCACGAGGTCGCGCTCTGGCGCGACGTGCGACAGGACGTCGAGCGCAACGTGGGAGCGGCGCCGGAGCGGGTGCTTCGCGCCCAGACGATCCGCCTGCTGATCAATCGACTCGTGGGCGACCTGGCCGACGAGAGCTCCCGCCGCATCGCCCTGTCGGGGGCGGACTCGGTCGAGGCGGTCCGCGCACTGGCGGGGAGGTTGGTCGGCTTCTCCGCGGAGGCCGCCTCGGAGCTCCGAACCCTCAAGCAGTTTCTCTTGGAGCGGCTCTACCACCACCCGCGCGTTCTCGAAATGGCCGCGCCCGCAGAGCGCGTGATCAGCGACCTCTTCGACCTGTTCCGGAAGCGCACGGCGCTCCTGCCCGAGCAGGTCTGCGCGCGCTTCGACCTCGATGGCGAGGCCCGAGCGATCGCCGATTACGTGGCGGGCATGACCGACCGCTTCGCTCTGAACGAGCACGCGCGTCTCCTGGGGAGCGAGTGACGGCCCCGGAGGCGCGCATCGTCCTCGTGACGGCGCCCGATATCGAGGTCGGGGCCCGGCTCGGGCGCGCGCTGGTGGAGGAGCGCCTCGCGGCCTGCGTGAATCTGCTGCCCGGCGTCCGATCGATCTACCGCTGGCAGGGCGCGATCGAGGAGGATGGAGAGGTGATGCTGGTCGTGAAGACCTGCCGTGATCGCTGCGGGGCGCTGGCGGCCCGCGTCGAGGCCCTCCATCCTTACGAGCTTCCAGAGGTGGTGGTCCTGCCCGTCGAGGGCGGAAGCGATTCCTACCTGGCCTGGATCCTCGCGGAGTGTCGATCATGAGTGGAGCCGAAGTGGGACTGCCGGACGCCCTCGAGAGAGCGGCGAGTGCCCTCACGTCCGACGCTGAGGCCATCCGCCCGGCGAATGGCGATCCCTTCCAGCTCGCGGCCCTCCTCGATGCCGAGGCGGCGGTCCGTGTGCTGACCTGGCTCCTCTGCAACGAGCCGGCAGCCGGCGAGGAGCTCGCCTCGGCCTGGGCCGAGGATGCGGACGGCGCGGGACAGGCGGTGCTTGGCGTCGATGCTGGCGCGCTGCCGAAATCCGCTCGCAAGCCTCTGCGCCGCGTCCTGCATCGCCTGCGATCTCAGGGGCTCTCGGTGCCCGAGGCGGCACCCCAGGGAGAGATCGTGGCGAAGCTCCCGACTCTGGACGAGAGCCTCCACGAGGGCCGGGTGAGCGCTCTCGACCCCCGGGGCGCGCGCGTCGTGTACCTCGCTCTCGACCATCCCTCAGGCGGCGCTCGCTTGTTCGAGATCGTGATCGACGACGATCAGGGCGTGCTCGAGTTCGAGGTCTACAACACGGGCCGCAGCCGGGTACGCCGCTTCTTACGCGACTTCGAGCGCGCCGGTGGGCGCCTCCCGGGAGCCGATGCCCCCGAGGCATCGATCCGCGCGCTCATCCATCGCTCCCTCTCCGCACATCCCGATGCGCGGCCGCTTCCCCGGGGCTTCAGCGAGTGGCGTTCGCGGCTGGCGGAAGGGCGCGCCGACGCGCCGAGCCCCGGCGCGCTCGCTCGCGCCGAGCTGTCCGACGCCGCCGCACCGGCCGACGCCCTCGATCGGGTCTCGGGCTGGGTGAAGGAGGGCGTCCTGGGACCGTGGCCGGCAGCTCAGGACCGCCTCACACCCATCGCCGAGCGCATCGCAGAGAGCGGCAAGAGTACGCTCGTGGTCTCCGGGGCGACGCGTCGAGAACAGCTGGAGGGCGCCATCGACGCGGCGCTGATCGAGATCTTCGACGAGGGCTTTGCGGAGACGACGGCCCTGCGATTCGAGGAGAGCGCCTACCTGCTGTGGAAGGCGGATCGGGCCGAGGACGCCCGCGCCGCGCTGGCGGCCGCCGACACCTTTCGAGGGGGATCACCGGCCACGAATCCGGTCGCCCGGAGCCTGCTCGAGGTGCTCTTCGCACCGGTGCTCCGGGCTGCGCGGGGCGATGCCGCCGAGGATGACGGGGATGCCCCTTCGCCCGTGGTGGAGGCCTAGTGCTGCTGGCGCAGGGTCGATTCTGGCGGGCGAACTACTCTCGCAACACGCAGCTGATCGCCCTCGAGCTGCGCCGGGCGGCGCTCTCCGAGGAGCTCTACGAGCTGCGGGATCTGCGCATCGAGGTGCCACTGGCGAAGTGGAATCTCGTGGTGAAGCACGCACACTCGGATCGCAAGCTGCTCGGGGGCCTGCTGCTCGACTTTGCCCGCCACAAGGATCGGGTGGGCACGGCGGTGAGCAGTGATCGCCTCCTGGCGGAGCTGCGTCGGGTCGTTCTGGACGCGACGGCGTCGGCCGTCGAAGAGGGCCTGCTGGTCCTGACCGCTGAGGGCGGTCGCGAGGATTGATGACGAAGAATCGACGCGAGGGCCGGCGCGGGGACACCGCGACGGCCGCGCGCGGGGGGAAAGCTGGATGAGACGCCGATTCGGAAGAGGGCGAGGCCGCGGGGCCGCTGGGGATGCGAGGCACGCGGCGATCGACGCTGCGGCGGCCATGACGCGGATCACCGAGGCCGGTCTGGTCGAGGCCACCGGGCTCGAAGCCGTCGCCTTCGATGGTGTACCCGACTCGCTGGCCGCGCTCGGGAGTGGGGCCGGCTCTGCCGGCGATGTGCTGGTGAGCTACTCGCCGCGGGGCGGGGGCGAGGCGCTGTTCGCCCTGCTCGCGCTGGCGGCATCCCGCGAGGGCTTCGAGGGCACGGCAGTCGCCATTGCTCCGGAGTGGAACGCTGCGGCGCGCCGTGTGCTGGGGCTGGTGTCGCCGCGTGCCTACACGCTGCGCGCCCTCGTCGCTCCCCAGCTCGAGCCGACGGCGGGAGTCGTCGAGGCCGGGAACGGCGAGGACGCACTGCCGGTAACGCCGGCGCGCGTCGTTGGGGCCCTCGCGCGGGCTGGGGATCGCGATCTCTTCCGGCGCGCCCTGGCGGGCCTCGAGGGCCTGGCCGCGAAGCATGGAGGCGCCGTGCGCGGCGTCGAAGATCGCGTCGAGCTGGTGCTTCTCGCGCGGCGGGTGGCCGCTCTGGAGGCCCGGTCGGCGGGCGTCCAGCTCCAGATGATCCTGCCCGAACGGGCGACGGTCGACCTGACGATCGACGGTCTGGCCACCGCTCTGGATCGACTCGAAGGGTCCTTGCGCAAGCGATTGAACGACCGAAAGGTTCGCGGCTCCGATGACGGCCTGCGGGCGGCCCTGCTGCCGATCCTGGAGCGAGCGGGCGAGCTGCGAGGGGCCATCCCCTGGCCCCTCGCCCAGGGCGACTCCGAGGCGATCGACCTCGTCGGGGCGGGCAGTGAAGAGGGGCTCGTCGCCGCCGCTGCGCGCGGGCGGCTCGACGTCGAGGCGCTGTGCGGCATCGTGACCGCCGCGATGGATCCGCGCCTGCGGCTGCCGCTGCTGAGCGCCGGATCGGAGCTTCCCCTCCCTCTGGG